>JAFTDL010000173.1 GCA_017454215.1 Lentisphaeria bacterium | reverse complement strand
CGTTACGCGGCAGGGCAAAGTCATCATCGCCCGCAGCCCCTTGACCGATGGTAAAACTTCCGCCTGGTTCAACGACGGTTTCACCGCCGGGCCGCGCCTCTTCCAGATCTCCCACATATGGACCGGCTCCGCCGCCTATTACGACCGTCCCGACCTCAATTTCGTCGGCACCGGCGAGGGCGCCCAGGTCTACGGCTGGGGCCTCTACGGCTCTTCCCTCCGCGCCATCGCGGAATGGTATGCGAATAAAGCCGCGGAAGAGAAAGACCCTGTTGTCCTGTGGGACGGGAATGAGGTTGACCCCTATTATGCGGACGGTGATATGCGCTTTATTATCCGTAAGATTATGGAGTTCCAGTCTGTCCCCTCAGCTGAAAAATTTTTCCGCAACGCCCTTCAATGGTCCAAGGATCGGCACGAAGAGTACGTAGAGGCGTTCGGCCATGACGACCCGGAAGGTTCCAAGCTCGTTGATGAGTCTCAGGCCCAGCTTAATCTTTTCCTCTCCGCGAAGCCCCATATCGAGGTTAAGCGTCCGGCCCGCAACCTTTACGATCAGACCTTCTGGCCGGATATGCAGGAAAATCTGCTGGACTGGGACGCGGATGTGACGAAAGAACAGGGGCTCGCCATCCTTGACGGGCTGGATAAAAAAGGTGTCCTGAAATCCAACCGGGTCCGGAGAAATGACGTCCTTTGGACTATGGCACGGAATTTAGGGAACAGACTGCTCTACGGCGGTCTTTCCGGGCGATACGTCTACAACTCTTTACACAGTCTTCTCGGTTCCGCGAAGGCCGCGAGCGAATTCCTTTACAGCGTCGGGATCCATGGTATCACCTACATCGGCGAAACGTCCGACGAGCGCAATTTCGTCGCTTTCTCCGACAAGGATATCCGCATTGACCGGCATATCATGTTTCAGGCGAAGGGCGATAAGTTTTCAGCTATCCGGAAAGCGCTTCCCCAAGAAGACGGATCAACGCCGTTGTTCACTAAGAAATTCCGGTCGGTAAACCAGATCATTCCGGATTTAGCTTCCATCTTCCAAGGGTTTCCGAATCAGGTTACGGCGGCGGACGGCGCTTCCGTATTGGTAAAAAACCCGGAAGGCGGGTCTATTGCAAAGCGTCTTATGCATCTGATTGCGACTGCTGACGAGAATAGTGGGGATCGGATCGAGTTCGCTATTTCCAATAAAATACCGTGGGTCCCCCGGATTGTCGAAACGCTGGAAAACGCGCAGGCGAAGCTCCGTGATCCGGATACCGGAAATTTTGCATACGTCCGCAGTTATTCGGAGGGAGCAATCCACGTCGTCGTAGTAACGGAAAAAGGGGAGATTGATTCCTCAGATGTATACGACTACGCCCTGATTACCCAGTTCGCGGACAGGTTCGCTTCAAGGAGGGACTCTTTCGATGTCATATGGGAGAAAGCAAGTGAGAACCAGTCACCGGCTCAGACTGCGTCAGCCGAAGGGTCAAACGGTGGTGCTCCCTCCCCTGCGGCGGCGGAATCTAATATAACACCATCTCTTAAAGATTTCAAGCGGTCAAACGAAAATAATCCGAAAACCATGCCCCAGATCGTCGGCGAAAAGGGAAATGATAAGTCCTATGGGTCCTATGGGTCCTATCAGTCCCATTCCGAAATCCACCGCGGGGCGACGACTTTCAGCGGTGACTGGAATGCCACGATCACCCTGTTCGAAGGCGCGGCGGACGCTTCGACTTTGATCCACGAGCTCGGCCACTATACGTTCGAAACGATGCGGAAACTGGTGGAACGCGGACTGGGGGACGAACGCATGACCGACGATTGGAACAAGCTCCTGAATTTCATCGGAGCGAAACCCGGCGAAGAGCTGACCGGCGAACAGAACGAAAAGCTCGCCCGCGCCTTTGAGGCTTACACCATGGAAGGACGCGCTCCGAGTGTGGAGCTCGAAGGTGCGTTCGCCACCTTGCGCTATCTGCTGACCCAGATCTACAAGAGCGTCAAAGCCCTCGGCGTGAAACTCAACGACGAGGTCCGGGCGGTGTTCGACGGTCTGCTCGCCACGGACGAAGCGGCCGATGCGGCATCCGTCATCAACGAGGCCGCGCGCGAGATCAATGCCGAACTGCTCGGATTGTCGCAATCCGAAGTCAAGACCTACCGGGAACTGATCGAAAAAGCCAACCGGCAGACCGTGCAGGAACTCACCGCACGGAAGAACAAAGAGCTGGAGGAACTCCGCCCGCAATGGCGCAAGGAGGCCGCTGACCAAATGGCGGCGAATCCCGTCTATTCAGCCTGGAAAGAGGCGCTGACCGCGCCGCTGGATTTTACGGACGCGCTGAACCTTTCGGACGAACAGACCGCGCATCTGCTGCGTTCGAGGGGACTTGCTTCCGCGCCGGGCAGGAAGTCCGAAGCGAAGACCGACGCAAAGACCGGCGACCTGCTGAAACCCGCCGGGTATTACAACGCCAAACCCGGCGTCCATCCGGCCGAAGTCGCGATGAAACACGGGTTCGATTCGGCGGAAGAGATGCTCCGCGCCCTCGCCTCGGCTCTGACTCCGGCCGATTACGTCGGGGCTTACCTGGCGGAACGGGAAGCGGCGTTTCACGCGCAGTTCAAAGCGTCCGAGGCGGCGCTGACCGCGCAGGCCTCGATCGACGCGCTGGAGAAACTTTCCGAGCTCCTCGCCGTCAAGGGCGGCATGGCCGGATACCGGGTGCGCCGGGAGATGTTCAAGCGCCGCGCCCTGGACGGGATCAATTCCACTCCGGTTTCCCGGATCGTCAGCGATTCCGAACTGATCGGGTCCTGCCGGCGCAGTGCGCGCGAGCTCACCGCCGCCGTGAACGGTTCAGACTTCAAGACCGCGTTCGAAATGGCGCAGAAACTCCGTTTCAACCTGGAAGTCCTGCGGCACAAAGCCGCGGCGCGGAAGGTCGTTTCGCAGACCGAAAACCTGCTGAAAAAAGCCCGTCACGCCAAAAAGGGAGTGATCTACGGCGACCATCAGGACGCCCTGCTCGACCTCTCCGTGCGTTTCGGCTTCACCCGTCCCGGCAAAGCGTATACGCACACGGTCGCGTCGGTCATCCGGGAATACAACGAACAGGCGGCCGAAGAGGGCTATGCGCCGCTGGACGTGCCGGAGTGGCTGCTGAATGGAAACATCCCGTACGGCGGAATGCCGTTCGGGGAGTTCACGATGCTTTCGGAGCTGGCGCAGTTTCTGAACGGCGAAGGTCGCAGTCTGGTCAAGGGCCGCCGCGCCGCGTTCAACGCCGAGGTCACGCAGTCCATCGAAGGATGCGTCGGGGCACTCGAAACGCAGAAACACCGCTACACCCGCGACTCCCTGCTCCACGCTCCGCGCGTTTTGTTCAACTTCGGCACCAAGCTCCGGAACATCATCGGCATGGCGGCGAAGTGGGACAAGAACTCCCCGCTCCAGAAGCTCTACGATGAAATGGTGTCGGCCGCCGCGGACGAAACGCACCTGATGGCCGAACCGGCCGCGAAGGTGCGGGAAGCGCTCGACGCCCTGCACAAGGCTTCGAAAAACTTCAACCTTGCCGCCGTCGCGGACATCCCGTTCCCCGCCGACGTCAGGGCCTGGGGCTACCGCACCTGGGACGCCCAGAAGGTGATCGCCGCCTGCCTCAACATGGGGACCGCCAAAAACCGGCAGCGCCTCATCGACGGCTACGAATGGGGCGACCAGGGCGACGTTTACTGCGCCCGGATCGCGTCGCTCCTCAGCGCCGAAGACTGGGCGAACATCCAGAAGCTGTGGAACGCGGTCGGCAACAGCAGTCTTTCCGAACGGGTCCGGCAGACCTTCAAGGAGGAAAAGCATTTCGATCTCAAGATGGAAGAGCCCGTTCCGTTCGACGTGACCACGTCCGACGGTCAGACCGTCACCATGGAAGGCGGTTACTACCCGCTCGCCTATCTGTTCCATAAAAACAATTTCGTGCAGTCCGAAGCGGAAGCGGCGGCGCACGCCTCTCCGGCGTTCCGGCGCGCGAGCTTCACGTTCGAACGGACGGAACAGCTTTCCGATCCGGTCTCGCTTGACCTGAATCTGATCCATACGCATATCTTCGATACGGCACACTACGTGTCGCACCGCCGGATCATGGCCAAAGTCCTGCGCGTGATAAACGACTACCGTTTCCGGTCGCACTTCCAGCAGACGCAGGGCTTTGAGCGCTATCAGGCGCTGAAAGACCTGTGCACCAATATCGCCGCGCCCGGAGCGTTCCTCAAGGGCATGACCAGCGGCTTCGAAAACTGGGGCCGCGCCGCCCTGACGGCTTCCGCGCTGTGGGTAAATCCGAGCGTGGTGGCGATGCAGCTGACCAGCTTCACGTATGGGATCGACGAGCTCGGCGCGGCTTATCCCGAAGCGGTCGCCCAGTTCTTCCTCCATCCGATGGAGACCCGGGATTTCGTGCTGACCCGCTCCGGCCTGATGCGGGACCGCGTCAACCTGAAAGACATCGACCTGCGGACGCCGCTCAATAAATTCACGGAAAGCACCCCGGAACACTTCCGGCGGCTGGTGATGGAATTCGGCTATGCACCGATGCGATTTGTGGACCTGGCTGTGGCGATGCCCGCCTGGATGGCCGCCTACAACAAGGCGATGGACTCCGGGGCGGACGAGATCAAGGCCGTGGCGGCCGCCGACGAATTCGTGGCGGCGACGCAGGGCGCGACCCGCCCGATCGACCTCTCCCCGCTCCAGCTCAAGGCGTGGGGCCGTTCGCTGACCGTGTTCTTCTCGGCGGTCTCCGCCGGATCGACGATGGGAACAAAGACCCTCAACCGGATCGTCAACGGATCCATGACCAAATACGAAGCGGCCTTTGCGGCGGCGGCCAACCTGCTGGCGCCGCTCCTGCTGGCCGGAGCGGTCCGGATGCTCACGGCCGGATCGGGCGGAGACGATGATCCGGAGCGTCCGTGGCGGGCGCTGATCCGGGAGCTGATCTCCAACCCGTTCCAGGGCGTTCCGATCCTGCGCGACGCGGCCGATTTCGTGGCCGGGGGCATCGCGCGGAAAGCGACCGGCAAGAAGTTCCTCGGCACCCAGCGCACGGTCATCGAGAATACGGCGTTCCGCGCGGTGAGCGACCTGATCGTGACCGCCGTGGAGGGGATCGACGCCGCCGTGGACGACAACCCGGAACGCGCCCTGTATAAACTCGCCGACGCCGCCGGAGTGTTCTTCCGGGTCCCGGTCATCGGCGTCTACGAACGCGCCCGCCGGACGCTCGGAAGCTGGACCGGCGATCCCGATCTGCTGCCGGATTTCGACAAGCGGACCCGTACCCGCAAAAACCAACACCAATGGTAAAACCCAGGAGGTTATATGATCAACAGTGATACTTCGAAGGCCGGACCCTACGTGGCGGATGGAGGGCAGCGGGTTTTCCCGTTCGGATTCCGGGTGCTCGATCCAACCCACATCACCGTATACGCGAATGACTCGCCCGTGCCGGAGGGGGATTATTCGGTCAATCTGACCGACGATGGCGGGAACGTAAATTTCGTCCGCGCTCCGGCCGCGGGCGATATGATCGCAATCATCAGGAATGTCCCGCCCACCCAGGAGACCGATTTGCAGGACAACACCGCGTTCCTGCCGCAGGTCATTGAAGACGCGCTCGACAAACTGACGATGCTGGTACAGCAGATGAAGGAGACGCTGACGCGCACCCTGACGGTTCCGCCTACCCGGGAGATCAAGCAGAACACCCTGTTCGAAGATTTCGAGCGTTTGGCGGAAAACGCCGGGGACTGGGCGAAGACCGCGCAGGAGTCCGCGGAAGCCGCGCAGACCAGCGCGCAGCAGGCGGCCGACTCGGAAGAAGGGGCCCTTACCTCGAAAAATACAGCCGGAAGCTATTCGCAGCAGGCGGTGACGGCGGCACGCGGCGCCCAGATGTCCGCGACCTCCGCCGGCAACAGCCTTTCCGCCATTCGGATGCTCGCCGACCTGGCGGAGCTGAACGGCGCTTCCCTCTGCTTCGGCAGCTGGTCGTCCGATCCCGCTGCCCTTATCTCGTTCAACACCTGGACGCCTGTTTCCGATATTACCAGCATCCCGGCCAGGATCGCCGAGCACGATGCGGCCGAGGGGGCTCACGCCGCGGCGATCGCCGTTCACAACGGGTCGGAGGATGCCCACCCGGACGGCGACGGCGTCGGCCTGATCCCGCGTCTCCGGAACCGGGGTGTGTACCAGCAGGCCGCAACCCTGCCCGCAGATGTGACAGTGTACTCCGTGGAATGGCTGCTGAACAATACCGGGACCTATCGCGTTCCGACCTCCCTGTATGGAGGCCCGGAGCCGGATGACGGAGGGTTCGCCATACTCCGGGTGGTCTCTTTCGTCGATGCCGGCACTGACCGGATCACCCTCCGCTGGCAGAACTGCCAAACCGGTAAAATGTTCACCCGGATATGGAATTACCCCGACTGGTCGGAATGGGAGCCGGTACTGCGGGAAAGCGACCTGACCTCCGGCATGATCCGCCCGCTTGCCGGGACCCGGCACTGGTCCGCGTCCGTTAACGTCGGTTTAGGGGAGATAACCATTAACCTTCCCAGTGACTTCGGGGAGGAGGACTTGGAAACCGCGCGCGTGGAAATACGGACGCGCTACCGGGGCGGAGACGGTGATATTTACACAAGTCACGAATACAGCGCCGGCGACTGCGCGACCATCTGGGATGGCTATCACCAAACCCCGAAGGCGATACTGTCAAAGGCGGACGGCGTTTATCAGGCGCGCGCTGTAGTGTACGGCGGGATAAACATGCTCACGAAAACCAGTCTCATCCATTACCTCCTGCCCGTCGCCAGTTACCCGTATTGGGATTTCGAGTTCAACGTATGGTATTAACCCTTAACAAGGAGGATATGATATGAAAGACAAGTACGGACGCAAGGAAAACAGCCTTTACTTCCGGCAGGGGGAACTGGAACCCTACATTGTGGAGGAACGCTCCGGAGTCACCTACATCTGCTACACCGACGAGCCGCAGCGCGCGATCCGGCGGATCACCGAGACTACCTCGGAAGGCGTCACCACGACCGTCATCGAAATCGCCTACGGAGCCTGGGCCGACCGGACGACCCTGACGTACCGGCCCGTGAACTCCGAACTCCCGTGAGGTGAAGCATGGCCATACAATACGACCCTTTTCTGACTAAAATCCTGCGGCGGATCAGCACCGCCCTGATCGAAGCGGCCGCCCAGGCCGCGGCAGATCAGGCCGCCTCGGAAACCGCGCAGGAACTGGAGCCCCGGATCACCGAAATCGCCGTAGCCGCCGCGACGGAGGCCGTCGGAGCAGTCGCAACGGAACTGGAAGAGACCAGGGAAGCGCTCGAAACCCGGCTGGAAGAAGCAGCCGCCCGGACCGACTTGCTTTGGCGGCAGCTCCAGTTCCGCACCGCCGAAGGGACCCTGTCCACCGGCACCCTGGAATGCGGCGACGCTTTCCAGGAAGAACCCTATCCGCTGGACTGGATTTTCGGCGAATGGGGGACCTTCGGACTCATCCTGCGATTTGAAAACTGGACTGTTCAACCCTAACCCATAGGAGGTTACAACCATGGCAAAATTGATTCTGCCGACCACCACCACGCCCGTCCGCACGGCCAACACGCCCGTAGCGGGAGAAATCTTTTACGACCGGACCGACGGAACCTACTACGGCGGGGACGGGGCGACCCCCGGAGGGGTGCCGTTCGCCCTTCACCGCCCGTATGACGGTCAGATTTACGGAGTCGATTACGACACCTCGGTCGCCACGGCGGCGTCCGCGTGCCGGAAAGTCGTCCTCAACAGCGCCGTCAGCCCCGGAGGCGACCCCGCCAGCTATACCGCGGTTCAGGATTTCGGAGCCCGGCCCGCCCACAACTGGCGGCGCTGCGTGGTCAATACGGCCACCCGGACCGTGAACTACTATCTCCATCCCACTGACAGCACGAAAAAAATGGACGGAACCGCCGCCGTGCTGAGCGGCGAGGACGGCGAGGTGATGGTGGAGATCCCTGTCACCTATTACCGGATCGACAAATACACGGATTCCAGCTCGCACGAGCATATCGTCTGGCTGGTTTCGGCGCAGATGTTCCCGGGAGCCGCGCCCCATCCGTTCTTCTACACCTCGCCCGGCGGCGCCACGCTCCGGACCCAGTATATAGCGGCGTTCATGCCGACCCTGACGGACGGGGAAACCATCGCCGCCGGCGGCAAACTCCGTTCCATCGTCGGCGATTCCATTCCGCTCACGGGAATATCGCTTTCTCCGGCGATGACCGGTTACAGCCGCGCCGGGCTCGATATCGCCAACATCTCGTTCCAATGGTTCATGTAGATGATGATGGTGATCGACTTCGGCAGCTTCGACATCCAGGCCAAACTGTCCCCGGGTCTGGTCAATACGAACTTCACTGACCCGTACGTGCAGAATGCCAAACGGAAACCGGGAAGGACCCTCTCCCTCGGCAACCGGTCCGGAGGCATCCTCGCGGATGACGTGATCGACGCGGACCTGGCGGACCACTGGGTCGAGGGGCAGGAAAAGATCGTGGCCTGCTCCTACCGCGGCGTGGAAAACCCCTACGGATGTCTGGCGGCGGAGTACTGCGGCGCGATCGACTCCTGCCATACGGCGGACACCACCGACCTGAAAACCGGACCGGGCTTCTGGTTCACCAACGACACCGGCAAGTACGGAGAGGTAATCAATCCTTCCGACACTACGGCTCTTACGAAGTCGAACATGCCGAACTTCAATCCGGAAGGGAGATTCCCGGATGCGGGAACCGGGGCCGCCTGGCTGTCCATCGCCCATGACTGGCTGAGCGGCACCGCATCCGGAAACGGAAACGGAACGGTGTACCCCGCGGTGTTCGATCCGCTTACCTTCCTGCCCATCGCCTCGGAACTCACGGGTTCGACCTCCACCTACCTGTGCGACATGTCCAACTTGAAGGGCAACCTGAATCCCAGCACCTCGGCATTCACCTACGGCGGATACGGCAACACGACCCTGGGGGCGGCCGGCCCGTTCAACCTCTTCGGCATCGACGGGGCAACCAACAACAACGACCACTGGCACCGCGGCGCTTGCTAACCTTAACAGAAAAGGAGTGATATTATGATTCCCAACACTGAAATTCCCGCCGGACTCGACACCTCGTTTCTCCGCGAAACCCGTTCCATGACCGAACCGGCGATCCGCCGGGAAGGAAACCTGATCGTCATCCCGGTTTTCGTCCGCGCGACGACGGCCGGAGACGCCACGGAATACCGTTACTTCGAAGTCCCGGCGAAATACACCGGCCAGGATTTGACGGACTACGGCAAATGTCTGCTGCAAAGCTACGCCGCGATCCGCCACTTCTTCTATGGCGACTGGGCCGTCCAAAACGAAATGATCCTCAAGGGGACGTTCGCCCGGCATCAGTTCGCCGTAAAGGCGGCTTTCCCTAAGGCGCCCGGCGAGGTCATCCCCGCCGCCGAACGGTTCACCGCGATCCGGACGAGGTTCTGGGCGCTGATCGACGAAGCCTGCGCCGCCGTCGGCAAGACACGCGCCGATCTGCCGGAAAGTTTCAACGCCGAAGAAATGCTCGCCTTCGCCGTGGAAAACGGCATGGCCGCCGACGCCGTGGCGGACTACACCGCGAAGTTCTCCATCATCAGCCTGAACCTGCTCCAGAACGGGCGCAACTGGGATGAGCTCTTCGCATGAGCACCCCGCTTCCCCAGCTCATCGCCGCGGCGAGGCAGCATAACCTCGCCGGGCTGGCCGTCCTCTGGAACTTCTCAATGGAGGAGCTCCAGAGGATCTACAACGGCCTCGGACCTGACCGGTTCCCCCAGTGGCTGCGGGATCTCGTGACCGAGGCGAGTGGGCTCTTCGAGCCCGCCGCCCTCATCCACGACGTGAGATTCCATGTCGGCGGAACGCGCGGGGATTTCTCCGCGGCCAACGTGGAATTTCATGAGAATTGCAAAACGCTCGTGAAAGCCGCCTACGCCTGGTACGACCCGCGGCGGTACAAGTGGCTCTTCCGGGCGTGGCGCTATTACCGCTACTGTCAGGACTTCGGCTGGGACGGCTTCCATAAAACCGAATAACCGAAACGGTATCCCCCATGACCGACAATGAAAGAGACCGGCTGCTGCTGTCAATAAGCACGACGCTCGCCGATATCAAGGCCAAGCTGGAGCAGGACTATCACGCCCTTCACGGCAATGGAAGTCCCGGACTGCTCGAGAAGGTCAACAATATCACGACACGGCTGGTCACGCTCGAAACCAAGGATAAGGAAAGATCGCACCACTACGGCGTGTTCGCCGGGATCATCGGATTCATCGTGAACGCCGCCCTCGCGATCTGGGCGGCACTGAAAAATCAAACATAGGAGGAGAAATGAAAGCACTGTACACCCTCTGCCTGCTCGCCCTGTTCGGCCTGCTGACCGGCTGTAAAACGGCCGAAACGCTGGCGGCGGGCATTACGACCAAGAACGTATCGGGCAACGGCACGGTCATCGACTCCCGGATCGGGATCGACCCCGATACGAAAATCCCCGGACTGAAAACGGTATTCATTTCCGGGGACTTTGCGACCGTCAAGGCCGGGACCAACCAGGTCAGCTACCGCGAGGAAAGCTCCGCGTCCATCTGGAACGCTTCGAGCGTTACGAAGAAACGGTTCCTTGCAATCACCCTGGCCGACTCGGGCGACGTGCCCGGAGCGATCCGGGCGGTGGCCGAGGTATTCAGGGAGGCGTCTACGCCTCCAGCGCCGGCCGCTGAACCTGCGCCAGCAGAGACTCAACCTGCTCGATCGGCAGAGAATAAGCCAGCTCAGCCAGCTCCCGCCGCAAAGTGACCCCGCGCTCCGCGTCTCCCGCCTCTCCGAGAAAGAGGGGCGGGAGTTTTTTCATCTCGCTCCGGAGCTCTTCGTCCGTATCGTGATCCGCGTAATGCTCCGTCATGGCCAGCACCGCGTGACCCACGAATTTCATGATAACACTTTCCGGGATTCCCGCGCGCTTCGCCCGGTAACAGAACACATGCCGCATGGAATGGAGGTCCTTGACCGACACCGCCCGGCGCCCGGGAACCTCTACGGTGGTTTGAATACCGAGGCCGTTGAGGAACGTTTTGATCCGGTCGGACACCATGGACGGGCAGCGCAGATACAGCTCCGCATGATCCGGAAGAACATACTCGTCGTCGCGGTGCAGGGTTGACAGATAGGCGATCAACTCCGGAATCAGCGGCAGGGTAATCCTCACTCCGGTCTTTCGCCGGAACGTCCGGAAATAGCCGGTCGCCCAGTCGAAATCCTTCCATTGCATCAGGCAGATGTCGCCCTCCGTCAAGCCGGAATTGGCCGCGATCATGAAAAGCGGGCGGCAGAAATCATCGGTTTGAATGCCGTCCCAGATCAGCTTGAGTTCGGACGGCGTGAAGACTTCCCTCGCCACCGGATCCGGCGCCGGCAGAATCACCCCGTTCCACGGATTGGAGACCAGTCCCGCGTCCTCCATCACACGGGAGAACACCCATTTGCAGGTGCCGACGATTTCCTTGATGGTCTTCGGCGACACCCCATAATTGCGTGTATAGGATACCGCCTTGTCCCGGCGCTTCCCCGGCCGGGTGTAAGAGACCTCTTTGACGAACCGCCCTTTCGTCATCAGGAGTTGCACAAAACTTTCACAATGGGCTTTCCGGACCCGCGCCAGATCGGTCACATCCGGATAGGTGGCGGCCATATAGGCGGCGAAATCTCCCCAGTACAAACGCTTCTGCGCGGCGTATTCCTCATGGCATTGCCGCCGGGAAGGTTTAGCCGCGGCCAGGTCGAAAGCCTCGGCGAGCGATACGGGATGTCCCCCGGTCAGCTCGTAGCGGTAATTCTCGACCAAAGCGGTCACGGTTTTGTTTCTCCGGACGTCGTTTTCCAATTCTTTCCGTGCGGCGATTTCCTTTGCAACCCGTTCGCGTACAGCCGTTTCGAACGCCTCGGCCATTCGTTTTGCCCTGGCCTGATCGAGGGTGCGGACGTCGCACCCCTCGCACACTCCGGAATAGGACTGGCCTTCGAATTGGAACCGGTAATGGAACTTGTTTCCGCGCAGCGTGACGGACATAATGACTCCTCCTTGTAAACTACTATGCACTTCTATGAACGACTGGGAGGGTCAGTCAACTACGTCTCGCGAAACTTGCACAAAAGTGGTGCACCTGGTAGGACTTGAACCTGCAACCTTCTGGTCCGTAGCCAGACGCTCTATCCAATTGAGCTACAGGTGCGTTTAATGATGCTAAATATACCACGTTTTCGCCAAAATGCAAGAGCGCTTTCCCGTTTTTTTTCATTTTTTGCCGAATTCGGGGTATCGCGGCGGCAGTGGAGTTGGGGAGATGGTCTGTCCGGAATCCGCGAACTTTTTTTACGGAGAATACGGAGAATACGGAGTTTCGCGGGCGTCCATGTCGAACCCCGAAAAACCAGGATTTTCATTCTGCTTTTCTATTCAGGTGCGCTCCTGTCTTACGCGTCCTCCGTCTTCTCCGTATCCTCTGTATCCTCCGTTTCAGTTCGCGAAGAGAAATTTTTACATACCTTGCTCCACTGACGCGATACGGGAACCATCATTTTTTTTCAAGATTTCCCGCTTTTTCTCTTT
>JAFTDL010000172.1 GCA_017454215.1 Lentisphaeria bacterium | reverse complement strand
GGTATTTCCGCTGTTGCCCGAGTTCCCGACCTTCGCCCGATGCCGTATTCCTACAGGTGCTGGCCGCAGTCCACGGGGAGAACGGCGCCGGTGACGGAGTCGCACGTGAGCAGAAAGAGGACGGCCCGTGCGAGATCGTCGGGCTCCACCCGGCGGCGGAGGGGGAGGGCGGATATGGTTTTTTCCATCTTCGACTGCGGCAGTTCCGCGGGGGGAAGCATGGGACCGGGAGCCACGGCGTTGAAGCGCAGATCCAAGGGACCGTACTTTTTCGCAAATTCCAGCGTGGACGCCATCAGAAGCCGGCGGCTTTCGAGATAGGCGTTGTTCGGGAAACGGTCCGAAAGGACCGCCTGATCCAGCACGTTGACCACGGCTCCGCCCGCGGCGGGGGGATTTTTTGCCAGCAGTTCCATGAGGGCGAGGGGACTTCTGTAATTGACCTCGAAGAGCATTTTTTTCGTCTCTTCGTCGTAGAGCCCGCTGTGCCGGTAGACCGATGCGCTGCTGACGACGGCGTCCAGCGGCGAAGCGGCCCCGAAAAGCCTTTCCGCTTCTCCGGGAACGGACAGATCGGCGGCGACGACCCGGTGACCCGTACCGGGCAGGGCGCCGAGCAGGACTTCCGCCTCCGCACGGGAGGTGTTGCAGTGGATGACCACATGCGCGCCTGCTTGGGCCAGACGGCGCACGATCACCGCGCCCACGCGTCTGGCTCCGCCCGTGACGAGGATGTTTTTTCCGGCAAGTTGCATCGATTTTCCTTGAATTATCTCCGTTTGCATATTATATTCCCTCACGTTCATTTTATCAAGGAGACTTCACTATGAAAAGACGTTTTTGTTTCACTTTGGTCGAACTTCTCGTCGTGACCGCCCTCGTGGCCCTGCTGGGAGCCATCGGCTTTGCCGGTTACGGCTACGCCATGGGCGCCGCCCGCCGTTCCGCCACGGAATCCCTCATCAAACAGATGGAGGCCGCCCTCGAAAACTTCAGGGTGAAAAAAGGCTATTATCCGTCGTCTTCTTCTTATGCGGCCATTACCATTGACTTGTCCGGAACCGCGCCGGCTGTTTCCCTCGGCGGAACGGCTCTTGGAACCGATGCGTCCAAAGTTTTCATCAAACCTCTGGATCAGGAAAAACTCAAAAAGAACATCAGCGGCAACAACCTCGTTGACAGCTGGGGCGGGACGATCCGTTACCGCTATCCCGGCGCGGTCAATACCACCGGATTTGACCTTATCGCCCCCGGACCCGACGGTCAGTTCGGAGTTTCTCCTGCGGCGGACCCCGCAGCATCGCCGACCGCGACGACCTATAAAGACAGCAACGGCGACTGGGCCTGCGACGACATCGCCAATTTCACGAACAAGTAAACGGTTCCTCCGTACCTCTCCGTACTTCTCCGTACCCATCCGTATCTCTCCGTACCCATCCGAAAGACGACAAAATTGCACAAAGTGCGGTTTTGTCCACCTATTTGCCTGAAAATCCATCGCAAAAGCGGTAAAAGCGGTTATATTATTCCCGTTGTCGAAAAAATGTCTGCGAAAGGAAAGGGGCCGGAATATGAAGATCTGCATGATGTCGCTGATGATGGAGGATTCTCCCGTTGAGGAGATCGTTTCCACGGCGCTTGCCTGCGGCATGGAGGCCATCGACTGGATCGGTCTCCACGGCAGGAGCGCGAAGGAGTTGAAAAAACTCTGCGATGACCGCGGTCTGCCCATTGCCGCCCACACCATGCTCAAGTGGGGATTCATCAACGATGATCCGAACTATTTCGACGAGTTCAAGGCTTCGCTCGACGACGCCCTCGCGCTGGGGGCTCCCGTGCTGATGCTGCCGCCCTTCGCCCGCGCTTCGCAGACCGGTTTCGCCGACGACCGCAAACGCTACGCAGAGTATTTTGCCCGCGGATATGAACTGGCGCACAGCGCCGGGGTGACGCTGACGCTGGAGAGCACGGGCTATCACAACAGTCCCATCACCACCGCCGGCGAATGCCTCGAGATCCTCCGTCAGGTCCCCGGATTGAAGATCACTTTCGATCAGGGCAACGTGGCCACGGCGGAGGATCCCGTGCAGGCGTTTCTGAAACTCCGGGAGCACGTGGTGCATTTCCACGTCAAGGACTGGTATGTGTCCGACGTTCCCCGCGACGGGTACACGCCCAAGCGCTGCGGCAAATATTACGCCGACGCCACGATCGGGGAAGGGGATATGGACATCCGTTCCCTCTGGCGTCTCACCGATGCCCGTGAGCGCTCGCTCTGCGTCAATCCCGAGACCCGGGACTACTCGGGCAAACGCACACCCCTTGAGACCTTCAAAAAAGTCTGCGCCGAGATGAAAAGCTGGGAAAACGACTGACCGTCCGCATCCCGACATCAAAAGACAGGCGGAGTTCCGAGGAACTTCGCCTGTCTTGTATCGGTGTGGATTTTTTGCTCTCCCACATCGGCCGATGACAGGGCAGAGCAAGCGCTTCCGGACCGCGCCCCGCACTTCTCCGCCCAAAAACACCCCGCTTTTCTCGCAAAAGGAT
>JAFTDL010000171.1 GCA_017454215.1 Lentisphaeria bacterium | reverse complement strand
CTGCTGCTCGAAGTCCAGCAGAACAGCGACACCACATACCGCATCAGCGACTGGGGACGCGTGGGCAGCGACGGCAAGTCGCGGGAACTGCACCTCGAACAGGGCCTGCGCTCCATCAACTTCGTCAACCGCACCAGTCCCCGCATCGCCGCCGCCGTCGATCAGGCGGCGTGGAACCGCAAGATCAGCGTGGTCGGCAACTGCCCCTACTTCAACTTCTCCGAACTGCGGCTGGTGGAGACCTGGAACGACGACACGAAAAAAGAGAGTTTTCACTACATAACGAGCGTCAGTTCTCCCGTCCGCGTGGGACGCGACGACAGGCGCGTGGAGCTTGCCGTCGGCGAAAGCGTTCTGCTTCCCGCCTCCTTCGGCGCATACACCATCGAATCCCTGACTGCGGACAGCCGCTGCACCGTGGTCAGAACAACCCTGTGAGTGGAGAATCATGAGATTTCTGACCGAACTGGAAGCGTTTTTACGTTCCGAATTTGCCGGATATCCCGGCGAGGCCGTGCTGACGGCCGATCCCTGTCCTCCGGGGCAGAAGGGGGATTTCACCGTCAACTGCTTCAAGATCGCCCGTTTCTGCGGCAATCCCGCCGCCGCGGCCGCGACTGTGGCGGCGTTTCTGGCGAAACACGCCGACGTGGAGAGCGTCGAGACGGTCAAGGCCTTCGTCAACATCACCCTGACGCCGCGGGCGCTCCACGCCGCGGGCGCTTCCGACGTGGACGCCCTGCTGGCCCGCGCCGTTCTGCCCGAAAGTGAGCGCAGGAAGATACTCATCGAGTTCTCGGCGCCCAACACCAACAAGCCCCAGCATCTGGGACACGTGCGCAACAACACGCTGGGCATGTCGCTGGCATCGCTTTTGAAACGCGTGGGACACGAGGTCATCCAGATCAATCTGGTCAACGACCGGGGGATCCACATCTGCAAGTCCATGCTGGCCTACAAGAAGTTCGGCAACGGCGTCACGCCGGAATCGTCGGGGATCAAGGGCGACCATCTGGTGGGCGATTTCTACGTCAAGTTCAATCAGGCCCTTTCCGAGGAGATCAAGGCCCTGCGCGCGGCTCATCCGGAGTTTGCCGACAGGGACAACGACGAACTTTTCCTTGAGACCGGTCTGGGCAAGGAGGCTCAGCAGATGCTCCGCGACTGGGAGGCCGGCGATCCCGAGGTCCGCGCCCTGTGGCGGAAGATGAACTCCTGGGTCTTCGACGGTTGAGCCGCCACCTACGAGCGCATGGGGATAAAATTCGACCGCACCTATCTCGAAAGCCAGACCTATCTGCTGGGCAAGGACACGGTCAGGGCCGGGCTCGAGAAGAACGTGTTTGCGAAGCGCGACGACGGCGCCGTTGTCTGCGATCTGGGCAAACTGGGGACCAAGGTCCTGCTCCGCAAGGACGGCACCAGCGTCTACATCACGCAGGATCTGGGCACGACTCTGCTCAAACACCGGGACTACGATCCCGACACCATGATCTGGGTGGTGGGCGACGAGCAGAATCTTCACTTCCAGATGCTTTTTGCCATCCTCAGGAAACTCGGGTACGACTGGGCGGACCGGCTGTATCACCTTTCTTACGGCATGGTCAATCTGCCCACCGGCAGGATGAAGAGCCGCGAGGGGACCGTGGTGGACGCCGACGACCTTTTCGATGAAATGGCGTCCCTTGCCGCCGCCGCCTGCCGCGAGCGCAGCGGCGACGAGGTCCCGCCTGAAGAGATCGCCGCACGGAGCGAGATCATCGGGCTGGGCGCGCTGAAGTTCATGCTGCTCAAGTTCAACGCCAGGACCACCATCACCTTCGATCCCGCCGCCTCGCTGCGGTTCGAGGGCGACACCGGGCCCTACGTGCAGTACGTGGCCGCCCGCATCAGCTCCATCACCCGCAAGGCCGCCGGGAGCGGACTTGACGCGGTCAAGGTCGACTGGTCCCGGCTGGGACACCAGTTCGAGCGCGAACTTGCGGTGAAACTTTATCTGTATCCCGGATGTCTGCGCCTCTGCGCTGAACGCCGGGACTGCTCCGGTCTGGCGGAATATCTGCTGGACCTCTGCAAGAGTTTCAACCGGTTCTACCGCGAGTGTCCGGTCATCGGCATCGCCGACAGCGATCCGGAACTGGCCGCCGGCCGTCTGGCGCTGGCCGGAGCCGTCCGCCGCGTCGTCGCCGACGGTCTGGCGACCATGACCATCGGCGTGCCCGATGCCATGTGATACAGGATCTCACGACAATTTTTACATAAGGAAAAAGAATCATGCCCGACGAAAAACTCAATTCCTTCGATCCCGCCCAGCGCAAAGCCGCCTTCGAAAAGGCCGTGGCGGAAAAGACCTTTTTCAATCTGCACTGCCACAGTTTCTTTTCGTACAACGGCTACGGCTACTCCCCCAGTTATCTTGTCGCGCTGGCCAAGGAGATGAACTGGCGCGCCGCGGGACTGGTGGATTTCGACGTCCTCGACGGCGTGGATGAATTTCTCGCTTCCGCCAAGCGCATGGGCGTCCGCGCCGTGGCCGGCATGGAGACGCGGGTGTTCGTGCCCGATCTGGCCTCGGTGGAGATCAACTCCCCCGGCGAACCCGGGATCGCCTATCATCTCGGCTGCGGCTTCACCGGTTCCGAGGTGCCCGAGTGCGCCCGCGCCTTCGCTGCCGAACTGCGCCGCAAGGCCAATGCCCGCACCCGCAACGTGGTCGAGGCCGTCAACGCGTTCCTGCCCGAGATCGCCCTCGATTTCGACGCCGTCGCCGCGGAATTCACGCCCAGGGGCAACGTCACCGAGCGTCATGTCTGTCAGGCCTACCGGATGAAGGCGGAAAAGGTCTTTTCTCCCGAAAAGGCTGCGGCCTACTGGCAGAGCAGGATCGGCGGTTTCGAGGAAAACCCGGTGAAACTCGAAGCGCTCATCCGCTCCAAGACCATGAAAAAGGGCGGTGTCGGCTACATGACGCCCGATCCCGCCTCGTTCCCCACGCTGGAGGAGATGAACAAGTTCGTCATCAGCTGCGGCGCGGTCCCCACGGTGGCCTGGCTCAACGGCCTCTCCGGCGGCGAAGCCGATCCCGGAGCGCTGCTGGATATGCACATCAGATACGGCGCCCGCGCCGTCACCATCATTCCCGACCGCAACTGGAATTTCCCCGATCCCGCCAAGCGCGCCAGGATGGCCGCCGAACTGGACCGCTTCATCGCCGCCGCCGTGGAACGTGATCTGCCCATCCTCGCCGGCACCGAGATGAACGCCCCCGGCCAGAAACTGGTGGACGATTTCTCGGTCCCGGAACTGGCCAAACACCTCGACACCTTCATTGCCGGCGCGGACGCCCTCGCCAAGTGAGGAGAAAACGCCATGCAGCTGCTCAACGATGAAATAAAGAACGCCCTCGCCAACAGTTCGTGGATCCGGCGCATGTTCGAGGCCGGACTGGAACTCAAGAAGAAATACGGCGAGGACGCCGTGTGCGACTTCAGTCTGGGCAATCCGGACTTGCCGCCTCCCGCGGCCGTGGGCGAAACGCTCCGCCGGATCGCCGCGGACGTGGACAAGCCCTTTGCCATCGGCTACATGCCCAACGCCGGCTACATGAGCCTGCGCCGGAAACTTGCCGAACTGGTCTCGCGCGAACAGGCCCGTCAGGTGCCCGCGGACAACATTCTCGTCACCTGCGGCGCCGCGGGCGGCCTCAACGTTTTCTTCCGCGCCGTGCTTTCGCCCGGCGACGAGGTGATCTCTCCCTCGCCCTACTTCGTGGAGTACAACTCCTACGCGGCCAACGCCGGAGGAAAACTTGTCACCGCCCCCTCGAAGGAACTTTCCTTCGAACTGGATATGGACTCCTTCCGCAGGGCCCTGTCGCCCCGGACCCGGGCGGTCATCATCAATTCGCCCAACAATCCCACGGGGCAGATCTACCGCCGCGACGAACTGGCCGCCCTCGGCGGGATCATTGCGGAGCATGAGAAAAAGTACGGCGGACCCGTGTTCGTTCTTTCGGACGAACCCTACCGCTTCCTCAACTTCGACGGCGTCGAGATCCCGCCTGTCATGGAGTTCTTCAAACATGCCGCCGTGATCGGTTCCTTCAGCAAAAACCTCTCCCTCGCCGGGGAGCGGCTGGGGTACATCGCCGTTTCTCCCGAAACGGAGAACGCGCAGGAACTCATGGCCGGTCTCATCATGTGCAACCGTATTCTCGGATTCGTCAACGCGCCCGCCCTCGGTCAGAAGATCCTCGAGGAGTGCCTCGACGCCCAGGTCGATCTGGATGTCTACCGCCGCCGCCGCGACGCCATGGCGAAAGTTCTGCGCGATGCGGGCATCGAATTCACGCTGCCCCGCGGCGCGTTCTATTTCTTCGCCAAGTCCCCCGTGGAGGACGAATGCAGGTTCGTCGACGCCCTCCTCGAACAGCGCGTCCTCGCCGTTCCCGGCCGGGGATTCGGCAAGGCCGGTTACGTTCGTCTGGCCTGCTGCGTGGACGAGAAGATCATTCTCCGCAGCGCCCCCGGCTTCGTCGCCGCCGTCCGCGCGTTGAAGGGTTGAGAAAGAGGCCGGGGAGGGAAAACATCTCTTCCCGGCCGCCCGTCTTCTTCTGAAAAAAGGATCCGGGACCGTAAGACCGCCGGGAGGGGATGATGGATCAGACGATATCCGATGCGACCCGCAGAAACTGGAAGCGGCTGAATGTCGCCGCATCCGGGCGTCTCACCGGACGGGCCAACAAGACCCGGTCTCCGAAGAAGATCCTGCCCGTCGAGTGTTTCGAGCACCGGTCGAACCGGGCGCGGGTCCTGAAACTCCTGTCCCTCGCGGAGGCGGGAAAATATGCAGTCACCGATGTGCTCTGCAATATCGCCGAGCGGCTTTTTGCCCGCGCGGGCATCCTCGACAGCGCCCCGGTGCGGCGCGTTCTGGCGGAGTATCCCCACAGGAGCATCGCGCGTATAACGGATGCGGAGATCCCCCTTGACGAACCCGATCTGCTGGGGATCGTCTATCAGGCCGGTCTGCGGGAGGGAGTCAGAAATCTCAAGGGCTCCTACTACACGCCGCGGAGGATCGCTTCGGCCATGGTTTCCTCTCTCTCTTTCTCCGGCGGGGAGACCTTTCTCGATCCCTGCTGCGGCAGCGGCGTGTTTCTGATCTCGACGTCCTGCGAGGATCCCGAGAGACTGTTCGGGGCGGACAGCGACCCCGCGGCGGTGATGATCGCAAAATTCAATCTGCTGCTGCGCTATCCCGGACG
>JAFTDL010000170.1 GCA_017454215.1 Lentisphaeria bacterium | reverse complement strand
GCATTTCCGTGTCGGTGATGGGATCGAGGCGATAACTCAATGCTTTCAAAAGCCCTTTCTCCGTGGACAACTCTTCCCGCTTCAGCAGAACGAAATTCGCCGCCAGCAGATTGTTGACCTTGTTTTTCAAGACGGTGCGCAGTTGAACCAGTTTTTCCCTGGTCTGCGTCAGACTTGAAATCTTCGCCTGTAAATCGTCCTTCATTCTCACCTCCGGCAGCATATCCTTTTCAAGGAACTCCGCCAACACCTTCGCATCATGCTTATCCGTTTTCTTCGTGGACATGCTTACCACTTTGAACTGCGACGGATTCACCACCACCAGCCGCTCCACATGGCGTCTCAGCGAACTGCAGAACATAAACGTGTTCCCGGTCGCTTCCACCGCCATCGCCGTTTCCGGTCCGAGCATCTCGGCAAAGCCGCTCAACTCGCTGATGTCGCATTTGCCGATCTGGCGTTCCTCTCCGTTCGCCCGGATACAATAAGTGAAATTGTTCCGATGCAAATCCACTCCTACGAAACTGGTAACCATCTTCTGCCTCCATTCGTTTTCACACGAATCGAAGCGGAACTGCTGTCACGGCCTCACCATCCTCCTATACAGGGCAGCCGATACTCTCTCAATCGCTCCCTACGGTGGCGCTCTGGTTTACAGATCTGACTAATCTCTTTTCCGGGGTCGCGCCTTGCGGCTCGCCCCATGTAATAATTCAGTCTGCAACCTGTCCGCTTCCATGCGTGTAACGTAATCGCCATAATTTACACGCCGATCGCAGAAACCGCGAACGTCAGCTATTTATCATACCATCTCCTTTGTGTAAAAACGATATTTCCGCCGCCGCGCCGACTTCGCGCAAGGGGGAAGGCAAAAGGCCGGATCAGGCGAGATTTCTCAAAAAATATCTCTTGAAGAACCGCTCCGGATCGAGGGAACGCTTGGCATGGCGCAGATTTTCTTCGTTCATGTCCTGTTCGCGGTTCATGAACTTCGCCTTGCCGCGCAGGGCGATGGCCAGCTGCCAGGTGAGGGTCTGCGACGCGCCCTTGACGGAGTGGTCGGCCTTCTCGAAGTGGATGTCCACGGTGTCGGAAGGCAGAAAACTGTAGATCGAGATGCCGGCGGGATATCCGGGCTCGGCGAAGAGGATGATGCCGCCGAGGGAAAGCTCGTCGAAATGCTTCCACGCCCGGGCCAGGGCCAGAGCTTCTTCGTCGAGGAACTGGCACTGGACCATGCGCGAGTTGAGTTCCGCGGCCAGTTTCGCCGCCACGGGCAGATCCTCTTTGGTGATGGAGCGGACCTCCGCATAGGGCCAGTTGGCCTGGAACTGTTTCACGAGATTGTGCTTCTTGCGCAGTTTGGGACCCGTGAACGTGGCGATCTTTTCGATCGAAAACAGGTAGTCGATGGCGCCTTCGTCGTACTCGATCTCGAAAAACTTGTCGCAGTCGGCGTGTTTGTCGAGGAATTCCTCCGGCACGTCGTAGATGCCGCCGTCGGTGAGCCCGGCTTCCACGAAGGCGTCGCTGATCTTTCTCAGGGTGGCGGGATTGGTCCATTCGCCGATGGGGTAGTGGATGGTGCGCGAGACGCGTTCATACACCACGAGGCGTCTGGCGATCTCGACGAACTCGATGCCGTAGGGCTCCTGGTACATGAAGATATTGGGGAAACTGCATTCACAGCTCTGACTGCCCATGACGGCGAGGCGGCTGTCGAAGAGGCTCCGGTCCGTCAGTTCCACGGGGCGGAGTTTGGATAGATCGATCTTCATATCGTCCTTACAATAACCAGATGTTGTTATCGCCTTCGAGCATGACGCCGGTCCCGTTCACCACCGCGTCCAGAGGATTTTCGGCGATGAATACCGGCAGCTCGGTTTCTTCGGAGAGGAGTTTGTCGAGACCGGCCAGCATGGCGCCGCCGCCGGCGAGCATGATGCCGCGGTCGATCAGGTCGGCGGCCAGATCGGGCGGGCACTGGTCCAAAGTGGCCTTGACGGCTTCGACGATCTTCCACACCGGCTCCTGCAGGGCCAGCCTGATCTCGGAGGCAGAAATGCGGACGGTCTTGGGGATCTTGTTGGTGATGTCCAGACCTTTGACGTCCATGGTCTCCTCGTCCTTGACGGGATAGGCGCTGCCGATCTTGATCTTGATCTGTTCGGCGGAGAGTTCGCCGATGAGCAGTCCATGGATCTTGCGCAGATGCTGGATGATGGCGTTGTCGAAGTCATCGCCTCCGGTGCGTTCGCTTTTCGAACCGACGATGCCGGCCAGAGAGATGACGGCCACTTCGGTGGTGCCGCCGCCGATGTCGACGATCATGTTGCCGGAGGGTTCCGAAACGGGCAGACCCACGCCGATGGCGGCGGCCATGGGTTCGTCGACGAGGACCACTTCACCCGCGCCGGAGCGTTTGGCGCTGTCTTCCACCGCCCGGTGTTCCACCTCGGTGATGCCGGTGGGAACGGCGATCAGGACTTTGGGATGCAGCAGCTGGCGGTACCACGGAACCGTCTGGATCGCCTTTCTGATGAAATAGCGCAGCATGGCTTCGGAGATCTCGAAATTGGCGATGACGCCGTCCTTCATGGGACGGATGGCCTTGATGTTGCCGGGGGTCCTGCCGAGCATGTCCTTCGCTTCGCCGCCGACCGCAATGATCTTCTGCGTGCTGGTCTTCACTGCGACCACCGAGGGTTCGGCGAGCACGACGCCGCGATCCTTCACATAGACCAGCGTGTTCGCAGTCCCCAGGTCGATGCCGATGTAGGTCGAAAACAGTTTTGACAGATCTATGAATCCCATTTTTTTGCCCGATCGACTTTTTTTGTGTTGAAATCTGTATATAACCGTACATACAATAACATGAAAAGGTCAATTTTGCAAGTCCGGAGCGCGTTTTTTGCCGGAAAATGCCCGCAAAACGCCCGTGAAATGTCAGCGGATCGGACCGGATGAGGAGAACCTCAGCGGCAGATGCCGGCAAGATCGGCGCAGAAGACGGCGCGGGTCCCCCCGTACATGCCGTTGAAGATCATGTACCTGAAATGATCCGCCCACACGGGGTGGGGGTCGAGGCGGAAGTCGATGCTCTTTTCGTCGCCGGGCGTTTTCACGTCCATGCGCACGAGGAGCTGTTCGCGCATTTCCTCAAGATCGAAAAGCCGGAGCGGAACGGTTTTGCCGTCGTCGAAGGCCAGCGGCTCGAAACGGTAGCTGTCGGTGATGCCCCAGCGTCCGCCCGGCGCGAACGAGGGGTGGCCGCTGCCCGTGAAGGAACCGATGGCGGCAAGACCCGAACCGTCGAGACCGCACTGACAGATGCGCATGTTTTTTCCGTCCAGCCGCAGATTCATGGTGAAGCCGCTGCCGTCGGGCTTCCACGTGGTGTGGTGGCCCCCCTTGTCCCACTCCTCGGCGGGAATGGCCAGATGAAGACCGCTGCCGTCGGGCCTGACCGAAAACACGTCGTACCGCAGTCCGGCCCCGTAATGGTACATGGAGCAGAACATCCTGCCCTTTTCGTCGGGGAAGAAGCGCAGCGAAAACATCAGATGCGTCCCGTCGGGGCTCCACTTGGTGTGGAAGGCGTAGACCTCTTTTGCCTCGTACT
>JAFTDL010000169.1 GCA_017454215.1 Lentisphaeria bacterium | reverse complement strand
GGCACGCCCAGCATGCCGGTCAGCTGCAGACGGCCGTGATTGACGAACACGACGGACGCCTTGTCCACCCAGACCGGCAGGGGCAGACGGTTGTTGTAGCGTTTGCTCTCGAGCCACAGATCGTCGATCACGGCGTGTATATTGCCGGTGTAGACCGTTTCCAGCTGCCAGACGCCGTCGTGGAAATAGAGTTCGAGGTTTTTCCCGTCCTCGAGAGTCTTCCCTGCGAAAGCATGGATCATGCCGCGCTCGAAATCGAATCCGCAGCAGCCGTCAAGTTCGATCCGCCCCTTGTGTCCGGCGGGGGCCTTGACGTGGAGCGCCGAGCGGCCGCCGCTCAGGATCAGTCTGCTGAAACGCACGGCCCGGGGAGAACGCAGAAAAAACATGTCCCGTCCCGGATCCTTCATGGTCAAGTGGGCCATGCCCGACGCGGTGATGTGGATGTTTTCGGGAACGCGCAAGGTCTCCTCAAAAGAAAACCTGCGGGCGGGCAGAACGACCGTACTGCCCGGCTCCTTCGCGGCGAGGTCCAGCAGTTTCTGGAGAGACTCGGCCTCTTTTTTGCCGGGCACAAGACCGACGCCGTGGTCCTTGGCGTAAAAGACTTTTCCCGTGAACTTGAGCCGCGGGGCGATCTTTTCGGGCTTTTCCGGCAGATACGGAAGTTTGCGTTCGAGTTTCTTCAGGCTCTCCGGCAGAGAAGAGTCGATGTTGGAAGAGTTTTCCGCAAAGGAAAAGGCGAAGGTCTGCTGAGGGGTATAGGTCTTGGTCCTGTCGGCGTAGTGCAGCGGGTAGGAGCGCCGGATGCTCTTTTCGTCGGGTCCGGTCTCGAAGCCCACGGCCCGTACTTTGCCTTTGCCCGTGTCGCGGACCTGGGCCAGCATGACGATGTTGGCAAAAACGTTGTTGCGGAAAAAGACTATGGCGTTTTCGGGGCACCCGGCGGACTCCGTGGTCAGATTCTGGAGCAGGATGGACTGGGCGATGTAGCTCTTTTCGATCATGTCGGCGGAGACGAGACAGACGCCGCTGCCGTCATCGGTCCTGATCACGGAATCGCGGAAGTCGAGACAGGCCCCCGCGCCGACGCGGGAGCCGCGGAGCCCCACGACCGCCTGTCCGGGCCTGCCGTTGCGGCGGAAGAGGATGTCCAGCTCCGCAAGGGTCGTCCGGTTGCCCAGCAGAAACGAGGGCAGCATGGAGTCGCGCCGGGTCTCGACGCGGCAGCGGCGGACGGTGGTCCCGTCGGTCTCGCAGGCAATGACGCCGCCGCAGTTCTCGAAACGGGAGTCCTCGATGAGGATCTTCGTGGAGTTGAAAAAGTGGAAGCAGTCGGCATATTTCGCCTCGATGGTGACTGTCTCCCATTTGTTGGGATTTTTGCGCCGGTTCGGCTGAATGAACGCATTCAGCGCTGCCGAGCCGGGACCGCCGATCTTATCTTCGAGCTCCTGAGAAACGAGGACCTCCGTTCCGTCCTTCTCCGTCACGGCGTAGGGCGGGATGAGTTTGATGTTGGCCCGCTGACCGGCACCGACACCGCCGCCCGTGGCGAAACTGAAGCTCTTGACGGCAAAGGAGGAGGCGTTGACGAAACGGCAGGACTTCACGGAAAAAATGGAGGCGTCGTGATTTTCGGTCCAGATGTTGAGATGGTTTTTGCCG
>JAFTDL010000168.1 GCA_017454215.1 Lentisphaeria bacterium | reverse complement strand
CGGAAATCTCCGTCTCCGGCAAGATATTCCCATTCCAAATCGTCGATGTCGATTTTTCCGCTCCGGTTGACATCCCGTTCCAGAACGAAAATCTTGCCGTTGGTCTTGCTTTTGTCCGCATCGTAGTGGGGATTGGCCGTTTCGAAGAGAGTCGGCTCCCATTCCTTGATGCGCTTGCTTTCGATGGCGTAACTGGTGCTGATGAGTTTTTTCAAACCGAAGTTTTCGAAGTTCTGGGCGAAGAACTTGGTGAAGTTGCTCCACTCCGGGTCGTCACAGGGGAGCAGAACCGTCTTTCCGCGGAAAACATCGGGATCATACTCGATATAAGCGTTGATCTCCGCCTGAATATCGGCATATTGCGTATAAAACTCGTCATTCTTTGCGGTTTTGGCCTTCGCAAGGTTAACATTTGGCATGACATCACCCATCCGACTGTGATCTGCGACCCTTTAATGTAACCCGAAGAATCTTTTTTTTCAAGGTTTTTCCGAATACGCTGTTCGCCATATTGCATGACGATCGAGGAGACGGCAGCCGGGCGTGCCGGATATGCCAGCGGGGGGGGCGTGAGGGAGAAAACGGGCCGAGAGCCGTTACCGATTTTCAGGAACGAACACCTTGGCGTCAAGGGAAGCGATGTCGCGGAAATGCTTCTCGTTCGCACTGCACAGCGTGAGCGAATTTTCACAGGCGGCGGCGAACACCAGAGCATCGGCCAACCGGATGCCTGATTTCAGCGCGTGTTCCTCGATGAGGATCATGGCGCGATGCGAGACCGCCTCGGTGATCGGCAGAATGGTGAAATCCAGCGCGCTCAGAAACTGCTTGATGAGCGTCTGCTCGCGTTTGTCCCGCGCTCCCTGCATCAGCTCCATGTAGTTGACGGCGGAAATGAAACGGTTGTCATCGTCGTCGATCTCCTTTGCCGCCTTTTCCGAACCATGAAGCGCCCAGATGAGAACATCGGTATCGAACAGCATCAGAAGCTCCTGGGTTTGCGGATGCCGTTGACGTAGGCGACCGGATCGGTCATGTCGGAGCGATCAGCCCACATTCCGAACGCGGGCAGATCGGCAACCTTGATCCTGCCGCGCTTTTTTTCCCTGAGAGGAACGATCACGGCACGGCGGCGGCCCCGGTACGTAAGCGTAACACGCTCCCGGCGGTCGAGCGCCGACATGACTTCACGCATCTTCTTTCTGAGATCAAGAACCCCGGCTTCCATGATAAACCTCCCTCAAGTGTTCATTTACACTATACACTATGCAAAGATGTTTTTCAAGTTCCGGTTGCGGAAAATCCCGTTTTTTTCCGCAACCGGACCCGTTCCGACCCGAGTGCGGCAACTCCCGGCACGGGTTGGCGTGACAGCCTGATCCAATGCGGACAATGCGGACTGATTTCAAACAGACACCCGCGCTTCTCCTCTCAAAACACCACGCTTTTTTTGAAAAAGGGAGCGGGTCCGGGAGAGGGAAAAAAAGTTTTTTCCCTCCTCCTCCCTTCATCAGCAAACGGGGGGCTACACGAAGAGGGCGTATTTTTCGCGGCGGGAGGCGTCGGGGACGGCGTAGGCCATGGTCCAGCCGCCGCCGGGAGACTGAAACAAGGCCGCGCCCTGAACGTAACCGCACCAGTCGTCAAGCCGGAATGGGTAGACGCCGTACACCGAAAGCAGGGCCACGAGAAGGATGTCGTGGGTCGCCAGGATGGCGTTCTTTCTGCCGAAGTCCGTTCCTGTGAGAAACTCCAGCAGGCCCGAAGAAAAGACGTCGAGGTCTTTCATTCCCGGAGCGCGGCCGGTGGAGTAGTAGGAGCGCAGTTTCCCGGCGATGTTTCCCGAAGCCAGAGCGGCGTCGAGGTTTTCGGGCCGGGTGAACATGGCCGTGTCGCCGAGCTCGGGGCAGACGCGCACCTCTTCCTCCGGAAATCCGCCGCCGCGCATCAGTTCTTCGGCGGTCTGCCGGGCGCGGAGGCGGGGGGATGCGCCGAAGGCCGTCTCACCCATTCCGGCAAGGAACGCGCCGCAGCTGCGGGCGTATTCCGCCCCCTCCTGCGTCAGCGGCGGATCGTAGGTGCCGTCATTGAGCGACTGCCGGAAAGAGTGCCGCACCAGCAGCACCGTTTTGCCAGACGGGGCCGCAAGGCGCGGCATCTCCCCGAAGGACAGTATCTTCTTTTCGATCTTCAAAGCCATGAGATTCACCCCGCTCTGCCGAGCTCTTTCAAAACTTTTTTCATCAGCGTCGAAAACGCGTATTTTTCCTGATCCCGCTCTGTTACGAACACCCCGGTCCCGGTGAGATCGCCGGGAAACGGCGGATCGCACCTGTAGAAGGCAAGCGTCAGATCGAAATGCGTAAAAACGTGCCGCACGCTCAAAGGCATCCGGCGCCAGTCGGCGGAAAAGGGAAAAGTTCCGTCGTCGGACCACGGCAGTTCCCACAATCCGGCCAGCAGTCCCCTCCCCGGGCGGCGGCGGATGAAAAGTTCTCCGCGCGCGTTTTCGAGAATGAAGACCGCGCCGCATTTCTTCTTTTTTTCCGGTCTTTTCAGCACGGGGATCCTGTTCTGGATCCCCTCTCTGCGGGCGACGCAGCTTTCCCGCCACGGACACTCGCCGCAGAGGGGGGAAGAGGCTTTGCACACGGTGGCCCCCAGATCCATGACGGCCGAAGCGTAGTCCGCGCCGCAGGTGCGGGGCGTAAGTTCCGCGGCAAGTGGATAGATGACGTTTCTGTCCGCCTCGCCCGTCAGGCCCCGCAGACGGGCCAGCACGCGGATGACGTTGCCGTCCACCACGGTCTCGGGCAGGTCGAAGGCGAAGGCGCACAGACTCGAAGCCGTATAGGGTCCGATGCCCGGCAGTTTCAGCAGTTTTTCCCGCTGGCGGGGAAAGACGCCGCCGCAGTGATCCATGACATGCCGGGCGCACTCGTGCATCTTGCGGGCGCGGGCGTAATATCCCAGCCCCTGCCAGGTCTTCAGCACGTCGTCCAGCGGGGACTCGGCCAGACTTTTCAATGTGGGAAAACGCTCCATCCAGCGGGGAAAGTAATCGAGAACGGTCTTCACTGTGGTCTGCTGGAGCATGATCTCCGACACCCACACGGCGTAGGGGTCGGGATGAGGACCGCCCCGGACGCGCCAGGGAAGGTCCCTGCCGTTCACGGCGTACCACGCCAGCAGCTGCCGGGTCTCGGGAGGCATCCTGTGATCTTCAGTCATCGCAGGCGACTTCCACCAGTTCATATTTACGGCTGCCCAGGCCGATCTTTTCGGCGTAGTCCAGCTGTTCCCCGCCCCGGAAGCGCCTGCCGCGCTTAACTGCGGCGTCGAAGGCCGCCGCGTCGGCGGCCACGGGATCGGCGGAGGCGAAAATCCCGATATCTTTCAGCACGCGGAGCATGGGCACGGGTTCGCAGTCGCATCCTCTGGTGATGTTCAGGGCGAAAACGAAGTAGATGTTTCTGCGTCCGGAGTGGGCGGCCAGAGCGTATTCCACCAGTTTTTCGCGGAAGAAGCGTCCTTTGAACAGGGCGTTGAGCAATCCGCCCCAGGTGAGGATGGAGACGGCGTGATTGCGGCACGCCGAGTAGCATGCGCCGCAGCCGAGACATCTGGCGCGGTCGATGACGGGTTTGGGTTCAAGGGTAATGGCGCCGGCGCGGCAGCGGGCAACGCACATGCCGCATTTTCTGCACTTCCACGCCCGGATGCGGGGCTTGACACCGAGATGCATCGCCATCTTGCCCCCCTTCGAGGCGAATCCCATGCCCAGCTGTTTGATGGAGCCGCCGAACCCGGCCAGAGCGTGGCCCTTGAAGTGGGACATGACGATAAGCTGGGGGTGATCGGCGAATTTTTTGCCGAGATGACAGTATTTGAAATGCTTTCCGTTTACGGGCACGTCGCAGGAGTCCTCGCCGTGCTCCCCGTCGGCGATGATGAAGGGCAGACGGGTGAAGCCGTGTGAGACGGCCAGCTTTTCGTGGGAGGCGCGGTCGCCCCGCTTGCCGCCGTAGAGCACGCTGGTCTCGATGAAACACGAAGAGATCCCCCGTTCCGCGAGGCGGTCGATGACGCCGTCGTAGCATCCCGGAGGAATGAAGGTGCGGTTGCCCGCTTCTCCGCAGTGGACTTTCAGCGGGATCTCCTTTTCGAACGTGATGTTCTCCGCCTCGACGATGCGGTCGAAAAGTTTCCCTGCGGCGCGGGAGACCGCTTCGACCGGGGAAGCATCCGCGAGGGACGTGAAATATACTTTGCTCATAAAAAACTACTCCTTGATTATCCGGTAGGGCAGCGCGTCGAGGAAGGCTCTGCCGTAACTTTTGGTGATGACCCGGCGGTCCAGAAGAACGATGACGCCGCGGTCGGAGCGGCTGCGGATGAGCCGTCCCGCCCCCTGCCGGAATTTGAGCACGGCTTCGGGCAGGCTGTATTCCGAAAAGGAACTTTTGCCCGCGGCCTCGATGCGGCGCATGCGGGCGGCGATCAGCGGGTGTCCGGGCGAGGCGAAGGGGATCCTCGTCAGGATCACGTTGCTCAGAGCCTCGCCGGGCACGTCCACGCCGGTCCAGAAACTGTCGGTCCCGAAAAGGACCGAGTCGATATCCTCTTTGAATTCGCGCAGCATGCGGTAGCGCGACAGCTCCTCTCCCTGCACCAGAAGCCGCCAGCCCCGCACCTGGAACTCCTGCCTCAGCGCGTCGGCGCAGGTGCGCAGGGCCTGATGGCTGGTGAAAAGCACGAAGGCTTTGCCGTCGGTGAGCTCGACATAGCGGGGGATCTCCTGCACCAGCGCGGGCAGATATTCGCTGCTGGCGGGATCCGGCATGCGCGACGAGATGTAGATCGTCGCCTGATCGGGGGAAAAGGGCGAATCCAGCCGGACGCAGGGACCGCCGTGAAAACCGGTCCGGCCCGTGAAGTAGTCGAATTTGCCGCGCACCGTCAGCGTGGCGCTGCACAGCATGACGGGAAAGTCCTGATCGAAAAGGAGTTTGCTCAATATTTCGGCCACGTTGAGCGGAGAAGCGTGCAAGGTGAGGGAATTTCTGTCGTTTTCGGCATAATAGACGGTGTCCGGCAGGGTCTGGCGGGTCAGCTGGTCCAGACCGTCCACGTACTCCCGGCAGCGGTCGAGGTAGGCCCCCAGTTCCGTGGAAAAGGCTTCGTCGTCCTCGTCTTCGAGGCGTTTGGCCAATCCTCCGGCAAGTTTCATGAGCGCGGGAGAGAGCCGGTTGGGGAAACGGTCCGGATCGGTGATCTCGGCGGCGTTCTCGCGCCTGTCGCCGAGCCAGTTTTCGTAGGGCGTGAAAAATCCGTAAGCCTCGTCGCGGGCGGCGGCGGCGGCGGCGCGCAGTTCGACGCTGCCGGGTCCCGGACGCATCAGAAGTCCCCGGGCGCTGTCGGGATTGTAGAGCCTGTTGAGCATACTGATGACTCCGGCCTGAGAGATGTGCAGTCCCAGATATTCCGCCGCGTTGTTCTCGAGGGTATGGGCCTCGTCGATCATGACCGCGCCGTAGTTGGGCAGCAGGGAACCCTCGGTCTCCATGGAGTCCGCCGCGCCGTGCATGGCCAGATCGGTGAAGAAGAGCGCGTGATTGGCGACGATGATGTCCGCCTCCTCCCACTGCCGCCGGGCCTTGTAGTAATAACAGCTGCGGAAAAACGTGCACTTGGGCCCCAGGCAGTTGCCCGATTCGCAGCAGACGAGATTCCATACGGAGGGGTCCACGCCGGACCCGGACCCGTCGCGGGTGCCGTCGCTGCCTCCGGCCAGTTTTTCGTTGAGACGGTCGATGTCGAGCATGAGCGAGGGATTGGGCAGCAGCATGTCGCGCTGGTCGCCCGAGAGAAGTTCCAGACGCCTCCGGCACAGGTAGTTGCGACGTCCCTTGGCCAGCGCGGCCTTGAATTCGACGCCCACCAGTTTCGAGAGCATGGGCAGATCTTTTTCGATGAGCTGTTCCTGCAGATTGATGGTCTCGGTGGCGATCACCGACGGACGGCGGCAGTAGAGGGAGCGGAAGATCAGCGGCACGAGATAGGCGAAGCTCTTGCCGACGCCGGTGGGCGCTTCGATGCACAGATTTTTTCCGTCGGTCAGAGCCCGGGCGATGGCCGTCGCCATCTGCCGCTGCTGGGGGCGCTCCTCGGCTTTTCCGCCGTTGAGATCGCCGGACATCAGGGGACCGGAGGGAGAGAAGAAATCCCCGCAGCGGCGGAGGAACTCCTCGCCGGGCGGCAGTTCGACGGAGGACTCAGTTTCGGTGTACTCCACCTCGAATTCCCCGAGGTCGGGCCCTCCGCCGCCGGGAAAAGTTCCGTCGTCGAAGGGATCGTTTCTGGGCTTTATCATGGTTTCTGCAGGTATTCTCCGATGAAGCGGGCCGTGAGGTTTTTCGCCGCGGTCGCGAGCCGGAAGGGAACGGCGAACTCGCTCCACAGGCGCGCGGCATGAGCCCGGTCCCCCGCCGCGAGGTCCGCGGCGCTGCGGCACAGAGAGGCCGAACTTCTGTCGGCGGCGGCTTTCGAGACGATCCGCCCGCCGAAACGCAGTTTGACCTTTTCGGAAGAGGACATCCTGAAGGTCACGGTCAGCAGACTGTCGGCAGGGATCAGACCCGAATAAAGTTTGCCCGCAAACGCCACGGTCTCGGAAACGAATTCGAGCATATCTTCGGCGTTGCCGCGGCCGCCGGGAGAAGGCACGTCCGCAAAGAACAGGAATTCGCCCGACGTGAAAAGCTGCCACATGACGGGGGCGGCTCCGGCCAGACAGCGCAGTCCCAGATTGCAGGGATGCGCCGACGCCATGAGTCCCGGCGTGAAAAACCTGCCGCAGGGCCGGGGCAGTCCGGCCTGATCGACGGCGTGCCTGAGTTCGGATCTCTCGAAACTTCCCGCCGTTTCGGGCTGGACGGCAAACGAGAGCCGGAGCGTCCCGCCGGCGGAGGGGCGGCGGTGACGGAAGTAGTTCTCGGCGGACGAGACCACGTCGTCGAAGCGCTCCCGGCCCGCGGGTTCCTGAGAACCGGAACGGTTTTCGTAAAGGATGCCCCGAAGCATCCGGCCCAGCATTTCGCGTTTGTTGCGCAGGGCGCGGCGGACGATATCCTCGAGCTCCAGCGCCCGGTGGGCCGGACGGCTGGAGGCGTCGGCGGTGCGGATATAGAAGACCCCCGTCTGCAGTTCCCCCTCGACGCCCGCGGAGCAGACGTGGGGCAGTTCCCGGAAGGGACGCACGACGAAGACCGCGTACCTTTTGCCCCGCACGACGGGGCGCTCGATGACGAAATCTATGGGCGGCTCCACATGCTGATTGACGAAGGAACCGACTTTCGTGGGATCGAACGAGGCGCACTGTTTCGGCGTAAGCCCCGTGCGCCTGGACGGATAGCCTGAAGAATCCTCGCCGACGCCGACGACGATGCATCCGCCGCGGGTGTTGGCGAAAGCCAGCAGATGCCGCACGAACTTGGCGCGGCCGACTCTGCCGATCTCCTCCCAGTCCTGCGCCGCCTTGTAGTCCAGTTCGTCGGACTCCACGCCGCGAAAGACCAGCTCCTTCCAGTCGGTGCGTTCGGGAACCATTTTCTCAGTCCGCATCGGCCGGGATGTAGAGCAGCCCCTGACAGTTGTCGCAGACGGCCATGCGGTCGCGCATG
>JAFTDL010000167.1 GCA_017454215.1 Lentisphaeria bacterium | reverse complement strand
TGGCGAACGAAGCCGCAAGGCTTCACTTCACTGTGCGGAGCACAACTTCACTCAAAAGCCGCAGGCTTTTCTTCACATCTTCACCCCTGCCCCAGTGAAGCCTTGCTTGTGAAGTCGCTCCCTCCGGTCGCTTGTGAAGACGCTTCGCTTGTAAACTTGCCGCCTCCGGCGGGGGATGTGTTACCCTTTGCCGCGCGGCTCCGCCGCGTAAAATTAAACGACGAAAACGAGAGAATGTTGACAATTTTCCGGGCAAACCCTATATTATCATCAAAACAGAGGAGATTTCAAGGTCGCCGCGTTGATCCGGGCGCGGGATATGAATGAGGGAAAGATCATGTTTTCGGTCATTGCGGTCTGTCTGATCCTGCTGCCCGCGGCGGCGCTGTGGGCGATCCCGAAGACCCGCCGCGCGGGCGGCGATTTCGTCATCGCGTGGAAATGCGTTCCGCCCGGCTGCGGCGCCATGCTGCTGATCCCTTCCGCCGTATGGCTGCTGGCGGAATACTGCGGGATCCCCTATCGGGTATTGCGTTCCGATGCGGTCGTCTTCGGACTGTTTGTCCTCGGTCTGGCGGGCGGATCCGCGGTCCTCGTAAAACTGAGAAACCATTGCCGGAAACAACATCCGTCGGAACAGGCACGCTCCAATGCTCCGGTCGTCACAGTGTTCATCATCATGCTGCTCGTTTTTCCGGTCGTTCTGGCGGTCAGCGCGGCCGCTTCGTTTTCATTCGCGCTCAAAAACCGGGGAAACTGTCACGGGCCGTGGCGGACGTATGAGATCGTCCGCGAACACGGCACGGAACTGGCGTTTCAGGAGCGCCCGATCCATCCGTTTCTGGCGGAATACGATTACCGGTTCCGGTTCCGCCGGAACGGAACGGAAACATATCAGGACCTGTGGGTCAATACCGGCGGGCGGACATATTTCAACGTTTTCCGCCTGAAAGACGGCCGCTTGCTCTTTTCCGACAAGGATCAGGATTATCTGACGGACGTGAAGGAACGGAAAGTCTATGTGCTGACAACGATCGACGGCGTCCGTTACGCCGGACTGCTTCCGGAAGGAAAATTCACGTCTTTCGGGTTCAGTCAGGGGCTGGAAAGCGGCAAAGTCCAGCTTCATATCGGCGATCGCTTCGCGGATGCCGAAAGGGTGGAGGATGAGCTGGCGGAGCCGATGTACATCGGCTGCATCACGACGGGATTTTTCCCCGCTTCGGAAAAGCCGTATCAGCCGGTGAAGAAACGTTTTTCCGAACCGCTCCAAAAGCCGGGACGGAACCGGACGAAGTGACTGCGGCGGTCCGGCCGCGGATCACGGCTTCGGTCTGCGGGGAACGCTCCCGTTGTCCGGATAGATCGGGTTTTCGAGACGGTCGAAGCAGAACGCCCCGCCGACGACGTCGACCTGATTGCCGATCTCCTGATAGATGTCGCTGCAGTCCTGGAAGACGCGCAGACGGAAGCTCGGCAGGACTGCCAGCAGGTGTTCCATGATGTCCGACTGGACTCTTTCGTAGGGGACCCAGTTCACTTCTTTGGAAAAACAGTAGATCTCCAGCGGAACGCCCGAACTGGTCGGCGCCAGCTCCCGGGCAAACAGCGTCATGTCATTGCGGATCTTCGGATTCTGCTCCATATACCGCTGCGCGTAGATGCGGAAAGTCCCCAGATTGGTCAGATAGCGGGTGTTGAACCCAGAACGGCCCGTGTTGTACCGGGCGATCTCGGCTTCCATGCTCTCGAGATAATCCTTCAGAATGTCGAACCCCTTGAGAGTCTCAACCTCCTCCATGCTCAGAAAGCGGATACTGCGCTGGTCGATCAGAATGGATCTTTTGATGCGCCGGCCGCCGGTTTTCTGCATGGCGGTATAATTCAGGAAAGGCTTTTTGATCAGATCGTCGATGGGCAGACAGGCCACAGTCTGGTCCCAGTTGCGGACCTTCACCGTGTGCAGGGTGATCTCGGTGACACGACCGTCGACGTCGACTTCATCGTCATATTCGATGGCGATCCAGTCGCCGATCTCGACCAGATGGTCGACATTGATCTGCACGCTGGCGACGAACGAGAGGATCGTCTGCTGAAAAAGCAGCAGCAGCACCGCCGCCACCGCCCCCAGCCCGGAAAGCAGGTACAACGGACTTTTTTCGAGCAGCAGCGAAATGAAGATGATGATCGCGGCCGCCCATACGAAGCAGATGGCGATATTGAGCAATCCGTCGATGGGCCGCTGCTCCGCATGGTTCAGCTGTCTGTACCACAGACCGAAACTTCTGATCACGTATACCAGCGTCAGTGCCAGAAGAAAGATGACCGGGCCCCACAGCAGTTTGCAGATGATGACCGCGAGCCACTCGTGTATTCCGTCGCACCACACACAGTAACCGACGGCGATCACGGGCAGACAGCTTACGAAAGAGACGATCATTTTACGGATGCAGACCAGAAGCTCCGCGTTCATTTCGCAGTGACGGGCGTAAAAACGGTGCAGGATCGGCCGCAGCAGCAGAAACAGCAGCAGTGAAAGAAGCGCCCCCATTGCGAATGAACAGAAAATAATGAGAATATCGGCGAGATAAGGGTACGGTGAAAGTTTATGAATGCACTCCTTGACCCAATCCGCGGTCAGATCATCTTCGATCAGTTTTGAAAAATCCATAAATGATCCTGCGTTATTCTGATTTTTACCGTCGCGCCGGCTCCGGCAGTCGGGATCCATCGTCTCCGACATGATCGCGGGAAAACCGGCGACGCGTTACAATAGCATCATTCGGCAACTTTTCAAGCGGCGATATCCCGTGATCCTGCTGTTTTTGCGGCGGGAATTCGCCGGACAGTCTCATCCAAGCGCGAAACCGGCGCGATCAGGCCGGCCGCATCGCCGCCCGCGGAACACATCCCCCGTGCCGCCCGAAAAGCCCCTTCCCTCACTTCCACTGCTGGAAAAGATCTTTCCCCGCTGCGGCGGCGCCGACGTACGTTTTACCCAGATCCACAATGACCGATCCGGTATGACCGTCGCAGTAAACATAGTTGGACGCGCCGTTGTGGACGGCATGGGCCGCCCGGATGTCGCGCCGGCGGTAGTCGTCGAAACTGTCGCCGGCCAGCATCACCTGAGAGAGATTCGGCTGCTTGGCGTAGACGAAGGGGATCTGATACTCGTCCGGGACATCAAGTTTTTTCGGAACGAACGAAGCGAGATACTCGTTCAGACCGTAGGAACCCGTGTAGTAATAGTCATGCCCCGGCTGAAACTCCGCATTGGACGGGCAATGCAGGAAACCCCAGCGCTTCTTGTTGAACACGCCTTCGTTCCACTTGCCCTGATCCATCCCGGAGCCGTCGGCTCTGGCGCACTCCCATTGGGGAGCGAACTGCCGGATGTGTCCGCTCATCACCTGCGACCAGAGCTGACTCCACGGCGGAGCGCCTTTACAGAGATACGGCCACATGATGCCGCTGCTGTCGTCGACGTAACTGGCGACCACGGAGCCGAACGTTTTCATGTTGCCGGTGCACGAAACGCTCCGGGCCCGCTCCCGGGCCTGCTGCAGAGCGGGCATCAGCATCGCCGCCAGAACGGCGATGATGGCGATCACCACCAGAAGCTCGATCAGCGTGAAACGCAGAAGCGCTTCACGCCCGAGGCATGAGGTCTGAGGCATGAGGCACGAGGTGAAGGATCGGCGCTGTCTGTTCACCATGGCCATTCTCCTTTCCGTCGTTCTCCCGTAACAATCTGATATCCCGAAATCATTTCACAGCCGAAACCCTTGCCGGGGACCGGATGGTCCCCTTCCGCTTTACCCGTTGTCAGGCGCCATCCCGTTCAGGGTGCAGGACCGTTCGCCAACGGGTGTCACAGGCCCAGTTTACGTGCATCACGCATTCCGGTAATATACCACGCTTCGGCCTTTTGTCAAGAGCGCCCCGTCCCCTCTTCCGTCAGTCCGCCGGAGGCGCGGGCGGGGGAGAGAACGCCAGCAGCTTCACGATGACCGCGAACATCACGGCGGAGGCGAGGATCACCACGGTCCACATGACGCCCTTCAGGATCTTTTCACGGGGAAGCGCAGGAGAAAATCCGGGCGCGGGCTCCTCCCTGCCCAGGGTGTAGAAGGAACAGCCGGAAAACATGAGTTCGTCGGCGTACTTTTCGATGTCGTAATGCCTCTTCGGGGCATTGCCGCCGTAATAGATTTTGAGATCCTTTCCGCCGCGGGAACGGGCGACGAGCATCCGCTCGGGCGCGGACCACTCCAGACGGATGTTGCGCAGAGGGGCATCGTCGCCGTTCATGACGGTCAGGATGAATTTCTCACAGCGCTTTTCGCCGAGGGGGATCTTCTTCTCTCCGTCCCCGACCTCGAAGGCCGCCAGGGAAAGGACTTTTCCGCCTGCTCCCAGCATCTGAAGTTTCGCAGGACGCGAATAGCGTTCGTCGTCCGCCCGGAAAACGAGACCGGAAACGGGGACGCGGCAGGCGTCGATCTCGATCACCGTATTGCCCTTTTCGGTGCGGCGGCCGAGCTCCGGCAGATCGACGGTAACGTACTTGCGTCCGCCGAACCGGTTTTGCTTCTCTCTGGCGACGGCAACGATCTTGAGAAAACGGAACTCTTCCGTGCGGGCGCTCTTCACCGTGACATGACCGAGCCGTCCCGTCTTTTCGGCGGAGTTCGGGGATTCCCTCTTCTCCGAAAATCCGTGGAGCGTTATCCGCATTTTCTTCGTGCGCACGGGAGCGAATTCAACGGAGGAATTTCCGTAAAGCCCGTCGTACTTGAAAAGCTTCAGATCCCGGTCCTCCCGGACCGTATTGCCCGCGCCGTCGAAAAAGTCGATGGAGACCCTTTTGTCGAAACGGCTCAATTTCGTTGTGAACTCCAGTGCGCAGATCACCCTTTCCTCGGGCAGAGTGAACTCCACACTTGCGCTGTTGGCGGCATCGTCGCGGCTGAAAAAAGTGATCTTTCCGTCGAACCGGGTCACCGCCTCGGCCTCCTTCTTTTCACGGGCCGTGCGCACGGCAAAGGGCACGACGGCCCCGTCGGGATCCGTCACGAGAATGTTGGAGTAACCGTCGCCGGTGTGCCGGTAAAGCGCGTTGTCGAAGGGGATCGCGATGATTTCGGCCGCCGCACCGTCGCTCCTTGCCTCGCGGACGAAACGGTACTCTCGCAGATCCCCGTCCGCGGCAAAGCAGGAAAAGGCCGGCAGAAACGCGAAAAACAAAAGACGCTTCATTTTTCTTCTCCCGAAAAGATCGATGGTTCCGGGGGGAAGGGAAGAACTTTTTTTCGCGTGAAAAAAAGTTTTCCCTTCCCCCCGGGC
>JAFTDL010000166.1 GCA_017454215.1 Lentisphaeria bacterium | reverse complement strand
GGATGCACCCAGCCCCGCCGTCTGGCGGCCACGGCGCTGGCGGAGCGCTTCGCCTTCGAGACCGGCGTTGAACCGGGTCACGAAGTCGGAGTCAAGATCCGTTTCGACGACCGGACTTGCGACGAGACGGTGGTGAAATTCATGACGGACGGGATCCTTCTGGCCGAGACCCGTTCCGACCCCGATCTGCTGCAGTACGACTGTCTGATCCTCGATGAGGTCCACGAGCGCAGTCTCAACATCGACTTTCTGCTGGGCTACGTCAAAAAGCTGTTGTCCAAAAGACGGGATCTCAAAGTCATCATCTCCTCGGCCACGCTGGAGTCCGGCAGCATTTCGGCCTTTTTCGGCGGCGCCCCCGTCATCGAGATACCCGGGGGATTGTATCCCATAGAGGACGTGTGGATGCCGCCCCGCGACGATGAAGACATGCCCGACTGCATCGCGAGGGCGCTGACCTTTCTTTTCGAACTGGATCCTTACGGCGACGTGCTGGTCTTTCTGCCCGGCGAAAGGGAAATTCGGGACATGATGGAGTTTCTCGCGGGCCGCCGCATGAAAAATACCGAACTTCTGCCGCTTTTCGGCCGCCTCAGCGCTTCGGAGCAGGGGAGGATCTTTCAGAGGAGCCGCTTCCGCAGGGTGATCCTGAGCACCAATGTCGCCGAGACGTCTCTCACGATCCCCGGCATAAAGTTCGTCGTCGATTCCGGACTGGTGCGCCTGTCGCGCTACAATCCGCGGACGCGCATTCAGGAACTCCGGGTGGAGGCCGTCTCCAAGGCCGGCGCGAGACAGCGTCGCGGCCGCTGCGGCCGCCTCAGCGACGGCGTGTGCGTGCGGCTGTATTCCGAGGAGGATTTCGACAGAAGTCCCGATTACACGCCGCCCGAGATCCAGCGCAGCAGTCTGGCCGGGGTCATTCTGCAGATGGCGCTTCTCAAACTGCCGCCGATCACGGAGTTTCCCTTCGTGGATCCCCCTGGCCCGGGACTGATCCGCGAGGGATTGCGGACCCTCGACGATCTCCACGCCCTTGCCGACGGACGGCTGACCGAAAACGGCCGCCGCCTTGCCTCCCTGCCGGTGGACCCGCACCTGGGACAGATGCTCCTTGTCGCCGAGAAATCGGGCGTCCTGCCCTTCCTGGCCGTCATAGCGGCCTATCTGAGCATCTCCGACCCCCACGAACGACCGCTGGAAGAGATCAAAGCCGCGGACGAGGCCCACAAGCATTTCCGTTCGGACGAGTCCGATTTTCTCGGCATCGTCAAGTTGTGGACCGCCGCGGAGAAGGCGAGGGGAGACAACGACTCCAACCGGGGCCTGCGGCGGTTCTGCAAGCAGAATTTTCTCAATTACAGGCGCATGCACGAGTGGCGCAGTCTCGCCTTCGAGCTGGCCGAAAACTTTTCGGCTTCTCCCGAAGGCGTCGATGAGGAAAAAGCCCGCATGGAGTACGACGCCATTCACAAGAGCATTCTTTCGGGCCTGCCGCGGCAGATGGCCTGTTTCGACAAGGAGAAGAACAGTTTCCGCGACATGGCGGGGAAACTCTTTCTGCCCTTTCCCGCCTCCGGGCTTGCCAAACGCAAAAAGGCTCCGGACTGGCTGCTGTTTTTCGCTCTCATGGAGACCAGCCGGGTGTTCGGCCGGGAATGCGCCCGGGTGGAGAGTCAATGGCTGTACGAAGTTGCGCCCCACCTCTGCAAGGCGGTCTACGACGAAGTCCATTTCGATGCGCACAGCGGCTTCGTGCGGGCGCGGGAGCGCATCACGGCGGGCAGTCTTGTGATCCATCCCGGACGGCGGCGCGACTACGCCCCCGTGAACCTGGTCAAAGCCAGAGAAGTCTTCATCAGGGAGGGCCTGCTCACAGGCGAAGCCGACGTGCCCGGCTGCGCGTGGATGAGCGATTACCGGACTCTGCTCGAAATGCTGGGCGATCTGGAGACGCGCATGCGGCATCCCGGCGGCTTCATCGACGAGGAGGCTCTCTTCGACTGGTTCGACCGGGTCCTGCCCGAAGACATGAATTCCTGCTCTGCGGTGAAGAAACACTGGCAGCGGGTGCGCAAGTCCTTCACGCCCGAACCGGAGGAGATCGTCTTTTATCCCGATGTCCTGCGCGACAGTTCGGACTTCCCCGACTTCGTCACCAGCGGCGGGGTCCGACTTGAGGCGCGCTACGTTTTCGACGTGGAGGATCCCGCCGACGGCGTCACGCTCTGCGTGAAGGAGGACGAACTCAATCTCGTCAACAGAAATATCCTCGACTACAGCGTTCCCGGGTATCTTGCGTGGAAGGTCCAGTTCCTGTTCCGGGCTCTGCCGAAGGAGTTCCGGCGCAGACTTCAGCCCGCGGCGGAGACGGTTTCGGGCTTCATGGAGCTGGTGAAGAAAAAACGCATACTGACGGAACAGCCCCTGTGCGCCGCCGTGCGGGAGTATCTCCGCGGCCGCCTCGAACTGGACGTGCCGGCTGCCCTGCTCGATGCGGTGGAGTACCCGGAGTATCTCGTGACCAAACTTGCCGTCCTCGATGAAAAGGGAAGAGTGCGCAAAGTTCTGCGCTCCTTCCCCGGCCGCAGGGAACTGGGCTCCCGGCTGAGCCGCTCCGTTTCCGAAGCCCGGCAGTTCGTCAGCGCTCCCGGTCCGGACTGGCCGCAGGACGTGACGCTGCCCCGTTCCTTCGAACTGACCGAGGGGGGAAAACGGACGGTTTACCCCGCGCTGACCGTCGAAAACGGTTTGATCGGCAGTTCCTCTTTTCTCGACGCAAGGGAGGCCGAACTCAGTCACCGGGCCGCCGTTCTGCGGCTTTTCCGGCTCAAAGCCAAAATGCAGACTGACTACTGGCAGGGCAAAATCAGGATCGGCGATCTGTCGAAACTGACGTTGTTCCTTCACTACCCCCAGTGGAAGGAGGACGCCCTCGATCTTGCGATCCTTTCCGCGCTGACGCATGACACGTCCGACATCCGCGACAGGGAGAGTTTCGGGCGGGAACTCGAAGCGGCGCTCGACGCGATCGGTCCCGAGACGGGGCGCATTGCGGAAGCGCTCGAAAATCTGTCGCAAAACGCCGACCGTGTGCGGACCTTTCTGAAGCGTCTGCCCTCCGACTGCTGGAGCCGGGCCGATGCCGAAACCCAGCTTTCCGGACTTCTGCGTCCGGGATTTCTGCGCTGTGCGGAGGCTTTCGACATGTATCCCCGCTGTCTCAAGTCGCTGATCCGCCGTATGGAGCGCGCTGTGGGCGCAGGGTGGGCCAAAGACGAGCAGAAGGGGGAGGCGCTGGTCCCCTTCATCGCCCGGTTCCGTCTTGCCGCCGAAAAGACGGACATCGCCCGTCACGCGGGACTGCTGGACTTCTTTCTGCTGCTTCAGGAGTCCCGCATCGCCGTCTTCACGCCGGAACTCGGCAGCCGCCGCGGCGCTGCTTGCGCCGCACTCGCCTCCGCCTGGGACGCCCTGCGGCTGAATTGACTTGAGGTCAGAGCTCCGTAAAATCAGGAGGTTGTGAAGAAAAACCGCAAAAAAATTCCGTTTTGCGCTTGTTATCGGCCGTTTACGGGATATATTAACCCATCTGCTGGTGATTTTCAGAGAGGAAAGGGCATGACACAGCGGCTGACGGCAAGTCTGGAAGACTACCTTGAGGCGATCTCCGAATTGATCGCCGGGGCCGGTCACGCCCATACCAAGGAGATCGCGGAGAAACTGAACGTCAAAATGCCCTCCGTGACCGGAGCGCTCCGGCAGCTGGACAGAATGGGATACATCGTCTACAACGCCCGTTACCCCGTCGAACTGACGGCTGCCGGGAAACGCGTCGCGGACGAGGTCGTCCGCAGGCACGAGGTCCTCAAGAATTTCTTTACCGGCGTTCTCGGGCTTTCGCCCGAAAAGGCGGAATCGACCGCCTGTTATCTCGAACACGCGGTGGACGGCGATACGATCCAGCGGTTCGTCATTTTTTCACAGGCCATCGGCCACAGGCGGGACGCCCGGGAACTTCAGGGATTCCTGACCGAAGCCATGTCGTTCCTCAACCGGGACGACGGCGAAAGACCCGTCGTCATGGCTGAATTGGGGGCAGGGGAGAATGCGACGGTTTTCCACATCGGCCGCAATCTGAAGGATGAGAAATCTCTTCCCGTCGCGGAGGGCGACGCCGTCGTCTGTCAGAGTTTTTCCCTCGACAGGACTTCTTTGCGCATAAAGAAGGGCGATTCCGTGCTGGAGATCCCGGCCCGCATCGCCGAAAACGTCTGGGTGCTGCGCTCCCGTTAACGTCTGCCGAGCAGCGGCAGCAGGAAGCCGCCGAGGGAGTTGCCCAGCGTCATCCACAGGGTGCGGAGAAGGGTGTCCTGCGTCCACATGCCTGCGGCCGAAAAGTAGTACATGTTGGCGATGCAGTGTTCGAATCCGCTCAGGATGAAGACCATGACGCAGAGAAAGACCATGACCATGCGGATGACGGGCGGCACTTCGTCCTTGCGGCGGAAGGTGTCCACGGCAAGGAACATGAGAATCCCGCAGAAGAAACTCAATATAAGAAGACTGGTCAGTGAGTCGGCGCACTTGATTTTGCACAGCGCCTGCGCGCGCTCTGCGACGGGAGCGCCGACTCTCGAAAGCCGGATGAGCGTCCCGATGAGGAAGGTTCCGATGAGATTACCGAGCCAGATGAAAACAAGCGTCTTGAGATAACTCGGCGTCTTTGCCCCCTGAAGGACCAGATACCCGATGGCCCCCGTGTAGAGTTTGAATCCGCAGCAGACGATGGTGAGCAGTCCGAAACCGAAAAGGAACGCCCCCGCAAATTTGTCCGGAACGGAGAGGATCACCGTTCCCGCCAGTCCGATTAAGACCCCCGACGCGAACGCTCCGCGCAGGGTCAGAAATGCATCCTTCATATTTTCCCCCGTTGACAGTCTGCCGAAACTTCCGCCGCATCTTTTTGCGTTCCGCAGAAGTTCGGCAGCCGTGCCTTTTGCACTGTTGCCGCGCTGAAAAACGATTTGCCAAATATAATACGCCGCCCCGAAAAATGCAAGGGGGCGCGGAGCGTTACTCCATTGCGGAAGCCAGTTTTTTCAGCAGAAGCTCCGCGTCATCGACCCATTTGCCGCTGTCGGTCTGCTGAAAAAATCCGGTGACGGCTTCCCAGACCGCGGCTTGTCCGGCTGTGATCGTTGCGTGATAGTAGTCGCACAGATAGTCCTTGCGGTAACTTCTGCGGTCCCAGAGGTAACGCATGGGGGCTTTCTTTCCTGCGATATTTCTGATGAACGTCGCAGCACCGATTCCGGTTTTCGTGTCGTACCACGCCGCGGCGGGAACGAATTTTCTGTTGGGAAAGGCGTTGTCGGACTTGAATGTCACGTCGAGTCTTTTTCCGTCCGGCCCGACGGCGTGGAAGCGGTCGAAACGCGGGGACCACGGATGCATGAATACGTAAAGATGATCCAGCCTGACGGTCTTCTTTGCAGTGATCCGCGTCGTTTCCCGGATGACGTCGTTTTCGATGACGGCGGTCGTCTGTGACGAAAGATCGGCGATGTCGGAGATCCGTTCGATCCGGATCTGTTTTCCGCGGATGATTTTTCCGGAGGGCGCGATCTCGCGGCCGTCGGAAAAAATTTTCAATGACAGCAGTTTTTCCCCGACGCCGGATTCGTCGTGTCCGGTCCCGATGGGGAATTTGCCGTCGGCCGGGCGGTAAACGGCACCGTAGTGGGCTCCGGGCGTATCGATGCCGCAAAGAGTGTTCTTCCATTCGATCCGGTTGATGTTCCAGCGCTTTCCGGCGTCGAGGCGAAGCCTGATATTGCCCGACTCGACGGTGATCGACGGCGGGAGTTCCGCAAAGGCCGGGAGCAGGGCGAACGCGGCAAGATGTGAAAGCAGCTTTTTCATTTATTCCTCTTGGACGATATGCGGCGTGAAAACGTCAGCGCGACTTTTCCTGTGTTCCGATCAGGAGAAAGGCCCGGGGCGGAACGACGACTTCGGTTTTTCCGTCGGCGATCTTCACGTCTTTTTTGTAGAATTCCTCCCTCGCGGAGATGTTTTCGGGGATCGTTCCGCCGAAGTTTATCACCGCCTTCTGCGGCTCCTTCGTGCGGTTGCACAGGGCGAAAAGTTTGCGGCCCCGGGGGCAGTCGTACCAGGTGATCTGCACACGGGGATTGTCGCTGGTCACTTCCTTCTGGCGGTAGAACTTGTGGGCCGCGACCTCGGGAGAACCGAAATCGTAGCGCTGAAAGATGTCCCACAACCGGAAAGTCTGCTTCCACGCGGTCCACCCCCGGGAGAAATCGATGTCGTAGAGCAGCATCATGGTCATCGACGCTATGGTCGCTTCGGGGATGTCGTAGTTTTTACGGTTGAGCTGAGCCAGCGCCAGCCCCATTTCAAGGCCGGTCCCGATGACGTCGCGGTTGTACTCCGAACGGAACAGCCGTTCGTTCACCGTTCCGTCGATCAGGGCGAAGGGATTGTCCTTGAGAACGGCGCAGTGCTGTTCTCCCGGCTGCCAGATGTCGCCCATGCCGTGCATGACGGGGCAGAAGCGGTCCTGTGCGTGGAGCGACAGCGTGATGCCGCGGGGATGACACAGACGGATGGTCCGCTCGAAAAGTCTGCGTTTTTTGAGAACGACGAACGTTTTGATGAGTCGCCCGAACCGGTCCCTGAAGGCGCATTTGTGCAGCGGATTGCCGCACAAAGTGTTGTGGGCAAGGTCGTAATTGAGCTGCCCTATCTTGCTTCCGTACTTGGAGTCAAGCAGAATTTTGTTGTTGCGCATGAGATAGTCGGTGATGAACGTGCCGTTGCAGAAAGAGATGGAATTCTGATATTCCCTGACCTGTTTGCCGGAAGAGTCCACGACGCGCCAGTAGGGCATGCGGTAGCTGTACTCGCCGGGAATCTCGGCGTATTTGCGCAGATAGAGCGCTTCGGGCATGACGTCGCTTCCGCAATCCGCCGCGTTGTAGGGACGCAGACTGCGGGGTCGGGCCTTGTCCCAGAAGCGTCCGGCTTCCTTGCCCGGCCGCAGATCGAATACCCCCGTGAAGGCTCCCGATGACTGATCGGCTCCCGTGTAATTGACGGACTGGGGATAGCGGGGCGCGCCTCCGAAAGCGTTGAAGCGCTTGCGGACATTCAGCGGCCGGGTCGGCGTGGCGATGAAAAGAGAGGTGTAGGTGACATCCTCCGGCAGTTTCACCTGCCTTGTTATCATGCGCACCGAGCACTTGCCGGAATCCGTGTCGCCGAAAAGAACTTTTTCGCGGTCGCCGTACACCCAGTTGGCGTCGTTTTCGGCCGTCCAGCAGAAGCCGCCGGTTCCTTCTCCGGCCAGCCACAGCTGACTGTCGAGTTTGCTTATGGGGAAGGGGAAGGCACAGGCTCCCGCCGGTTTGAGCTGGGGCGTCAGCAGGAACTCCGCGGCGTCTCTGCGGACTTGCCAGTCAAGACGCATGGAGTTCACGGTCGGCTGCCCGCCGATGGTGAAAGCCAGATCGATGAGCCCGTCGTATTCCACCTTCGTCCGGTAACGGATGGTGCAGTCTTTGGCTGTGCCCGTTCCCGTATAGGTGACGGAGCAGGGGGAAGTGACGGTTTTTTCCGCACGCCACGTGATCTTTCTGTCGTCGAGCGAGAGCACGGGAGCCTGCGTCAGAAGGGATTTGCCGTATGCTTCGATACGTTCCGGCAGAGGACCTTCTCCGAAAACGTACACTCTGTTCCACAGGCGGACTTTTCGTCCTTCGGGCCGGAAGCCTTTGAAAACTTCGGGGATGGTTTCCTCTTCCCCGATGCCGTTGCCCAGAAATGAAAAATCCGGACGGACAACGGAGAAGGAGCCCTTGTGTTTCCCCGCCGTGACGGCGAGCGTGTACTTGCCGGGCTTGTCAACACCGTCGAAAATGTGATTTGCACCGGTGCGGCGGATATTCAGATTCTGCGAGCTCACCACTTTGCCGTCGGGTCCGGTGAGGACGCAGTGAATCGGCAGTTTTCCTTCGTTCAGCTGTTTCCGTTCCTCGTTTTCGAGACCGGAAAGATCGAAGACGGCCTCCAGTTTGTCGATCGTTTTTGCGCCCGTGTCGACGCCGTTGAAATTGACGGAGAAGGGACGCAGTTCCGCTCCGCCGCCTTTGACGAGTTTCGCGTAACTGTTGGCGATCTCGATATCCGTGAGCGCCCGCTTGAGGAGCACGTAATCGTCGATGCCGACGGCGCATCTGTGATCGTCGTCGTAAAATTTGCTGCGGATGCCGATGAAGGAGTCATCGGGTTTCATGCGGAGCTTGGCCGTGAGATCGTGTTTCGCCGGCATGCCGGACTTGGCCCGGAGTTTGCCGTTGACGTAGATGGCCAGATGTGTCCGGTTCCACGTGACGGCGACCTGATACCACTGACCGCGGACGAAGTCGATCCTCGTGTTGCATACGGCGATGGCGGCCAATCCTTTTATTTCGGGTGCGGCGGAACTGCTCCACAGAGCACTGAGGCCGCCGTTGT
>JAFTDL010000165.1 GCA_017454215.1 Lentisphaeria bacterium | reverse complement strand
GGCTCGCCTTTTTCATTCGGCAGTTCCTGCGGGACGGTGTAGTCGAGCGCAAGTTCTTCCGGCGTCTCCTTGAGTTTGATTTTCGGCAGGTAGATCGTCCCTTTGATCTTGTTCCTGCGGTTGTTCATGTAGAGCGCCGGCTGCACGGTCGCGGTGCCGCTGACCGAGTAGGCGATGCGGAGCTTCTCCCCGGGCTTGACCGGGAAAAGGCGGCTGCAGAAGAGCGGGAGCATGCCGGATTCGACGTTGATGTCGAACGTGTTCCCCTTGTCGGAGCGGGTCAGGGCGGTGGTGAGTTTCGCCTTGGTGTATTCCGGGTAATAGATCCACAAGTCGGGGAGCTTGGCGTCGGCCTTTTTCGCCTGCAGTGCGCCGTTGACGTCGAGTTCGGTGTCCGCCGCGAGCGTGAGCGCCGCGAGAAGACCCAGCATGCCGATCCATTTCTTACCCATCGCTGCCTCCTTCCGGTAGAATAAGGTTGTCGGAAAAGCAATGCACTACTATAGCATGATTCCGGCCGCTTTGCAAATCCGCATCCCGCATATCGGCGGGCGTCGTCAGCCTTCCGGCGGGCGCGGATTTTTCTGCGCCGCCTCCAGCCAGCGGGCGACGGCCAGCACGGTCGCTTCGGACGGGGCGCCGTTGAAGGCGGTGCGGAGCTGGACGGCGGCCCAGCGGCGGCCGCGCGGAGCCAGTTCGAGCGTGCAGCGTTCCGGCGCGAGGACGCGGTAGAGGAACGAGCGTCCCGCCGCGATCTCGTCGTAGTAACTCGCGGCGCAGTTGTGCTGCTGACGGCTTTCTTCGCAGAGCATGGCGTAGTCGGTCAGCGGGATGATGTCGGCATTGCCGGGCACCGGCGGACGGAAAACGAGCGTGTTGTGCCGTATCGCGAATTCCTCGGCCAGACGGTCGTGAAGCCGCCGCAGGGCCGCAAGATCGCGGATCTGCGGCGGCGGGTCGTCGGAGTGCTGATCCGCGAACATCCGGGCGGTGTCGCGCAGCAGCAGCCAGGCCGGCTGGTCCTCCTTCCTCCAGAAAACGAGCAGTCTCCGCCGCTCGCGCTCCTGCTGTTCCGGATCGGCGTACAGAAGAACCTCGGAAGTGAGGTTTTCGAAGAGGTCGCTTCGCAGTTCCGTCAGCAGTCTCGGCGTCAGCATCTCCTGCATGCCGGGTTCGAAGAACGCCAGCAGCGCGCGGTCGATGACGGGCTGATGCCGCAGGAGTTTTTCCCGGCGCGGCTCCTGAAGCAGGGCGCGGAGTTTCAGCATCAGTCCGATGGTGAGGTCCTGCGGGGGGACTTTTGCCAGCAGCCGGGGGAGGTTGGCGGCGGACGGGAAGCCGAGCCAAGCGAGCAGTTTCCGCCGGGTCTTGCCGGGGCCGAGCCAGGTGCGGACCGCGCGGCGGGGCCGGAGGACGGCGGGCTTGTGGAAAATGCGGTTGTTGGCCAGCATGAACGCGAGCGCGGGGCAGCTTTTCAGCAGGTCCGCGGCGGGCTTGCCGCCGTCGGCGAGCAGCGTCATCAGCGCCCAGCGCGAATTCCAGAACGGCCGGAGCAGTTCGCGGATCCCGCACGGGGTCGTTTCGAAATACCAGCGGCTGGTTTCCGAAACGTAGGGATCGGCCTCGTCCCGATGTTCGAACGTCAGCGGGAGTTCGAGCTGTCCGTCTTCGAGTTCGCGGCGGTATCTTTCCTGCCGTTCGCCGAATACGCGCAGTTCGGTTTCGAGCCGGCGCAGGGGCGGCCGGATGCCGGTCCAGCCCGGATGCTCGCCGCCGGTCTTCTTCCATGCGCGCATGACGGGCCAGCCCTGCAGGACGGAAACGCTGTGATCGTCGAAGAGATACAGCTTTCCGGTCTCCGGCTTGAAGACGGCGCCGCGCCGGCCTTTGACGAATCCCGTGTCCATGATCCCTCTTCCCCCCGCCGATCTTTCGGACTCTCCCGCTCAAAAACGATGGACTGCGGTCGAAAACGCCGCGAGGCGCCTTACCGGAGGCTCCGGTATTTCCAGGTGAAGGCTCCGTAGAGGACGGCGCAGAGCACGAGGCAGCCCATGCTGAAGAAGAAGGGCGTGCGCGTGCCGCAGTGCGTGGCGAGGAACGCGCCCAGCATGGGGGCGACGACGGAGCCGACGCCGACGAGCGTCTCGTTCACGGAGACGTACTGGGCGGTCTTGACCGGGTTGACGAGGGCGTGGAACGTGGCGGTGAAGCACATGACGCCGGAGAAGACGCCGAGGAGCACGGCGGCGAGCGCGTAGAGCCGCCAGTCGGAGGTCCCGGCGAAGACGAGGAAGGCCGCCGCGCCCGTAAGCGAGATCGCGCCGACTGTCCACGGCCGGTAGGGCCACCGGCGCGCCGTACAGCAGGCCAGTCCGGCGAGCGCCTGCGCGAAACTGACGAGGCTCATGACGAGTCCCTGATGGAAGGTGCTCATGGCAAGCGGTCCCGTGCAGTAGTCGGGCAGATACGTCCGCATCATCGCGACGGCGATGTAGCCCAGCCCCTGCAGACACCACCCGGCGATCATCAGGTCGGGAAGATGCGACGAAACGGCGTCCGCCGATGCGCAGGCGGCGGGGTCGGCGGCCGTTGCTCCCGCGGCTTCCGGCTGAGCCTGCAGGCGTTTGACATAGCAGTCCAGCGCGAAGACGCCGATGGCGACGCCCAGCTGGAGGGCCGCCGCGATGAGGTAGCAGTAACTCCAGCCGGTCCTGGGGTCGAAGAGCCCCCACACGAAGGCGGCGATGAAGGGCCCGAAGGCCAGCCCGGTGCTCCAGCTGAAGGTGTAGTAGGCGCTGTTGCGGATCATGGCTTCGGGGCTGCCGTCGCCCTTGTTGAAGAGTTTGATGGCCGGCTGGAAGGAGGTGAAGAAGAGCGCGCCGCCGAGGCCCGTCCCCATGAGCCAGAAGAATTGCAAATTCAGATCGACGGTGAACGCGAGCCCCAGCAGGGACCCCAGCAGGATGAACTGGCTGGTCTTGAGGACGCGGAGGGCGTTGCGGGGCGTGATGACGCGCCCGGCGGCGAAGGAGGAGATGGCGTAACAGACGGCCCAGATGGCCATGGTGGGCGCGATCTTGTAGGAATTCGCGCCGCTGTCGGCCATGCGTTTGGCGCTGATGAAGAAGAACATGCCGACCGTGATGTCCACGACGGCGGGCAGCAGGTAGAAGAGCAGACCGAGCGCGGGGTTTTTCCCGGGTTCCGAACTGTGCGATCCGCCGGAAACGTTCTGCCCGGACGGCTGCCGGTCCAAAGTCGTTTTTTCCATCGTCATTCTCCTGCAACGTTATGATGTGACGGAGTGAAAAGATACACCGTCATTCGTTTTTTTCAACCGGCATCGGCGGGAAAGACGGACGTTTCCGATCAAAAAAAGCCAATATGGACCGGTTTCGTTCGGCAAGCGCCCCGGACGGCGGGACGGCGGGCCTCTTTCTCCGTATCGGATCTTTTCTCCGGAGGTCTGGCCTTTCTCTGCTTGACAAATGAATGGACCGCAATTACATTTAGGGAAAACTGCGGTCGGATCGCGAGGCGGCCTCGCGGCAAAGGCGGCGGCATATTTCATCCGCCGGACGGGACGATGGGTGTGCCATTGCCCGTTTCGACAGCGGCCGGACAGAGGACAAGACCATGACGTACGATGTTTTTATTTCCTACCGTCGCGACAAGGGCGCCCAGATCGCCCGCAATCTTCAGCAGGCATTGGAGAAGCTCGGTCTGCGGGTCTTCTTCGACATGGAGGAGCTGACCGACGGCAAGTTCAACGACAAACTCTACGACGCGATCGAGCAGTCGAAGAACGTCATTTTCCTGATGACGGAAGGGGCCTTGGCCCGCTGCGTCAATGAGGGAGACTGGGTCCGCAAAGAGCTGGAGCACGCCATGACGTCCGGCCGGACCCTTGTCCCCGTTGCGCCCACCGGGACGGAGATCTCCTTTCCGGAAGGACTGCCGGAAAAACTCGCGCCGATGAAAATGCTCGAGGTGTCGGAGCTGAATCTGGAGAAGCTTTTCAAGGAATCGGTGGCGAAGATCGCGGCGCGGCTGAAAGATGTCGTCCTCGCCGATGACAAGGAAAGGAAAGAGGCGGAGGAGACGTTCCTGAATCAGGCGCGGCGCTTCAAAGGGAACGACGGCATGATCGATACGGACGAGCGGAAGATTCTTGGCGAGACCGCGAAGGAACTCGGCATCAATAAGGCGAGACAGCTTATCCTCATCGAGAAGGTGGAGCAGGAATTTGCTTCGCCGGCAACCCTTGCCGCACCGGATCTGATGCCGCCCGTGCCGACGGTCGTTCCGCGGTTCGACGTGTTCATCTCCTACCGGCGCGACGGCGGCGCGGCGGACGCCCGCCTCATGTATGACCGGCTGACCAAGGAGGGGTATTCCGTCAGTTTCGACATGGATACGCTCAAAAACGGCAATTTCAACGAGGAGCTGCTGCGGCGCGTCGCCGAGTGCCGGAATTTCATCATCCTGCTCAGTCCGGGGTGCTTCGACCGCACGCTGAAGGGGGGCCGGCGGGAAGACGACTGGATGCGCATAGAACTGGCGACGGCGCTGTACAACAAGAAGAACATCATAGCCGTCATGCTTCCGGGATTCGAATTCCCCGCCAAGCTTCCGCCGGACATCGATGCCGTTCGTTTCAAGAACGGGCCCAAGTATGACATGTACTATCTCGATTCTTTCTATGCAAGACTGCAGAAGGACTTTTTGCAGACGGGAGATCCATCCTCGAACGAAGCATCGGACACTGCGGAAAAGGAGATCGTTTCGGTCGATGCCGAGGAGGCCGTCTACGATGCGAGTCTGGACGAAGTTTTCGGCGATGACGCGGCCTATTGGAGGGTCGAAGCCGAAAGCGCCTATCATTCGATCTCCCGGGTGCTTCCATACGAGGAACTGGCGAAGCTGGATGAAGCATGGACGGACGCGGAGGAGAACCTGAAGGGCGGCGACCACAGTATCGCCGCGCGGAAGTTCATGGAGGTCATCGAGCTTTGCGGGAAGATCAAACCCTGTTCGATCCCGTTCGCCACGCGTCTGGTCGGGGACGGTATCGACACCCATGGCGGGCAATGGTTCGAGGCGGCGCTTGCCGGGGCGCAGACGGGAGACACGGATTACCAGTACGGCGTCGGGATGCTCTATGCGGACGGCATCGGCGTGGCAAAGGATCCGTCCGCGGCCTTCCGCTGGTTCGAACGGGCCGCGCAGCAGGGGCATACGCAGGCGATCTCGGCGGTCGGCGCGGCGTACGCGACCGGCGACGGCGTGGAAGTCGATTACAAAGCCGCCAAACGATACTTGACCAAGGC
>JAFTDL010000164.1 GCA_017454215.1 Lentisphaeria bacterium | reverse complement strand
TTCGCGGGAAAAGAGGATCTCCCTTCCCCCGAGCCCCCTTCCTTTTGCGAGAAAAGCGGAGTGTTTTGAGCAAGAGCGGGGCCGCCGAGCACGAACAACGGGGCGGTTTGTTTCCCGTCTGCGCGATACAGACCTGACGCTTCGCTGCCCCGCACCGGGAACGGTATTTTTTATTTCAGAATTCGTAGGAATTGCCGTCTTCGGCGATGATGACGGGCTCTCCCCATGCGGCTTCGGCGCGGGCTTTGGCGCCGGCATAGTCGTTGAGGATCTCCCTGCCGGAGTGGACGAACATGATCTTTTTCACGCCGAGTCCGTCGGCGCGGAGCCCGGCGCAGACTTCCGAGGCCTTGTGGTGGCCCGTTTCCATCATCAGCAGATCGCAGTCGTCGAGCCAGTCGCCCATGTCGGTGTATTTTCTCACGTCCCCGGAGTAGACGAAGTGTTTCCCTTCGGAAGTGATCCGGAAACTGTAGGAGGTATGGGTTTCGGCTTCGGGCCCCTCCAGATGAAAATTGTGCCGGGCTTCGATCCTGACGTCGGCGTTCTCGAAAACCGTGCCGTCGCCGTAGATGTGCGGTTCGAGGGCGATGCGGGGAGACCACTCCAGTTCCAGCATGGCCGAAACGCACTTCCAGACGAGCATTTCGGGGATGTAGAGGTCGATCTTTTCCGGGGTGGGCGAGTCCGTCATGCAGACGGTCTTGCGGATGTTCCACAAGAGATCGGGCAGTCCGGCCACGTGGTCGCGGTGACGGTGCGAAATGAATACGGTGTCGATCTTCGTGAGGGGAATGCCGTTGAGGGCGGCGGTGCGGGCGCAGCCGCTGCCGGCGTCGAACCAGTAGAAACGGCCGTTGACTTCGAAGACGCACGAGGCGTGCTGCCGCGTGGGCATGGGTTCGGTCCCGGCGCAGGTGCCGAGGGTGTGGATCTTCATACGGGATTCCTTTTTTCTGATGTTATCCGATCTCCGGAAATGCGTCCTCCGGCAGGAGGGCGAGAAACTTCTTCCTCTCCGAAGAGAAATTGACGAAAGCGAAGACCGTCCAGCCGGCGACGACGAGGGCGAGAAGCAGGATGAACCATTCACCGTACTTCACGTAAAACGTCCGTTCCGGATCGGCGGGGACCGCGACTTCGACGACCTCGGCCGCGGCGCAGCGCAGCAGTTCGGGCCGGGGCGACTTGCCCGTGGGGTCGACGATGCGGTACGTGCCGTCGGGAAAGACCACGCCGCTGCCGCCGTTGTTGCCGCAGCGGATCATCGGCAGACCCGACTCCACGGCCCGCAGCACGGCGTTGGCCAGATGCTGTTCCGGTTCGCTGCTGCGGGGATACCATGCGTCGTTCGAGAGCACGATGAAAACATTGGCTCCCCGGGCGGCGAAACGGCGCATGACGTAAGAAAAGACGCCTTCGTAGCAGATGGCCGTGCCCGCCCGGACGCCCGGCAGGATCTCCACGAAATTGGCGTTCCTTCCCGGAACGAGGTCCCTGCCCATGTCGATGCGGCGGATGAGAAACTGCGGCAGGAGACTGCGGAATGGAATGTACTCCCCGTAGGGCACCCGGTGCAGTTTGTCGTATTTGGCGCGGATCTCTCCCGTCGCGTCCAGCAGAACGGCGCTGTTGGTGGAGCCGGGGACTTCGCCCGGAGTCAGGGTGTCGGCGATGTCCAGCGCTCCGATGAACATCGGGGTCTTCCACTTGCGGCAGAGAGCCTTCACCTGCTGCTGGTAGACGACCGTCAGACGGCCGTGATCGGTGGTCTGACGGTACAGGGCCAGATCATAGGCGCTGTAGAAACACAGCGGCACGGCGCTTTCGGGCCAGAGGACGATGTCGGGCTTTTTCCCCTGCAGGAACAGGCGCTCCGTGAGCGAAACGTAGGTGTCCAGCGCCTCGCGGGCCCGGGACAGCGACGCGTGTCGGCGCTGCGAAAGATTGCCCTGAACGAGACCCGCGGCCACCGTGCGGGTCCGGCCCGGTTCCCGTGCGGCGAGCCTGATCTGCCCGAAGACGGCGGCGAGCACGATGGGGCAGACCAGCGTGAAAAAGACGCTTTTCCTGCGGTAGACGACCAGGGCGGCAACGGCGCCGTTGGCGAGGGCGACGATGAAGTTCACGCCGTAGTGGCCGGTCAGCACGGCGATCTGCAGCAGTACGGGGACCCGCCACAGCGTCACGGAAAAGTCGTTCCACGTGAAGAGCCGCGACCGGGTCCACTCCGTGAGCACGAAGAGCGCCGCCGTGCCCAGCGAGAAGAGGAGAAGCCGCCCGAAGGGCTGGCGGTCGGCGGTTTTCTTTCCTTCGCGGACGAGGGTGTGGTCGCGCAGAAAGGGAATGACTCCCGCGAAGACCGCCGCCCACAGGGAGACCACGGGCGCCAGAAGAAAGGGGACCGCGGGATCGATCTCGCGCAGAAAGCGGAAAGCGAAAAGCGACCAGCCGAGGCTCCAGACCCATCCGGCCAATACGGCGCTTTTCCAGTTCGCTCTCTTCAGAAAGAAGAGCAGGGGCAGCTGGCAGACGGCGGCAAGGGGCTTGATGTTCAGCGGCGGCAGGGCGGCGGCGTAAAAAGTCCCGCCCGCGAAACACGCGGCGAGCTTCAGCGTGCACCGCGCCCGGCGTGCTCCCGGCGTCGGGAGAGTGAAAATTTCCGGCAAATGCATTTTTTTACACGAAATACTTCGGGTTTTTTCCCGGTATCGCCTCTGTCGAACTTGAAAAAAACATGCTTTAAGTGTAATTTACATCATCTGTCGGCTTGGCGCAAGTTCGGGCCGCATAATTTTAACGTTTGTTTTTAACGGGTGTCATACCATGTCGGACAACGAAGATGTTTTGCATTTCGACCATATCGTCATAGGCAGCGGCCTCGCCGGCCTCACGACCGCGCTCCATCTGGCCCGCAGCGGGCGCAGCGTGGCGGTGGTGACCAAGAGGGAGATCGACGAGTGCAACAGCCGTCTGGCCCAGGGCGGCGTGGCGTGCGTGATGGATGCGCTCGATACCTTCGACGAGCACGTTCAGGATACGCTCACCGCGGGGGCCGGACTGTGCAACGAGGCGGCGGTGCGCGCCATCGTCGAGGCCGGACCAGACGCCGTCAACGAGATCGTTTCTCTGGGGGCCAAATTCACCACCCGGGGCGATCTGGGCTACAAGGACGAGCGCGACGGTTACGATCTGGGACGCGAGGGCGGCCACCACAAGCGGAGGATCCTCCACGCCGGAGACATCACCGGGGCCGAACTCGAGAAGGTCATGGTGGACGCCGTGACCGCGCTGCCCAACGTGCGCATTTTCGAGTATCACATCGCCATCGATCTGGTCATGAGTTCCCGTCCCACGGAATCCTCGAAGGGACGCTGTTCGGGGGCCTACGTTCTGGATATCCGCCGCGGCCGGGTCGTCACCATGCTGGCGCCGACGACGGTCATCGCCTGCGGCGGCGTCGGAAAGGTCTACCTCTACACCAGCAATCCCGATGTGGCCTGCGGTTCGGGCGTGGCCATGGCCTACCGGGCCGGGGCGAACATCTCCAACATGGAGTTCATCCAGTTCCATCCGACGATCCTGCATCATCCGCAGATCAGGTCGTTCCTCATCAGCGAGGCTCTGCGGGGCGAGGGGGCGGTCCTCAAGGTCAGGACCTCGCGCGACGCCGAGCCCGAGGAATTCATGCACAAGTACCACCCGATGAAAAGTCTCGCGCCGCGGGACGTGGTGGCCCGGGCCATCGACTCCGAAATGAAGCGCACCGGAGAGGAGTGCGTCTATCTGGATATCCGGCATCTGTCGGAGGAGCGGCTCAGACTGCGCTTCCCCCACATCTTCGCGAAATGTCTCGAAGCGGGGATCAATATGGCGCACGATCTGATCCCGGTGGTGCCTGCCGCGCATTTTTCCTGCGGCGGCATCACCACCGACATCAACGGCTGTTCCAGCATCATCGGGCTTTACGCCGTGGGCGAATCGGCATGCACCGGACTGCACGGCGCCAACCGTCTGGCCAGCAACAGTCTGCTGGAGGCCATGGTCGTTCCCCGTTTCCTTGCGAAGGAGATCGACCGCACCTTCGGCGAGCTGTCCCGCAACAGGCCCGGCGAGCATACCGGCATGCACTGGTCCAACGGCAACGCCACCGATTCCGACGAACAGGTGGTCATCTCCCACAACTGGGACGAGATCCGCCGCTTCATGTGGGACTACGTGGGCATCTACCGCACCAACAAGCGGCTGGAGCGGGCGGAGAACCGCATCCAGCTGATCCGGAAGGAGATCGATAAATATTACCGGGACTTCATCGTCACGGCCGATCTGATCGAACTGCGCAACATCGCCACGGTGGCCGAGCTCATCATCAAGTGTTCCCTGCTCCGTCACGAGAGCCGCGGACTTCACTTCAACGCCGATTATCCGTCGCCCGACCCGGCCATGGCCTGCGTGGACACGGTGATCTCCCGAAAACTCGGCAGGTGAAGATGAGAAAGGAGCTTCCCGTTTCCGCCAATGCCAGAAGTGTTGTTTCCCGGCTCCAGAAGGCGGGATTCGAGACCTACATCGTGGGCGGGGCCATCCGGGATATGCTCATGGGACGCACGCCCAAGGACTTCGACATCTCCACCGCCGCCACGCCCGAGGAGGTCCGTCAGGTCTTCGGCCGGCGCTCTTCGCGGATCATCGGCAAACGCTTCCGTCTGGCCCACGTCTATTGCGGGAAGGAGCTTTTCGAGGTGGCCACCTTCCGCCGGGCTCCCGAGAAGAACGGTCAGGCGCAGGACGGCGAATCCCCCGGAAACCTCATCGTTTCGGACAACGTCTTCGGCAGCAGTTCCGAGGACGCCGCGCGGCGGGATTTCACCGTCAACGCCCTCTTCTACGATCCCGAGAAGCGCGAGATCAAGGACTTCACCGGGCAGGGGCTCGGCGACATCGAGAAGGGAGTGGTCCGCGCCATCGGCGACCCGGCGCTGCGCTTCGAGGAGGACCCCGTGCGTCTGCTCCGGGCGCTGAAACTGGTGGGACAGTACGACTTTTCTCTCGACAGCGCCACCGAAAATGCGCTGTTCGCCAAACTGCCGCTCTTCGAACTGGCCAGTCCCAGCCGGAGGACTCTCGAACTGGAGAAGATCCTGCAGTCGGGCTACGGCGACCGCCAGCTGGAGGCCTTTCACGATTACGGACTTCTTGCCCTCTTTCTGCCCCGGCTGGACCGGGTGTGGGACTCTCCGACCGGCGGCCGGGTGCGGGAACTGCTTTTCGAGCGCAACTGCCGCATGGAGGAGGGGTGTTTCCGCAACAGTCTTTCTCTGGCCGCGGCGGTCATCTGTCTTCCCTTCGTCGAGGAGGCTCTGGGCCGGGCGCCCGGTTCTCTGTGGGAGCCGGGCAACGGCGCCGAAGAGACGGTCGAAGAGGTGGTCGATACGGTGTTCCTGCCCCAGAACCTCATGGTCCGGGTGCGTGAGGCCGCCCGCCGGATCCTCGGCCTCGTGCCGCTGATGGCCATGCGCGGGGAGCGGATGGAACGCCGCATCTATTCGAGCCGCAGTTACGGTCACGCCCGGGAGCTTATGTGCATCCTTCAGGCGGTCGCGGAGGGAGACGCTTCGGAGTGCGAACGCTTCTGGCCGGAACTGCCTCCTGCCAGACCGCCCCGGGGCAGAAAAATGCGCGGGCGGTTTTGAGATGAAAATGGCGACGGCGGCGACATTTGCAGCGGCGTTGACACAGGCTGCGGCCGCTATTGCCGCGCCCCCCGCGGGACCGGGATCCGCTTCCCGGGAGTTTCGCGGCGTCTGGGTGGCCACGGTGAACAATCTGGACTTTCCGCGCAGCGCCTCGGCGCAGGTCTTCAAAAAGAACTTCAGCACCGTCTGCGCCCGGCTGGCCCGCAAGGGATGCAATGCCCTGATCTTTCAGGTGCGGGCCAATTGCGACGCCTTTTATCCCAGCGTTCACGCGCCGTGGTCGGTGTGGCTGGCCGGCAGGGAGGGCAGGGGCTTTGCCGGATTCGATCCTCTGGCCTACATGATCTCGGAGTGCCGCCGGCAGGGCATGGAGTTTCACGCCTGGTTCAATCCCTACCGGGTGACGAGTTCGACGAAACTTGACAAGGCGGCCTATCTTGCGCAGCTGGCGCCGGACAATTTCGCCCGCAGGAATCCCGATCTTGTCATGGCCGTTCCGCTGGGGGAGGGCCGGATCGGTCTCATGCTCGATCCGGGGGAACCGGCGGTGATCCGTCACATCGTTTCGGTCGTTGCCGAAACGGCGTCGCGCTACCGTCCCGATGCGATCCATTTCGACGATTATTTCTATCCCTACGACAGCGCCGCGATCCCCGACGGGGGGAGCTTCCGGCGGAACAACCCGCAGAAACTCTCCCTCGGAGACTGGCGGCGGCACAACGTCAACGCCATGATCCTCGGCGTCCGGCGGGCGCTCGACGGGATCAATGCCGGACGGAAACGCAAGGTGAAGTTCGGAGTCAGTCCTTTCGGCATCTGGTGCAACCGCAGTCCGGCCTGTCCCGCCGGATCCCTGACCCGGGGCAAGGAGTCGTTCACCACGCTCTACGCCGACAGCCGCCTGTGGGTGAAAAAACGCTGGATCGACTATGTCGCGCCGCAGATATACTGGCACCGGGCGCACAAGAAGGCCTCTTTCACCGTGCTGCTGGACTGGTGGTGTCAGACGGTGCGGGGCACGGCGGTGAAACTCTACATCGGTCACGCGCTGTACCGGTGCGGACAGCCCGGCTGGGGACCCGATGAACTGGCTTCCCAGCTTCTTCTGGTGCGTTCCCGTCCCGAGGCTTCCGGATCCGTGCTGTTTTCGTGCCGCCACATCATGACGCCTCCGGGCGACGCGGTGCGCCGGGCCGTCTTCGGCGTCTGGAACAGGGGCGAATGATTTTTCCGCGAATGTTTTCGGCGCGCTTGAAAAAAGACGCGGAATGATGTATTTTTTGGAAACGTCCCCGAGACGGGACTTCGTTTGTTGCGGAGAAGGTCGTTATGGAGTGGAAAACTGCGCAGTGGATCTGGCTTGACGGCGACGATGGCGCCGGCGTCCGGCACGTGGTGTTTCGGCGCGATTTCCGTCTTGAGGCTCCGCCGGAAGATGCGGTTCTGGCCGTGACGGGGTCCGCTTCGTTCAGGCTGAAGATCAACGGGCAGTGGATCTCCGACGGCCCCGCCCGCGCCTGGCCCGAACATTATTCCTGCGACGTGATGGATTGTTCGCATCTGCTGCGCCGGGGGCTGAACCGGCTGGAAGCCGAAGTGTATTATCCGGGGCGGAGCTTGAGTCCGGCAGTTCCGCGGGGCGGTTTTCTGGCGGCGCTGGACATGTCGTTCGCTTCGGAAGATCCCCAGTTCATCGGCACCGACGGCTCGTGGCTGGCCGGACTTGTCCGCCGGGCCGAGGCTCCGGAGACCGTCGAGTTCTCCGACGCGGCCGCCGACGGCGCGGAGCTGTCCCCGGCTTCCGTCGTCTGCGGTGCCGAAGCCGGTCCGTGGAAAAACATCGAGCCGCGGTCCGTGCCGCCGCTTTCGCGCCGCGAGGCGCTGATCCGGCGGGTGACGGAGGCGAATCTCGTGGAAAAGGGGGAGCCCTGCGGGGCCGCTCCCTGCCGCCGCGTGCGGCCCGTGCCGCCGGGAACGGTGGAAAACGCGCAGGCCATGATCTATCCCGATGACCGCTGCGCCGTCATACATCCCTCCGACGGGTACGACATCGAACTTGTCTGCGACTTCGGGCAGCTGGACACGGGCTTCTGGAATTTCGTCGTTCACGCTCCGGCGGGAACGGTCATCGACATGGGAACGGGGGATGCGCCCCTCTGCCGTTTCGTCTGCCGCGCCGGCTGGAACCGTTTCACCGCCCGCACGAGACGCTGCGGCAGGAAGCTGCACCTGATCCTGCGGCGGATGACGGGCCCGGTCAGGATCCAGTCCGTGCGCCTGGTGGAGTCCACCTATCCCGTGGTGTCCTGCGGGGAATTCAGCTGTTCCGACGAGGCGCTGACCCGGGCGTACCGCGAGGCGCTGCAGGCGCTGAAACTCTGCATGGCCGACACTTTCACCGGTCTGCCGCCGGACGAAGAGACCTTCCGCGCGATCGATCTCCACCGCCGGATCCCCGGCGCGCTTCTTGCTTTCGGCGCGGTCGATCTCGTCGTCCGCAGTCTTGTTTTCGCGGGCGAATGCCTGACCCGTTCTCCCCGGAGTTCCGGCGTGTTTCCGCCCGACGGAGAAGAAGCCCCGTTCGCGGCCGGGTTCATGTGGATCATCGCCCTGCGGGATTTTCTGCGCGGGAGCGCCGATCCCGAACTTCTGCGCCGGGAGTTCCCCCGCGTCCTCCGGATCGTGGAGGATTCCGTTCAAAGGATCGACCCCGTCTGCGGTCTGCTGCGGAGAGGCGATGCGGCGTCTCCTCCCGTTCTGCTGAGCGATTCTCTGCTCTTCAAAGGGGCGCTGGACGCGGCCTGTTCTCTGGCCGGAGACGCCGGAGCCGGTCCCGGGACCGTATCGGAACTGCGGAGCCTTGCCGACAGGATCGCCTGCGCCGCAAACGCGCTGTGGGACGAACGCCGTTTGGCTTATCACGACGGCATCGACGCGGAGGGGAAGCCGATCGACCGCTGCTCCGTGGCCGCCGGCATGCTGGCTCTGCTTTTCGACGCGGTGCCCGAGCGCTGGCGCGTTTCCGCCGGGGTCAATACGGTCTCTCCCCGGGAGGAACTTGTGCCGGATCTCGCTCCGCATCTGGGAGCCCTCTGGTGCGAAACTCTGGAAAAACTGGGAATGTACGAACAGCTTCTCGAAAGACTGCGTCAGGGGTCCTCCTCCGGTCTGCCGCCGGAGCTGCCGCTGTTTCTGCTGCCTCGGATCGTTCTCGGACTCCGGATGGAGGAGGGGGGGCGCAAGTTCGTCGTCAGTCCCTTCGTGCGGGGGCTCGACCATGCTTCCGGCGTGTGCTGGACGCCCCGCGGACCGGTCCGCGTTTCGTGGCGCCGGGAGGGGACGAAAGGGCTGATCGCGGCGATCTCCGTCCCGCCGGGAACGGAGGCCTCGTTTGCCGGAAACGTTTCGTCGAGAGACCTCGACGTGCAGTTCAAAACCATTCTGTCCACGGAGATGTAGAGTCATGTTCACCGGAACCTTCTGGCCGGCGATCTTCGCCTTTGCCGCCGTCACGCTGGCCATGATGATACTGATCGAGTTCGGCGTGTACGTTTCGGTGCGCTACCGCGAACGCTATCTTCAGGAGGCCAAGACGGAGCTGGACGACGTGCTCATCCAGATGCCGCCGGGCCGGGTGCTGGATCTGTCGATCGCCTCCGCGGCGGCGGGCGGGATCGTCACCGTGGTCTTCATGGCGCTGCAGCTGGATTCGTTTTCGTGGCAGTGGGGCGTTCCCGCGGCCCTCGTCGTATCGTCCGCGCTGTTCGCGGTGCCGCGGCTGGTCCTCAGATACATCCGCAAGCGGCGGCTCGACAAGTTCAACTTTCAGCTTGAGGACGCTCTCGGCATGATGTCCGGAGCCCTCAAGGCCGGATTCAGCATCAATCAGGCGCTGGAGGAGGTGGCCGACTGCGATCTGCATCCGGTATCCATCGAGTTCCGGCTCCTCACCCAGGAGCTCCGGCTGGGCGTGCCGCTGGACCAGGCCCTCGAAAACATGAGCCGCCGTCTCGTTTCCGACGACTTCGATCTGGTGGTCACGGCGATCATCACCGCCCGGCAGACCGGGGGAGAACTCACCGGCACTCTCGAGCGCGTCGCCATGCTCATCCGCGAACGGGTGCGCATCGGTCAGAAGGTCAGCGCCCTCACCGCCATGGGGCGTCTGCAGGCGGCCATGATCGGCGCCATGCCCTTCGTTCTGCTGGTGGGACTGTATTACATCAGTCCGCAGATGATGTCCATGTTTCTGCACAGCGCGCTGGGGATCGCGGCGGTCGTCGCGGTCGTGGTGCTGGTCGTCTGCGGATTTCTCGCCATACGCAAAATCACGAACATAGAGGTGTGACATGCCGTTGATCTCTCTCTTTGCCGCGCTGTGCGCCGGGGTCTCCTGCAGCTGCGTCGTGTTCTTTCTCGGACGGCGGATCGCGGGATTCGAGGTCGAGAAACGCCGGGATTTCGGGCAGAAAAGGGTCCCCGCCGTCTTCAGACTGGTGCTGCCTTTCACGGGAGTGACCCGCGCTTTCGCTTCTTCCGACGGCGCCGCCGCCTGGCGCAAAAGCGAACAGGTCAAACTCAACATGGCCGGTTATGCCGACGTGTTTTCGCCTCAGGACTTCATCGGCATCAGGATCCTCTTCATCGCCGTCGCGCTGGCGCTTCTTTTCATCGGGGCGCTTTCGGGGCGCATCATGATCCCCTTTCTCATGGGGGTGCTGATCTCGGTCTACCCCGGGGTCTGGCTGTCGGCGACCATCAAGGCCCGGCAGCTTTCGATCATGAAGGCGCTGCCCAACCTGCTGGATCTGCTGACGCTGTCGGTGGAGTCCGGCCGCGATCTGCTGTCGAGCCTGCGCGACATCCTCACCCGCCGCCGTCCCGACGCTCTGGGCGAGGAACTCATGCTGGCCTTCCGCGAGATCCAGCTGGGGCGCAAGCGCAGCGAAGCCCTGCGGGCCATGGCCGAACGGGTGCGCCAGATCGATCTCACCGCCACGGTCAACGCCATCTGTCAGGCCGACGAGCTGGGCGTGAGCATCGGCCAGCAGCTGCGGATCCAGAGCGACATGCAGCGGGCGAAGCGTTTTTCTCTGGCCGAAAAGATCGCCAACGAGGCGTCGGTCAAGATCATTATTCCGGTGGTGGTGTTCATTCTGCCGGCGGTCTTCATCATACTTCTGGGACCGCTGCTGCTCCAGACCGCGGGGTTGTTCAAGTAAAAATGATCTTCAATCTGAACACGAAAAAATATCTGGCGGGTTATCCCCTGTGGGCGCGGGATCCCTTCACGCGTCTGCGGGGCATGATCGGGCGCAGGTTCGTTTCGGGCAAGATGGACGCTCTGGTCTTCGAGAACTGCAGTTCCGTCCACACCTGCTTCATGGGCTATCCGCTGGATCTGGTCTATCTTGACGGCGACCGCCGGGTCGTTTCGGTCGAGAAGCGTCTGATGCCGTGGCGCCTGTCCTTCGGCGGCAGGGGGGCGGTCAGCGTGATCGAACTGCCGCCGGGCGCCGTCGATTTCTCCGGCACCCGGCCGGGGCATGTCATCAATCTGGACGCGACCCTGAGTCGGGACGGGGTCGAAAAATTTTCTTCCGACGCTGTTTTGCTGACAGAATCGGTCTGCGGGGAAGAGAGAAAATGAAAATTACGTTTGTGAATGGAGAAAATGCCGGCCGCGTGTACGAGTTCGTTCTGCCCCAGATCACCGTCGGCCGCGAGGACGCCAACGATCTGCGGCTGCCCTCCGCGGGCGTTTCGCGCTACCACGCCAAGTTCAGGCAGGAGCTGCTCCGGGGCGGCTGGACGGTCAGCGATCAGGGCAGCACCAACGGCGTCAAAGTCAACGGCCGGCGGATCTCGGGAGAGTGGTTCCTTTCGGAGAACGACCGGATCGAGATCGGCGAACAGATCCTGATGGTCTCGGATCTCATCGGCGAACCGCCGAAGATCGTCTTCAATCCCATCAACTCCGACACGCCGGGATTGTCCGCCGGCCCCGCGCCGGGCGCGGCCGTGGCCGTGGGGGAGGGGACATCTTCCCAAACCGATCAGGGAAAAACGATAAATCTCGACGAGACCGGACTTCTGGATACTCTGGGAAACGCTCCCCTCTTTTCGGCGGCGGATTCCCCGCAAGTTGCGGAAGATCCGGGGACGCCCCCGGGGAAAAAGACCGCTGCCTCTGGCAGGCGGGCGATGTCCCCCGTTCTCTTTTATTCGCTCGTCACTGTTCTGGCGGCCGTGGCCATCGTTTCGTGCCTGCGGATGTTTTCGTCCCGTCCCGCCGGGCGTCCCGCCGCGGGAGAAACGCCGGCACTGACCGATGCGCCGCTCACGCTTTACTTCGAGAAGGTCGACATCCAGCGCGACAACGTGTTCCGTTTTTCCCTGCTGCTCGAAAAGGACGGAGCGGTCTTCCACGTCGATGACATCCGCAGCGGCCGTCATCCCGAAGCGCTGACGGTCAAGGAGCCTCCCGGTCTGTCCACCCTGCGCAGCCGCATCGAACGCTCCGGGATCTGGAATGTGAAAAACAGCGACGTGGGCCGCGACGGCAGCGGCATCCGCCGCCGCCTCGGGATCATTTTCGGACCCAAAGTCGTCGATCTGGTCGTCGACGGCCGCCGCACGGGGCCCGAGTTCGAGGAGGTGGAGAACGCCGTCTACGAATTCGCCGAGGGCTGCGGCATGCAGACCGTCTCCATGTCCGGCGAGGAGATCCTCCGGCTGGCCGAGGACAACTACAACACGGCCGAGGACCTCTACGCGAACCGCGAAGCCGACGGCGGCAATCTGCGCGACGCCATTGCCCGCTACCGGGTCGTCGTCAACTATCTCGGCCAGTTCGCCCCGCCCCCCGCCATGTGGAAACGGGCCAAGGAGCGTCTGGCCGAGGCCGAAAGACTCCGCGACAGGAAACTGGAGGAACTGGAGTATGAAAGAGTCCGTCTGCAGAACGTGCGTGATTTCACTGCTCTCCGCCGGGTCTTTCTGCAGATCATGGAGCTGACCGAAAAGAACACGAAGCCCTACGATGTGGCCCAGAAACGTCTGTATATCCTCGATTCGAGACTGAAGAAAGGCAGAGGTTCGAGATGAAGAACGCGAAACGGATCGTGAGTGTGTTTCTCGCCGTCGTTTTTCTGGCATTTGCCGGCTGCGGCAGGAAAGCGGCGCAGACGGGAAAAGCGGAGTTCTCCGGCCCGGCCGGAATGGAGGTTTCCTTTCAAGGACGGGTTTTCCGCGGCGAGCCGGTGCTGCTGCGCCTGAGACCGGGCGTCTGGAATTTCCGTTTTTCCGCCCCCGGTTTCTATCCGCGCATGGGAAGCGTCGCGGTCGAGGCCGGCCGGACCGCCAAGGTCAAGGTCGAGCTCGAACCCGTCACGTCTTCGGTCATGATCTCCAGCGAGCCTGCGGGCGCGAAGGTGATCTTTCAGGGCCGGGCGCAGGGGGTGACGCCGCTGGTCATTTCGGATCTGGCCGTCGGGGAGTATTCCGCCCAGATCGTCCGTCCGGGATACGGCGAAGAGCGCATTTCGTGGAAGATCGTCAACGAACGGCCCCTGCCGCTGCTTTCGGTCAAGCTGAAACTGACCTCGGGACGGATCCTCGTCAGGACCCGTCCCGAGGCGGCCAGGATCTTCATCGGCGGCAAACTCGTGGGCACTTCGCCGTGGAACGGCGTCCTCGAAGCGGGCATTTATCCGGTGCGCGCCGAGCGTGACGGCTTCACCGCCCGCGAGGAACAGGTCACGGTCGCCAGCGGCAAAGAGGTCACCGTCGACATCGCGCTCGACACCCGCCCCGGCTCCCTTGCCGTCACCAGCGAGCCGTCGGGGGCCGATGTGTTCATCGAAGGCCGCAAGGCCGGCGTGACGCCGTGGAAAAGCGACGGTGTCCGGGCCGGCAATTACAAAGTGAAACTGGCGCTTCCGGGGTACGACTCCGCCGAACGGGTGATCCCCGTCGCCCCGGCGCGGAACGAGAAGGCGCATTTCATCCTCGACCGCAGTACCGGCAGTGCGAGTTTCATGATCCGTCCGGCGGGGGTGAACTTTCTGATCGACGGCAAATTCCGCGGCGTGGTGCAGGCTGTGAAGAATTCCGCCGCCGAGACCCGCATGACCGAGATAGACAATCTCTCTCCCGGTCCCCATGTGCTGACCGTGACTCATCCCCGGGCCAAGCCGCTCAAGCGCAACATCCGGTTCACGGTCGAAAAGGGCAGACGGTACGTGGCAAGGGACACCATCGAACTCTGGGTCGCCAACTGCGAACTCACTTTCAAGGACGGCCGCGTCGAATCCGGCATGATCTACGGCGAGACCGAGACGGATATTCTCTACAGTCCGGGGGCGGGCATCAGATATCCCGTTTCGCGCTCCTACATAAGAAAGATAAAGTACATCCCGCTGACCGAAAAATAGCGCTTCCGCGGCAAAATGTCCGAAAATTGTGCAAAATAACGCGTCCGCGCTATTGACATTTTGCCGAAATGGCGTTAAGTTAAGGGACGTTGGATTATGTGATTTCACCGGTAAAACGGCGTCAGGTTATCGTAATATTAGGGGCTTTCACCATGAGGAATCGGTGTTTCTGCGCAATTTTGGCGGTCTTGGCATGCGGCGTTCTCTTCGCGGCCGATGACGATGTTGTTTTGAAATCGGCGGCGGCCTGCTTCGGCGCGCCCGCTTCGGGCCCGATGAGCGTCAAAGAGGCGCTGGCGCGGTTCGGGAAGGAGGCTTCTTCCGGGAATGCCGCCGCTCAGGGATATCTCGGGCTGTTCCATCTGCGCGGCATCGGCGTCGGCAAGGACGTGCAGAAGGCTTATTCCCTCTTCCGCAAGTCCGCTTCCCAGGGCGATACGCTGGGCAATTTCGGTCTGGGCCTGTGCCTTTACACCGGAACGGGGTGCAAACGCGACCGCAAAGCGGCGGCCGTTCCTCTCGACAAGGCCGCCGCTGCCGGGAACAGCGACGCCATGCTGCTCCTCTTCAATATCTACCGCAACGGCTGGGCCGGTCCCTGCGATCCCGCCGCGGCCATGAGCATACTGCGCCGGGCCGTGAGTCAGGGCAATCCCCTCGCTTTCCACCGTCTCGGCGTCTGTTACCTCAACGGCGACATGGTCCCGCAGAACGAGGAAGAGGCCGTCAAGCTTTTCAAGTCCGCCTCCGACGCCGGAGCGGCGATCTCCGATGTGGCTCTGGCCAGGTGCTATGCCGAGGGCCGCGGCGTCCGCAAAGACGAGGATGAGGCTGTCGCCCGCCTTGAGCGCGCCGTGAAAAAGAACAACGCTTCCGCCTGGGTGCTGATGGGCGACTTTTACGCCGGGGGCATCGGCGTCGAAAAATCCCCCGAAAAGGCCGTCGAGTGCTATGAAAAGGCCCGCAAGACCGATCCTGCGCTGGCCGATCTGGCGCTGGGCCGTTTCTACGAAACCGCCGACGAGGCCAAATCCGACATGTATCTTGCGCGCGCCGCCGAAGCGGGCAATGTGGAGGCCCTCGGACTTGTCGGCGACAAGTGCATCGCCCGCGGCAAGAACGTCGAGCACGGCGTTTCGCTTCTCCGCCGCGCCGCCGATGCCGGAGACGCTTCCGCCCAGCTCAAACTCGGCAAGTTTTACCTGAGACAGCTTTCTCCCCGCGAACGGGATAAGGCTTTCGTCTATCTCAAGCGTGCTTCCGAAGCCGGGAATGTCGAAGCGCTTTATTTCCTCGCCATCTGCTACCGCAACGGCTACGGGACCAAGTACGATCCTCAGCTTGCCGCCGACGCGGCCAAGCGCTCCGCCGACGCGGGCAGCAGTTACGGTCAGCTCCTTTTCGGCGTATTCTGCCGCGACGGCATCGGCGTGAAGCAGGATCTCGTCCGCGCCCGCCGCTTCTTCGAGATGTCGGCGCTTCAGAACAACCGCCACGCCCGCGCCGCGCTGGCCGAACTGAATCTGGCCGGACAGGAAGCCGCCGGTGAAAAAGTTTACGACGAAGCTTCGCTGGCCATGCTCGAACGTTCGGCAAAGGAGGGCGATGCCAACTCCAAGTATCTGCTCGGCAAGATCTACACCGAAGGCAAGGGCGTCGCCCGCGACTACAATCTCGGCCGCAAGTACCTCGAAGAGGCCGCTGCCGCACAGCACCCCGACGCGCTGAATCTGCTGGGCGTCTACCACGCCCGCGGCATCGCCGGAGAACGGAGCCCGGCCAAGATGGTCGCCTGTTTCAAGGCGTCTTCCGAACTGGGCAGCGCCGCCGGGTTCGTCAATCTGGGCCGCTGCTATTTCGAAGGAACGGGTGTGGGCCGCGATCTTGCCGCTGCCTGCAGAAATTTCCGCCGCGCCGCCGAACTGGGCTCCCCCGAAGGCGAGTTCTGGCTCGGACTCTGTCAGCTTAAGGGCATGGGGTGCAAAGCGGATCCCGCCGCGGGGTTCCGCACGCTGAGCCGCGCCGCTTCCGGCAACTGGCCCGAGGCCTGCTGCTATGTCGGTCTCTGTTATCTGGACGGCGTCGGCGTCAAGAGCGATCCGCAGCTGGCGTTCAGGTTCTTCAGCAAGGGCGCCGCATTGGGAAGCAGCGATGCCATGTATCAGCTCGGACTGATCTACAACAACGGTTCCGCGGGCATTCCCAAGGACCGCAAGCAGGCCTTCGACTGGTTCACCAAGTCCGCCCGTCAGGGCAACTCCTACGGCATGTATTTTCTGGCGTCGTTCTATGAATACGGCGAAGTCGTTCCCAAGGATGCCGTCAAGGCCGCCGCGCTCTACCGGCAGTCGGCCTACGCGGGGAACCGCTACGCCCAGTATCTGCTGGGCCGCTGCTACGAGAACGGCATCGGCGTTTTTACCGACGAGCGCGAGGCTCTGCGCTGGTATCAGAAGGCCGCGGAAAACGATTTCCCGCTGGCCGAAGAGGCCATGCAGCGCCTCGAAAAGAAGCAGAGCGACGCAAAGCAGATATGAAACTCTGCGGACTGATTTGAAAACCAACATGAAATAGAGAGATATTTCAAACACATAGGAGAACTTCTCAAGATGTCCGGAAGAACTTTTACACTGGCCGCATTCGGCATTCTGGCCGCGGTGATCGCGGGCGGATGCAAAACCGCTCAGGATTATCGCGACGAACGTGCGGAATACGCCGTCAAGCATTTCGAGTTCGCCCGTTACCGCGAGATGATGGAGGGGCAGAAGCTCTCTCTCAAGGAGTGCATCCGGATGGCCCTCGACAACAACCTCGAACTCAAGGTCATGAGCATCGAGGAGAACGTGGCCAAGGAGATGCGCACGGCCGAGATGCTGGGCATGCTCCCCGAACTGAACATCTCCGACAGTTTCACCGGCCGCAGCAACACTCCGGCTTCCAGCAGCAAGAAGGTCGCCGACAGCGGTCTCACCTACGGTTACAGCACCAGTCAGGACCGCAACGTCAACTACTTCAACATCGACCTCGCTCTGAGCGTGGTGGATTTCGGACTGGCTTATTTCAACACCCAGCAGGCCCGCGACCGGGTGATGATCCGCGAGCAGCGCACCCGCCGCGCCCGGCAGAACCTGACCTTCGACGTGGTCAAGGCCTATTTTCAGGTGGCCGCCGCCCAGCGCGCCATCAAGATCACCACGGGACTCCTCGAGGACTGCCGCAGCCGCTACCAGCTGATCGAGAAACTGAGCAAATCCCGGGCCATCACGCCGTTCCGCGCCTTCGACGAGACCAAGCGTTTCGTCGAGATGGAGAAGCGTCTCACCAACTACATCCGCAGTTACGAAAACAGCTGCGTCGAACTGCGTTCGCTTCTGGGCATGCATCCCGGCGGCAAGATCCTCGTCGACGACTCCTACCTCAATCAGGTCCCCAAGTTCGAATTTCCCGAGATCGAGCTCATGGAGCAGATCGCCCTGCTGGAGCGTCCAGAACTTTACGAGATCGACATGCAGAAGCACGTCAACGTGCTTGAGTGCCGCAAAGAGATCGTCAAGATGTTCCCCAACGTGCGGCTCTTCTACGACTTCGTCAACAGCAACAACAGCTTCCTCTACCACGCCAGCTGGTACGAACTGGGTATCCGCGCCGCCTACAACCTGCTGAAACTGCCCCAGCATATCAAGCAGTATCAGGCTTACAGCGCTCAGGTCGACGCCGAGGAGACCCGCACGTTCTCGCTGGCCATCGGCATCATGGCGCAGGTGAGGATCGCTCACGCCAACCTCATTTCGGTCAAGGAGCGTTACGAGATCGACAACAAGGTCTACACCGCCTACTCCAAGAATCTGAAGTGGGCTCTGGCCAGCAGAAAACTGACCGGCGACCTCTCGAATCTGGAACTGGATCACATGCGTCTGGCCACCGCCGAGACCGAGATCGAGCGTCTCATGTCTCTGGGCAATGTCTACGTCGCCTATTTCCGCATCCTCAACTGCGTCGGCATCAGCAAGCTCGACGCCGGCAGCCTCAACGTGCTGCGCGCCGAACTGGTCAAGGCCCGCGAGCGCGCCGCCGAGGAGCTCGGCAAGGCCGCCGACGAACACCAGGCCAAGATGGATAAACTGGCCGCCGACGCCAAGAAGGCCGCGGCCGACGATTTCCAGACGGTCGAGAAGCCGGTCGGTGCTTTCGGCGACATCGACTTCATCGCCATCTACGATGCCGATGCGAAAAAGAAGTGATCCGGAGCCGGGCCGATGAAGGCGGGGCATTTTATCGGGGCCGTGTTTTTCTGCACGGCCCTTCTGTGCCGGGCCGCCGCTTCCGAGCATTCGGTGAAGGTCGTCCTCTTTCCCCGCCGCGAAGCCGTGCTGGTCTCGCAGATCGACGGCACCGTCAGCAAGTATTTCTTCCTGCCCGGACAGCCCTTCAAGGAAGGCGACTGTCTGCTCACCTTTGACGACACGCCCTTCAGGCTGGATCTCGACCGGGTCACCGCCCGCAGACAGGAGATCGAAGTCCAGCTCAAACTGGCGCAGGAGACCTATCTGTCGCAGAAAAAACTTTTCGAGCAGGATTTTCAGAGCAAGCTCGAGATCCAGAAGCGCGAAGCCGAGGTCGAGACCCTCAAAGCCCGGCTCAAGGCCGTTCAGGCGGACTGTGCCGAGGCGGCTCTGCGGGTGGGCTACTGCCGCCGTAAAGCGCCCTTTGCCGGCCGCATAGAGCAGATCATGTGCCGCGAGCACGAAACGGTCCGCACGGGACAGCCTCTTTTCAGGATCATCTACGACCGCGAACTGCTGGCCGTGATGAATATCCCTCTCGGCGAACTCAAGCCGGTGGGGACCGAGCTGACCTTCATCTTCAACGGCAAACGCGTCACGGGCAGGATCCATGAGATCTCGCCGCAGGCGGATCACCGTTCGGGGACCATCGAGATCAAGGCGCTGGTGTCGAATGCCGGGGGGCATCTCATCTGCGGCATGACCGGAGAACTGGTCAATGCGGCGCAGGGTCCGGATCCGGACCGATGAAAAAGGCGCTTTCCCTCTTCCCTGCCCGATGGAGCGGGAGACGCCGCTTTGCCGCGGCCGCTGCCGTACTTGCCGTGTTTTTGTTTTTTTATCCTTTTCGCAGGGACATCGCCCTGCCGGGGGAGGTCCGCAGTGCGGTGCAGAGCCGCCTGATCGCCCGCGAGGGGTGCTTTGTCGCGGCGCATCCCGGCGAGGCGGGACGGAGTTTCCGTCGCGGCGAGCGGGTGTTCGTGCTCGACGCGCCGCTTCTTCGGTTCGCCCGCGAGAAGATCGAATACATGCTCGTTCACGACCGTCTGCTCTTCGAGCAGCAGCGGTCGTCGCGGGCCACCATCGGCGACAGTCTGCTGACCGGCCGCCGGATCGCCAGCGATCTTTTCGCCGCGTCCGAACTGGACCGCAAGATCGCCTCCGGAGTTCAGACGGCCGAATGCGACGGCATATTCATTCCCGCCGTCGGGCGTGTTTCCCGGGGATTTCTCGTGAAGACGGGCACGGTGCTGGGGACGTTCTGTTCGGGGCCGAAGATGGTCCGGGCCTACGCGACGGATCAGGACGTGCGTTTTCTGCATCCCGGGCAGCGGGTGAGACTGCTGCTCAGGGACCGGATCGGCGGCGTGCCGGGAAAGATCGGTGCGGTCCATCCCATTCCCGCGTTTCTGAGGGATTCTCCGGCCCTGCAGTGTTTCGGGGGGGAGATCCCGGTGGACGTCGACGCCGAAACGCCGGAGGATCTCCACTCGCTGCATCCCGTTTACGCCGTGGACGTGATCCCCGACCGGGAACTGGACTGTCAGTACGGCCGTTTTGTTCGTGCCGAGGCGGTCCACCGGGCCATGCTCGCCTCGCGGATCGGTTCCCTCGTCGTCTCCGCTCTGCGCCGCGAGTTTCTGTGACCGATAATTCCGTTTTTTTTGCCTTGCCGGCTTGATTTTGGAGATTGAAACGTTAAATTATGAACAAGTTTACAAACGGGGGAAGGAAAAATGGCAGACAAGACGAAGACCGGTGAAGTTCCGTACAAGATCATCCTTTCGGAGAAAGAGATCCCCGATTGCTGGTACAACGTGCGGGCCGACATGAAGAACAAACCCGCGCCCATGCTCGATCCCGGGACCATGAAACCGGTGACCGCCGAGGCGCTGCGCCATGTGTTCTGCGACGAGGCCGTCAGACAGGAGATGGACAACGAAACGCGCTTCATTCCGATCCCGGAAGAGATCCGCAATTTCTACAAGATGTACCGTCCCGCTCCCTGATCCACGCGGAGTTCCTCGAAAAACTGCTGGATACTCCGGCGAAGATATTCTACAAGTTCGAAGGCAACAACACTTCGGGCAGTCACAAGCTCAATTCGGCCATTCCGCAGGCGTACTTCGCCAAGAGCCAGGGGCTCAAGGGCATCACCACCGAGACCGGCGCCGGCCAGTGGGGCACGGCTCTTTCCATGGCCTGCGCGTTCTACAACCTGGACTGCAAAGTCTTCATGGTCAAGTGCTCCTACGAGCAGAAGCCTTTCCGGCGCGAGATCATGCGCACCTACGGCGCACAGGTGACGCCCTCTCCGTCCAGCAGCTCCGCCGTGGGCCGGAAGATCCTCGCCGAATTTCCCGATACGCCGGGAAGTCTCGGGTGCGCCGTTTCGGAGGCCGTCGAAGCGGCCGTGACCAATGAGGGATACCGCTACGTCCTCGGTTCGGTCCTCAATCAGGTGCTGCTCCACCAGAGCATCATCGGACTTGAGACCAAGGCCGCCCTCGACAAATACGGGATCAAGCCCGACGTCATCATCGGCTGTGCGGGCGGCGGTTCCAATCTGGGCGGTCTCATCGCGCCCTTTGCCGGGGAAAAACTGCGCGGCGAGGCCGATTACCGGCTCGTCGCCGTGGAACCGGCTTCGTGTCCCAGTTTCACCCGCGGCAAATTCGCCTACGACTTCTGCGACACGGGGCGGATCTGTCCTCTGGCCAAGATGTACACCCTGGGCAGCAGTTTCATGCCGGCCAGCACCCATGCGGGCGGCCTGCGCTACCACGGCATGAATCCCGTGCTCTCGCAGCTCTATCACGACGGACTGCTGGAAGCCGTCGCCGTGACCCAGAACGACGTTTTCAAGGCCGCCACGGAGTTCGCCCGGGTGGAGGGCATTCTGCCCGCGCCCGAGAGCAGTCACGCCATCCGCGTCGCCATCGACGAAGCTCTGCGGTGCAAGCGCACCGGCAAGGCCGAGACCATCGTTTTCGGACTTACAGGAACCGGATATTTCGACATGGTGGCCTACGGAAAATTCAATGACGGCACTCTTTCGGAAGCGCCGCTCACCGACGCCGACATCGAGAAGGGTTTTGCCGCCATGCCGCAGATATAGGGCGGTCCGCTGCGTTCCGGCGGCGGGGGAGAAATTCCCCGCCGCTTTTGTGTTTGAAAAGGCTCTTTTCCCCGCGGGAGGGCGGGGTCGGTCTCTGCCAAGAGCGGGCAGACGGGCAACGGGACGGACCTTTCACCGGTCCGCGTGGGAAACGGAGTTTCCGTGAAAGAACGGGGGCTCGCCCCGAAGCCGCCGGCCTTTCCTGAGGACTTGGCGCAGAAAAAAACGGACTTCGACTTGAATTTGCCTTCATGGCAAAGTATATTAATGACCTGATGCACCCGTAGCTCAGCTGGATAGAGCGCTTGCCTCCGGAGCAAGAGGTCGTGAGTTCGAATCTCGCCGGGTGCACCATTTTTGAGTTCTCTCTTTTCCGGTCCTTTACGGCCGGATTTTTTGTTTTAGACTCATTTGTGCTTGAATCGCAATGTGTTACTGCGCCATACTCAACCCGGCAGAGACTGAAGAGAATCCGTTTGTTTCCCGCTGGATGATGTGATCAGAATTCTTGCCTCGGGGAATCCTTTGCCGGAAGGGTATGACGATCACATTCTCAGCGGCGATTACGCCGGAATGCACGAATGCCATATCCGCCCGGACTGGCTTCCGGTGTATGATATTGACGAAGGAGTCCTCGTGCTCACCCTCTTCCGCACGGGTTCACACAGTTACCTTTTCGGTTGAGTCCGTCTGGATGCCCGCCGCGATCAGGTTCTTCCGGATCGCGGCTTTGATCTTATTCAGCCGTTTCTGTTTGATCTTGAGTTTCCTGCGGTGATGCAGTCAATTTCGCAAAAAATATAAATTTCGGTGCGGCTTTTTCCCCGGTCATGGTATTGGTTCCTTTGCCGTTGTTTTTTTTGATCGGTCAACTGATATGCCGTGACCTCTTTGTTTTTGCGGAACTTTATATACGATACTCGCGCTTGCAAATCGCGGGACCGGGGAGTATAGTAAATTGAGGAGGCGTGCCTCTCCGGAAAAACAAAGGAAAAGGAAAATCATGAAAAGGATCATCCCCGTCGTTGTTCTCTTCGTCTGCACCTTCTGCACCTTCAGCAGTTTCGCCGCCGCCGCGAAACCGGAAGCCGTCACGATCCCGCTCCTCCGCGAATGGGTCTCCGAAAAATACGGCAGCAGGATCGACAAGGACGGCGATCTGGTCATCAACGCCGACGGCGGCAAGATATTCGTCACCGTTTATCCCAAGATCAAGCTGCTCAGGATATGCACCCGCTTTGCTCCCTTCAAAAAACGCACGAAGCAGGAAATGATCGATCTGGCCAACAAGTTCAACGACAGCAGACGGTTGCTGCGGGTCAGCATCCGTCCCAACGGCGGCGCGTTCTGCGACTTCCACATGGTCTACAACGGCGGTCTGGACTCCGTCAACTTTCTCGAAGCCGTCGACTGGTTCCTCTCGCTCAAGAGTTCCTGGGTGGAATTCGTCATCAACGGCGGAGATAAGCCGAAGAAGTGATATTTCGGGAATGCACTGCCGTCCGTACGGCCTGACGCCCTGTGCCGGCATCACGGAATGATGTCCCGCTCTCCGGCCCGGCATCGGGCAGCGGGCCGCCCGTGAGTTTCACTTGGCGAGGCGCATGTCCGAACCGGTCCGCACCGGCCGCATCGTCCATTGGCGAGCATGCCGCCGACCCGTGTCGGGAACAGAGCCTTCGGAAGAGGGAGATGGAACCCCCTTTTTCCTTCTCCGATGCGCCGTCACTTTTTATCGGAAACAGCGTACGGCGTGTAGCCGGTCTTTGCGGTCATTTCGCGCCCGGAGGGGGAGTGCAGAAAGACCGCGATCCGGCGCAGGTTTTCGTCCCGGGGCTTTGCGGTTATCACGCAGCAGTCGGTGATGAAGGGGTAGAGTCCGCTGCGGATATTTTCGGGGACGGGCGCAACGCCGTCCACGGTCAGGGGCTTGATCTCCTCATTGCGGAACATTTCGCTTGAAAAGAAGCGGAAACTGAATCCCAGCGCGCCGGGATAGTTCCGGTAATCGGCCACGTCGTTGATGATGCCGCCCATGCCGCTTATCCGCGTCTCCCGGGGCGGCGCCATGAGGGGCGTGTCTCCCATGATGCGCCGGAGCATGGTCTGACTGCCGCTGCCCTCGTTGCGCTGGAACGGGAGGATCTTTCCCGTTCCGGCACCGGTCTCCTCCCAGCGGGTGATCCTGCCCGAGTAGATGCCGCGTATCTGCTCCGAGGTCAGACCGGTCACGGGATTGCGGCGGTTGACGAAAAACACGAACGCCTCCCTCGCAAAAGGCGTGATCTCGTAGACGACGCCCCGCTTTTTCGCCTCTTCCATCTGTTGTTTCGACGGCGGAAGCCCGAAAATCAAATCGGCCTCGCCGTCGAGAAGCATCTCGTAGATGCGGTCCGACCCGGCGGCGCTCAAGGTGTCGAGATCGTACTTCTTTTCGGGATACAATGCCTGCACGACCCCGGCGGCCAGGGGATACAGCGCATAGGCCGCGCTCATGCGGGGCACTTTCCCCGTCATCCGCAGAGCCGGATCGGCGGTGACTTTCACCACCCGGCTGTTCGCCGAGAACGGGGTGTATTTATACCAGTCGATGCGGTCCCTGATCTGCCGGTAGCGGGTGACGGTGAAATAATGCCACGCTTCGGTGGCGCCGAAGAGCAGACCGCACAGCATTATGACCGCGCCGCAGCGGGCGGCGAACCGTCTGGACCCGAAGATCAGGGCAGTAAGGGACAGCACCAGAAAAAGCATGCCCGCGGACCAGAGAAGAGCGTACCATGCCCGGAAAAGCGCGGCGAACATGATGACCGCCATTCCGACGAACCAGACGAATCCCGCCGCCGGAACGGCCAGCGCCGTCAGAAGGAACCGCCACCACAGACGCCGCGGACGGCTTTCGTTTTCCGCTTCGCAAGTCGACTCCGCCATACCCGCTTCTCCCTGAAAAAAATCACACGATCCGGCGACGGCATAATATATCCCCGTCCGCACGGACAGTCAAGCCGTGCCTCTTTCGAGGTCCCCGCACGACGGCAAAACAGGCCGCGGATGGAAACGGAGCAAAAGCGCTTCGCGTCCCCGGCCCGGCGCGTCCGAAAAAAAACGGCGCGAAGACTGATCTTCGCGCCGGGGGGAACAGAACCGGAAACTACTTGATGCGGACCACTTTGCCGCCGCTCTTGGCGGACTTGTGGCTGGCCGCGCAGAGTTCCAGATTGCGCAGACCGTTTTCGCCGGTCAGACGACGGCCGGAGAGAACGGATTTGGCATGATCCTCGATGAGGGTCTGATAGATGTTCGGGAAGACCCGGGGACGCAGATTCTTGACGCCGCCGGCGGTCTCCAGTTCGAGCCGCATTTTGTAGGGCTCGTCTCCGTGACCGGAGAGCTGGAACATCGAACCGAAACTGCGCAGGACTCCCTCTGAACCGTAGATCTCGAATCCGAGATTGGAGAGCGTTCCGATGAGGCCGCCGCGCAGTTCGCTGAAGGCGACCTTGACGGAGCCTTTTAGTCCGTTGGCCATGGTGAACTTGATGTACGCGCCGTCTTCGGCCTTGATCTCCATGAGCTTGGGCAGATAGACCGCCGCGACTTCAACGATGGGAGAACCGAAAACGTACTCCGCCACGTAGAAGCAGTGCGACGCGACGTCGCCGATGGGACCGCCCATTTCCTCCACTTTGCTGCAGCGCCAGGTGGCGGCTTCGGCCGGATCGTATCCGAATGCGAACTCCATGTGGAAGCAGCAGTCGTTGACGGTGCCGATCTTGCCCGCGGCGATGCTCTTCTTGGCCATCTTGTTGAAGGCGTTGTTGACCATCATGTGGTCGACGGAGAGCGAGAGTTTTCTCTTCTTCGCCGCGGCGATCATCTTTTTGGCGTCGGTGATGGACGTGGCGATGGGCTTCTCGACGATGACGTGCTTGCCGGCCTCCAGCGCCTTGATGGTCATCGCGGCGTGGGTGGCGTTGTTGGTGGCGACGTAAACGGCGTCGACCTTCTTGTCGGCGAGCAGATCGTCGACGGACTTGTACCACTTGAGCCCCAGTTTCGAGGCCGCGGCCCTGCGCGCCGGATTGAGGTCGAACGTCCCGGTCAGCTCCGCGTATTCCAGCGGAGCAAACCGGGTCTTGTCACAAGCAAATCCTTCTTTTGCGACACGGTTTTCGGCGATGCCGCCGAAACCGATGAGCGCATATCTGACTTTGGCCATGACAAACCTCTTTCTCTTACTTCATGTAGGCGTCGGCAACCTTGTTGAAGGCATCGATATCGGCCTGGATCTGCTCCGGACCATAGGTCGGATGCGCCCAGAAGCTGATGGTGCGGTCGGTGAGCCAGTGCGCCATCTTGCAGTTGAACTTGGTGTAGTCGATGTTGCGGCTGCGGGGATCGTAGAAGGGATAGCTGGCCAGACCGAAACCTTTGCGGCCGGTATAGGCCTCTTCCTTGTACATCTCGGGCCACAGAACGCTGTAAGCCATGGCGCCCTCGGCCTGGACCGCGGCAATAAACTCCTTGGCGGTGCAGGCGAGCTTGTCGGTGTCCAGCACGAAGGGGATCAGCCAGAAGGCGTTCTGACGTTCGGGCGTATGGATCGGCTGATAT
>JAFTDL010000163.1 GCA_017454215.1 Lentisphaeria bacterium | reverse complement strand
CTTCCTTGCCGTCGTCAAGGTCGAGCGCTACGCCCATTATGCCGTGGGCGGCGGGACCGCCATGGCCGGCAGCATCGCTCCCGTCGGCAGACTGACCGTCGAGATGACCATGCGCATCGTCGATGTCAAGACCGGAAAGATCATTGCCTCCGAAAGCATGCGCGACTCCATGAGAAGCACCGATATTCCTCCCGCCTCCCGCCGCGACTGGACCGAGGCCGATTACGACAACGCCTTCATGGAGCGTGCTTCCGCCGCGCTGGGCAACTACCTCCTGATGCGGCTCGATCCCGTCCTCGTCGCGGCCGTCGATGCCAACGGCATTTATCTTACGCGCGGTTCCGGCGCGGGGGTTTACAACGGACAGTATTTTCACGTCTACAATCCCGGACGCAAGGTCGTTCATCCCAAGACCGGACGGGTGCTCGGCACCACCGAAAGTTTCGCCGCCACGATCCAGGTCGTTCAGATCTCGACCGACATGAGCATCGCGGCCGTCTGCGGAAAAGCCGCCCAGCCGATCGTGCCCGGAGCGCTCTGCCGCAGTGCGGAGCCCTCCGCCGCAGGGACGCAGTACGGCGTTCCTCCCGAACCGCCTCCGGCGGAGCCGGCCTATCCCATGGCGAACTGATCCGGAGCGCCCATGGACCGCAGAGGGAGTTTTCGGCTGATCGCGGCGGCGCTGTTCGCTCTTGCCGCCGCCGGATGCCGGACCGTTCACACGCCTGAAAATCAGGCGGAACTGGCCCGGCTCTATTACGGCGGAGACCTGAAGGGCGCCGCCCGCTGCGCCTCCGCCATCAGCGACGATGAAAAGGATGAGACCTCCGGACCGGCGCTGTTGTGGCATCTTGAGGCGGGCAGCGTCAATCTGGATGCCGGCAGGTACGATGAATCGAAACGCTGTCTGGAACGTGCGGAGAAGCTGCTCTACCTCTTCGACGGCTCCTCGCATCGTTTCCACCGCCCTGGGCTTGCGACCTACCGGGGGACCCGCTCGGACCGGCTTCTGCTGCATCTGCTCAAGGGGTTCAATTACCTGGAAGAAGGGAAACTCGAGGACTTTCTCGTCGAGATCCGCCGTCTGCGCACCGAACAGTTCCGCTACGTTCTCGACGAGGCCGATCCGGGGATCCGTTCCTACGAGGAGAAGAATTCCGGCCGCATCGGCATTCCCCCGCTGGCCATGCGGGCGCTCACTTCGGGAAAAGGGGACAAGAGCCGTATCTTCAGGGCGGCGCGGCTCGACGACGCCTATCTTGAGTACAGCCGGCGCCGCCGTCCCATGCTGCCGCTGCTTTACAATCCTCTGGCCTTCTATCTGTCGGCCCTCGGCTACGTGTTCGAAAACGACTACGAAGAGGCGGTGATCGACTTCCGCTATCTGCTGATGCTCGATCCGAAAAACCGCCTCTACCGTCAGGACTGCGCCTCGCTGATCCGGGTTCTGGGCGACGCACTGCCCGATCAGCTCAAGGGGGCTCCGCAGGGCGATGTGCCCGACGATCAGGTGGTCTGCTTCATCGTGGGGCGAGGTGTTCCCGATGCCTGGGCGAGCCGCCGTCTCACCTACAAACTGCCGGGCAAGGTCCCCACGGACTGGAGTTTCAGTTATCCCGACTACCGCAGTCGGAACGATCCGGGGTTTTCCGTTCTGCTCGGCGGAAAGACCGCGGCGAGGGGAACGCACCTCGCCGACCTTTCGGAGATCGCCAACGAGGAATATTGGCAGCTGACTTTTCCCGGGATGGTCGACCGCGCCTACAACGCGACCGTTGCCATGACCGCCGCCCATGAAGCGGCCAAGGCCTCTCTTGCCACGGCGCTGGCGATGCCGTCAAGCGATTACAAGCCCATTGTCGTGGCTGCGGCGAGAGCAAGCGTTGCGGCCACCAGCAGAGCCCGCGTCACCGAGACGGAG
>JAFTDL010000162.1 GCA_017454215.1 Lentisphaeria bacterium | reverse complement strand
GATCGGACATTTGACGGGATTCATCTCCCACACCACGTTGGGATTGAATGGAGCGGAAAGTGTTGAGAGAATCTTTCCCGCAGGCTCCGTCAGACTGTTCTGCTCAAGGAAGGGATAGATCATGTCGGCCCATTTACGCTGCAGAAAGATGCTCGCCAGGCCCATGCCCATGCCGGTCAGGAGGGAAGCCCAGGCTCCTTTCGTATTGCCGAAACGGCTGTAGAGACCGAAGATCATCACGGGACCGCAGCCGCCCAGCCACATGACGCACATCAATGTCACGAAGAGATTGATGTAGTCCAGTTGAGCCATGAAGAAGGAGCCGAAGAAAAAGAAAATGCCGATGCCGACGGCGACGAGACGGATCATCATGATGTGCTGTTTCGGCGTGAACGGTTTTTCCCTGAACGGCAGGATCACGTCCTGTGCGATGGTTCCGGCGGCGCTGTAGATGCGGCTGTCGTCGGTGGAGATCATGGCCATGATCATCAGCAGCAGAAAGAGTCCGATCATGCCGCGGGGCAGAATATGGCGCATGGAGACGGCCAGCATCATCTGGTGATACAGGGTTCGGAACTGCTGAAAAAGAGCGTGTCCGCTTGCCCTGTCGGCCTTGGTCAGCTCTGCATGGGCCGCATCCAGATAGGGGGTGTCGAGATTTTTCTTTTCCGACAGCGGCGTATCCCGGCCGATGGTGTGCTCGTGGCGCGGGATCTTCCGCACCGCCTCCGAAATATTCCGGCCGATGACTTTGTTTTCAGGCGCGATTCGTGCCGCGATCCGGGTGGAAAGTTCCGTCCTGATGATCTGCGCATCCTGCGAGAAATTTTTATGATTCATCACTGTCAGGATAACGACGGCGACCAGAACGTAGAAGAGCAGATTGAGCGCGCCGCGCCAGTCGCCGAGGAGTCCGGCCATCTTCTGTTCGTGAGGGGAGCGGGCGCGGCTGAGGTCGCCTGTAACCCAACTGCCCCGATGGAGGATGGCGGTAAACACCGTGACGGCGAGAAAGAGGAAGTTGAAATCGCGCAACTTCCCGATGTCGTAAGGGTTGAGAAAACTCTCTCCCGCGACTCTGTCGGACATGACGGGCGCGATTTCCTGCGTCCACGAGAACTTGACGAAGCAGAAGATGACGAAGGTCACCAGAAGCGGATAGAGCAGAAGCCCTTGAAGCGTATCGGTGATGACGATGCCCAGATCTCCGCTCACGCAGATGACGCTGACGGCCATGACGAGACTCAATCCGATGAGACAGCCGAAAGTGCTGAAAGATATGCCGCACAGTGTGAAGTGTTCGGGCAAATCGAGGAAGTAGATGAAAAACCGCGCCGCCACGGCGGGCATGATCATGTTGGCAAGCATTTCCGAAATGCTGCGCAGCGCGGCGGCGAAGATTCTGAATCCCCGGCTGTAGCGCATTTCGAGGAACTGTCCGAGACTCATGGCCTTTGTTTCCCTGAAGCGGTAATTGAAGAAGCCCGACAGCCCCATGACGACCGATATGGGCAGCAGAATGTTGGTCCAGAAAACGAGGGCGAAACCTGTTTTGTAGCGAATCTCCGAATAGGCGACGGCGCCGATGATGGAGAGTCCGCTGGCCACGCCGGATACACTGATCACATACCTGCCGCACAGCCGCCCGGTGGAGAGAAAATCCACTACCCCCCGGATGTATCTGCGGCAGTAAAACGCCATGAAATAAACGAAGACGAGCGGAAGCACTACGACGAGGTAATCAATCCATGTCATCACAATAAAAAAGCCCCCTCCGACGAAATTAATGTTAAAAATTCAATGCGTCGGGAACAGATACGTTCCCGAGAAATCACTTTCTGCCGATGACGGTCCTCCACACATCTATCCAGCCGTATGTGTAAGGAGCGTTGCCGGGCGGATCGGGGCAGATATTGCGGAGCTCAAGCGTGTTTCTCTCTTTGCGCAGTATTCCCGCGGGAATATTCACTTCGAACTCGCCCCACTTGCCGGGACCGCGGCTGAATTTGATTTCTCCGGAAAAGACCTTTCGGCCGTTGACCGAGATCTCCGCCGGGATCCCGCCAAGTTCGGTCATGCCGGTCAGCGTCAGGGTCCTGACGTCATCTCCGGCAAATTCCGCACGGATGCCGCTCCACGGCGAACTTGCGCGGCGGACGCAGATGTGCGCCCGCGAACCCTTGCTGTTGGGATAAAACTGCCCGCCGGTGAAATCCTTGCCGCTTATCACGTTTCCCGTTATGTTTTCGAGCTTCCGCGGACGCACCGCGGGCGCGGCGAGAAACGTTTTCATTGCCGGATCAAGCCAGAATTTTCTGTTTTTGACCTCCACGCCCGTGACGTAACTGAACCATGAGGAAACATCCGCATAGGCCGCCTGAGAATTGGTGAAACGCTCTTTTCTGCCCAGAAGCCGGATGAGTTCCGCCGCCCGGCGGGCGAAACGCACATAGTCGCCGTCAAGGGGAGAATTGTTGACGTTGTGATCGTTGAGCTCGCTGAAAAGCAGGACCGCCCTGTCGCGCATCAGCGCCCGGCGTTCGCGTCCCGTTGCGGGTGCGGCGGCGACGGCCTTGTCGAGAAGTTCGTGCAGATCTTTCAGAAGTTCGGGCGTGACGGAGCCGATTATGGGGAATTCGCAGTACTGGCAGGGCCGCTTCTCCTTCACGTGACGGCAGATGCGGTTGAAATACGCCGTCATGTACGGAGCACTCTTCTCTCCGTAGAAAAAGGTCATGTGCTCCTTTATCAGTTTCTGCACGTCCGCGTCGTCGTTCCAGAACATCTTGCCCCAGATGTAGGTCATGAGTTCCTCGAACTGAAAGGTCACGCCGCAGGAGACCATGCCGTCGAAACCGTGGTCCTTGCACCAGCGGATGCGTTCGCAGGTGGCGGAAAAGGGCATGGTGAGGGCGTAGCGGGTATTGAACTGCGTTGGATACACTGTTGCGCCGAGGCCGCCGGGGGCCGTGCTTTTGAGCCAGCCTTCGAGCTGACGCCAGCCCTCGCGGTTGCCGTAGGAGCCGTTGACCGAATCCGAGGTGAAATACGGTTTGTAAAAGGCATAGTAAAGCGTCACGGCCGGATGCATTTTCAGGCCCGGAACGGGTTCCGAGGTGTAGCTGTAGGCGTAAGTCCTGATCTTTTTGCCCGGAAACGCGGGCATGATCTCGGCGGCGATCCCGTTGATCATATCCATGAAGACCCTTGTCCACGACCCCTCCCGGTCCCCGGCCCGGCACTTGCCGCAGAGGCACCAGTTGTGGAAGTCGCAAGTCGACAGCAACACGAATTCTGCCTGCGGAAGGGCTTTCATGTACCGCACCGCCGCATCCCGGTAGAGGCGCCGCACTTCTGGATTCGAGAAACATTTGGGCTGTTCCCGGCGGTTGCGCGGATCGCGCCGCTTGCCGTCCTTTCCCAGCGCGAACAGCTCCGGCTGCGTTTCGTAAAGGGCGGCGGGAACGATGAATATATCGTTGTGGTGCGGCAGGTTCCTGCCGTGATAGGCGGGGGTCACCAGCTTATCGGAACTGTAGCCCATGGCGATCATATCGCCGGATTCGATGAACCGGCGGTAGGTGAGGGATGTCGATCTTTCGCACTCGAACTCGGGAAAGACGACCTTTCTGCTTGCGGGGATCACCTGATGGAAGCGGGAATAAAACCTGAACCCGCATCTTTCGAGCAATTCATACGATCCGTGGACCAGATTGACGCTGCGGTCGGCGCAGATCGTCACTGTCCGTCCGGAAGTCACGCGGAACGCGTTTCGCACGCCCTTGCCGAAGGTCCGGTCTGGGGGAAAGCCGATGTTCACGGCGCGGGCGTCCGTCCTTTTCCCGACTGTGAAAGGCAGCATTTTACCCGTCCGCAGATAAAGATATTTGCGCAGTCTGCACGCAGCAAAGAGCTGCCAGTAATCGGGATCTTCCGGCAGACGGATGGAAGTTATGCCCTCTTGCGAAGAGGTCCGGTACGGGGTGTCTGCGGGCGTGAGCGTGTCCGGAACGGCGGTGAAACTCACGGATGCGGCATCGAGTTTCGCTCCCGGTTCCAGGTGCATGCGCAGTCTGATCTTGTCGGCGGTCACGTGTTCGTTGACCTGATCCACCGTGTCGAACCGGGTGTTTTCGATCAGGTGCGGGGAAGTGAACACTTTTTCGTAGGCGCCGCCGCCCGAAAGTTTTTCGCGGACGACATTCACTTTTCTGTGCGCGCCCGTGACGTAGACCGTCAGCGTGATGTTTCCCTCGTATCTGAAACTCAGTTTCTGGCGCAGGGCGTCGTTGTCCCACTCCTTTTCGACGGTTGTCTTTTTGAGGGCTTCGAGTTGCAGAACGCCCTCCTTTTTTTCGCACTTCCAGTCGCCCGCGGGCTGAAAGACCTTGAAGGGCAAAGTGCCGTATCCCGGGATCTCCGGATAATCGACCACGTCGATCTGGCGGCAGAGTTCCTGAACGTAAGGCGCCGCGAAGGCGGGAGCACCCGCCAGAAGGACCGCCGCCAGTATGCAGCAAGAGAGTTTCATTTTCTACAGCGCCGCCGGACCGTCGTTGGTCTTGTTGTAGCCGAAATATCTGTTTACCGGCTTGCGGGTGTTGTCGGTGATGTACATAAGCTCGCTGCGCAGCATCAGCTGAACGTGCCCGTCGACGAAGCCCACCTGAGCGTATCCGTTGTGCCGCGCCGTGGGCGCATACCCCACGTCGCCGTTGTGATATGATACATAGGCGTCTCCCAGCGCCTTGCCGTCGAGACTGCCCACTTCGCACATCAGCGCCCGGATGGTGGGCTTCCTTATGCGCGTTATCTTGCTGCCGTAGCCGTAGGTGCCGCCGTCCTTTGCGTAATGCGCGGCGAGAAACATGGCGTTGTAGCCGTAACTCACCTTTTTCGCATTGACTTCGTGGCTGACCTGACGGCCGTCCATGGGGCAGTAGAGCTGGCTTTTTGCCGCGTTGCCGTTGAATTCCGCGCTCATGATCTTCAGTCCGGCATAGGGATACACCTCGTGATACCAGCGGCGCAGATAACTGCCTTCGGTCCATGAGCAGCGCCAGTAGAAGGTGTCGTTATGGGCATCGACGTAAAAGAGATGTCCCTTGGTCCAGTTGCCGATCTGCGAAGCACAGGTCGCCGTCCGCGCCCGGTCGCGGGCGCTCGACAGCGCGGGCATCAACATCCCCGCCAGAATGGCGATGATGGCGATCACCACCAGCAGTTCTATGAGCGTGAAATTCTTCTGTCCGGCATGATTCATAGGTGGTTTTCCTTTCCTTGGGGTTCGAGAACGTCAGGTTTCTGACGTCAGGTTTCTGATATAAATATATTGAAAATATCCCGAAAAACTATGGATTTTTTTTCTTTTTTGCTGTATATTTCCACATGAAAGAAAATATCGACATATTCAAATCCTTCTGCAGGATGGTCGAAAGAGAATTCGACTGCAAGCTGTGTCTGCACGATTACACGGGCAGGCTCGCTCACGGCGAACTGCCGCACATGCATTTTGCGGAGTGTTGTGTCGCCTACAAAAAATCCCTGCGCCGCCGACATCTGCTGTGCATGAATTTCGATCAGAAAATCGTCCCGCAGAAAGCATCTCTGACCGGCAGGGGATTTTTCAAAATGTGCCACTGCGGCATATTGGAAGCGGTCTTTCCCGTGTACACCCGAAATGTTCTGGCGGGAATCATTTTCGCCGGCCCCTTCGCCGCGGGAGAAGCGGAACTGACGGTCCCGACGTCACAGACGGTCAAAACGGCACTGCCGAAACTGGACGGAAGGGCGCGGAGCAATCTGATGCTCATGGGGGAACTGTTGGCAAGCTATTTGGGCAACTGCTGCACGCCTGCCTTCGGAACCGACCGTGCCGGGATCATCAGGGGGTATATTCAGCACTGTGCCAATCTGCCGGAGGCGTGTTTGGAAACGCTGGCGGAAAAACTTAATTTAAGTCCGCCCCGGGCCGGCGAGGCGGTGAAAAAACTCTTCGGAAAAAGTTTTGCCCAACTGCTCACCATGGAGAGGCTGCGTCTGGCGAAGCTGTACCTCGACGACACCGATTACCCGGTCTCCTTCATCGCCGTAAAAGCCGGTTTTCGCGACGGCTCGTATTTTCACCGGGTGTTCCGGCGCCGCTGCGGCATGACTCCGGGCGAGTATCGCAGGAGACATGCCCCGAATGCGTGAGAAAGGAAGTCGGCGCCGGATCGGCGAAACGTGTTTTGCTCTTTTCTTTCTCAGCGGTCCTGCCTGACGAACTCCAGCAGACGCAGCCAGTCGAAGTCCGCGATGCCGTGTTCCTCCGACCTGCGGTAGAACCCCAGATCGCTTCCGATGGCGGAGGTGTCGAAATCCCCGGGATACGGGACACGCGGCATGCCGCCTTTGCCCAGGAACTCCCAGACGCAGCTTGCCGCCTTGCAGGCCAGGTATTCCCCCTCGGCGTCGAACCATGGCTTGTCGAACCCCGCGATCAGGAGTTTGCGCGGAGCGACGGCGGAAACCAGCAGATGCTGGTCGAAGGTCAGCAGCTGCGCCGGATTGCGCTGATATTTGCCGTAGGCCTTGCAGTACCAGTGACGGAACATTTTGACTTCCGTCGCCACGTTTTCGCCGAAGTCGCGCTTGGCCAGCGTGGCTCCGCCGCCGCCGCACTGGACGGGCACGGCGGCCGAAAACCGTTCGTCCCGCGCCGCCGCGATCAGGGCCGCCTTGCCCAGACGGGAGCATCCGGTGACGACGGCCCGGGCGGCGTCGATCTCCGGGATCCGTTCCGCCAGATCCAGTCCCCGCGACAGGGCCCAGGCCCATGCGCCCAGAGAGGTGGTGTTGTCGGTGCGCGACTCGTCCCGCGGGCCCCACAGGTCGAACACGCCCGTCCAGGCGAAGTTTTCCTGCTTGAAGCGTTCCTCTTTTTCATCGGAGACGGGATCCGGCGAGACCTGACAGTAACAGGCCGTCATGACCGCGTATCCGGCGGCCAGCAGGATCCCCGCGGGGAACGTCGTGGCGCCGTTGGGGTCACACTGCACGCCGCGCTCACGGGGCAGTTTGTGATCCGGGGGCGTTTTGCACCACGCGTCGGGAATGAAAACCTCTTCGTCGGGGATCAGTTCGTGTCCGCCCTTGTAGTTGAGGAAAAGTATCACAGGGACCGGTTTCTTCGCATAGCGCGGACGCAGGACCAGCCAGTCGATGCAGGGACCGCTCTTATCCTCTTTGAAATACATCTTGTACTGGGAGCGCACCGCAAATCCGGCCAGCGCGCCGATTTTTTCCTCGGCAAGTTCGGTCACGAGACATTCCGGAGCCGGGGGCTCCTTGCCGTACATTTCCTTTGCGAAAATATCCAGTATTTCCCGGCGGCGGCTCTGCCAGTCCGCGGGGGTCTTCACTTTCCTCCCGTCGAGAAAGGTCAAGGGGTCTTCGAGCGTGTAGGGCGCGATCTTTGCCGGATCGTAGTTGGGTTCGAAATAATTCGGGCGGACATCCGGAACATCGTTCATGACAGTTTTCCTTATGACAGTTTTTTCGGAGACGGTAGAATGTAGCACGCCGGAAGCGAAAAATCAACCGCAGGAAAGATACTTTGCTCCGGCGCTTGAAATCGCGGCAAAAAAGATTATATTTACGGGAGTTGCCCGAAATTCAACAGAAAGGATCTTTTTTATGACCGCAAAAAATTTCGTTCCGCTGTTCGCCGTGATGCTCGTCTGCCTCTGCGGAGGTGCGGCGGCTCGGGAAAAGGCTCCCGAAAAGGCTCAGGCGAAGACGCCCGCGACCGTCGCCGACGTCCGGGATTTTCTCAAGAAGACCCGCGCCTATTATCTGGCCACGGTCGACGGCGACCAGCCCCGGGTGCGTCCCTTCGGCACGGTGATGCTTTACGAGGGGAAACTCTACATCCAGACCGGACGCAAAAAGAACGTCTCGAAGCAGATCTCCCGCAACGGCAAGGTCGAACTGTGCGCCTTCGACGGCTCCTGCTGGCTGCGCCTCGCCGGAACGCTGGTCGATGACGACCGCCGCGCCCCCAAGGAGGCCATGCTGAACGAATATCCCGGCCTCAAAAAGATGTACAGTCCCGACGACGGCAACACGCAAGTGCTGTACTTCAAGGACGCGACCGCCGTGTTCAACTACTTCGGCCGTCCGCCGGTGACGGTCAGGTTCTGACGTCAGAGGTCGATCCCGACCGGTGAGTCGACCGCGATGGAGTCCGGGGTGACGCGGCAGTCCATGGCGAGGACTTTCACGCCTTCGCGGACGGCCCGGCGCAGGGCGCTGCCGAACTCCGGGTGCAGGGCGTCGTTGGGCCGGAAACGGCTGACGCCCTTCATCTGGACGACGAAAAAGATGTACGCTTCGAAGCCCTCTTTCACGCACGCGGCAAGTCCCTTTAAGTGCTTGACGCCCCGTTCCGTGGGGGCGTCGGGAAAGAGAACGGTGCCGTTGTCTTCCAGCGTCACGCCCTTGACTTCGATGAAAGCCCGGCGGGGACCGTCCTCGGCGAAGATGTCGAAGCGGGAGTCCCCGTGCGTGACTTCGCGTCTGAACCGGGCCTGCGGAGAAAAGAGTCCAGATGCGGGGAGCCACTCCAGCGCCGCGGCGTTGGGGACCTGGGAATCCATGTTGATGAGCAGCGGTTCCCGGCCGGGGCGCGTTTTTTTCACCGCGATGAGATCGTAAGGCGTTTTCCGTGCGGGGTTGACCGCTTTTTCCAGAAAGACCTCGCATCCCGGCGCCAGCAGTTCCCGGCAGCGTCCGGTGTTTTTGACGTGGACCGTTTCGACGCGCCCGGCGATCTCCGCCTCGGCGATGAAGCGGTTGCGCCGCACGAGAAAGCGGCCTGAGATGACATGTCCGTAACGCAAAAGAAACCTCCGTCTGCTCTTCCCGTACTATACCGCAAAAATGCTCCGGATGCAAGTTTTTTGCGTTCCGCCCTGTAAAAACGGCTGGGCAGGGGGTATATTATACCGGCAGAAAGGAATTCCGGATATGGAAATGAGCGTCGAAAAGTATCTGGCCCGCATCGGCATCGGCTGCGTGCCGCGTCCGACCGGGGCGTCTCTTGCGGAGCTTCAGGAGGCGCATCTGCGCAAAGTGCCTTACGAGAACTGCGAGATCTTTCTGGAGGGGCGTGTGCCAAGTCTTGCGCCGGAGGCGCTGTACGACAAGATCGTCGGGCGGGGCAGGGGAGGGTACTGTTTCGAGCTCAACGGGGCCTTCGGCTGGCTGCTTTCGGCGTGCGGATTCGATTTTACGGAGACTTTTGCGCGCTGGTGTTTCGGGGAAAAGGATCCGCTTCCGCCGCGGCGGCACCGGATCCTGCTCGTGCGCATCGGCAAGGCGACCTGGATCGCCGACGCGGGGGTGGGATCGCCCTGTCCGCTTGCACCGCTGCTTCTTGAGACGGACGTCGTTCAGGAGCGCAACGGACTGCGTTTCCGCATCGTCCGCGATCCCCTGCACGGATTTCTCGTGCAGAAGGAGATGCCCGAAGGGTTCGTCAATTATTATTCCTTCTGGCCGACGCCGCACTTCGCGCAGGATTTTCTTTACGTCAACTACTATTGCGCCATGGCGGAAAACTCCTTTTTCCGCAACAATCTTCTGGTCAATCTGGCCGCCTCCGACGGCCGCCGCAGTATATTCATGGATCCCGCCGATCCCGATAAGCAGACCTTTCTCTTCCGCCGCGAACGGCCGGACGCGCCGCCCTTCGAACAGAGGATCGCCCGCGCCGACGTTTCCGCCCTCTCCGGTGTTCTTGCCCGCTGGTTCTCCATCCGCCTCTGACGCGGGGGGATCGGACGAGCTTCTTGCATTTCCGCTTCCGGGCCGTATATTATAATATGAGCTGAGGTGCAAAAATGCGGATCGTGTGTGAAATCTGCCGCAGGGAAATGGAAGCGGATCCGAAGCGGAAGAAGATCGCCGGACGGGAACTGTGTCCGGAGTGCCTGTTCCTTGCCCGGCAGCGGAACCAGCCCGCCGGACCCGAAAAAATGATCCTGCGCATCCTGCATGAACACCTGATAAGAAAAAAAGTCGCGGTGGAAAACAGGTTCTCGGTCTGGAGATATCAGCCCGATTTCCGCGACGGGAACTGTCCGCCGTACTGGACGGAATCCATTTTCGGGGATTTTCTCAAGTGCGGATACGACGTCACTTATCTTGTGAAGGACAGTCCGGAAAATGCGGAAAAGTTCGTAACGGCTCTCCGCGGAGCCTTCGACGAAAGCTCCGGCGGTTCGAGCGTGTTCGAGTTTGATCCCGGGCATCTGGCGTTTTCGGTCGCCGGCGTCTGCAGGGTCGAACGGCAGGAGAATATCCCGGGCGTGGCGCAGTACTGCTGCCGCGTGACGTTTTGAAGGAAACTTCCGGAGAAAAAGGCAATGATCTTCATCATCGGTTTCGCCGTTTTCGTGATCATCGTCATCGCGGTCGCCTGCCGGGGAGACGTCGTCTGGCCGCTGCTGGCGAACCGGACCTCCGATCCCGGCGCGTGGCGTTTCGACGATGTGGAGCCGTCCGTCACCGCGGCTTATCTCGAAGCGGTTTCTCAGGCGTTCGCGCTGGAGGACGGAGATGTTTTCATGCTCCGCCCCGGGGACTCCCTTTGGGAACTGTACAGATCCTATTACAAGTCGGCTTTTTATTCCTGTGACGACATGGAGCTTGAAATGTGCTGCGAGGCGTTCGAAAAGTTGTGCGGCTCCCCCGAGGCGAAATTCGATCACACACTTTCTCTGCGGGACCAGCTCAAGATCATTTCGCAATACAGGAACGACCGTCCCGTCACCGAAGGCGAAAAGAATTACATGGGGCTGGAAATGAGGTTTCTGCCCGTGCTCGCACCGCAGAATGACGGGGAAGACGGCGGCAAATGAAAAGTTTTTGCTGCAGTGGGGGCGGACGGTCACCGGGAAAAACAGGGAAGGGGAGGAACGTGGATATGCAAGAGAATACCGGCAAGCGCAGCGTCGCGGAGATCGGCCGTTACTTCGACGGCGAAGTTGAGAGATTTTCGGATCTCGGCCGGGGGCAGGCCTCGATAAAGGACGCCCGGCTGATGATGGACCTGCTGGCCGAAACCGCCTCCGCGCTGGTTCCCGGCGCCCGCAGTATTCTGGATATCGGCTGCGGGGCGGGAAATCAGACGCTGAACCTGCTCCGGGTGTTTCCTCCGGCGGACTGCACCCTGCTGGACATCAGTTCCGCCATGCTGGAACGCGCCCGCGAGCGGGTCGGCCGCGCCGCGGCGGGACGGATCACTTCTGTCGAAAGCGATCTCCGCACGGCGTCTCTGCCGCGGGAGAGTTTCGATGTGATCGTCGCCGCGGCGGTGCTCCACCATCTGCGCGATGACGGGGATTGGTCCCGGGCGTTCGAAAAGATCCATTCTCTGCTGAAGCCGGGCGGCGTCCTGCTGGTCTCCGACCTGATCCGGCACGAAAACCCGAAGGTCGAGGCGCTGTTCAAAGTCCGGTACGAGGCCTTTCTGCGCGAGGCGCTGGGCGATGCCGAGGCGGAGCGGATCATGCGCTCCGTCGCCGAAAGCGACACGCCGTCGCCGCTGGAATATCAGTTCGCGCTTCTGCGCAAAGTCGGCTTCCGGGAGGTCGGGCTTCTGCACAAGAATCTCGTTTTCGGCGCGTATTACGCGGTGAAACAGACCGCTTCCCGGAACTGATATCTTCCTGCGGTCTCCGCAGAATTTTTGACGCGGAGTATTGGGCGGTCACTTTTCTTTTTGCGCGTTTTCGATGCGGTCGAATTTTGCCTTGTCCGCAAGGGAGACGCTGCCGGAGACGATCCCGTTCTCGAGGACGTCGT
>JAFTDL010000161.1 GCA_017454215.1 Lentisphaeria bacterium | reverse complement strand
GCAGTTGTCTGCCGGACACGTTCGCGCCGCTCCCGGCGGACCGGCCGCCACGCCCGTTCGAGATCCGCTTGGCAAAATCAGGAAACATTTTCCACCCCTTTCCGTATGACATTGTCAATAAAATTGTTTCTCCTCCGAATACTGCGTTTAATATATCACGGCCCGGCGGCAAAACAATAAAAATAACTGCTGTTTTTTGTAAAAATCCCTGCTGTTTTCGGTCTCGGAAGACGGTCGCGGCTGAAGCCCCCCGCTGTCTTTGAAAAGGAATGGGGGCCTTACAGGATGCAGAGCATCAGGCCCGCCATGATGAGGAGGAGGGCGAGCCAGCGGAAGGGGGTGACTTTTTCCTTGAGGATCAGGTATCCCAGCAGGGCGCTGAGGGGCAGGCTGAGCTGGCGGAAGGCCTGAACGAAGCTGACGTTGGTCACGTAGTTCATGGCGACGAGGATCAGCCAGTAGGCCAGTGCGGCGAAGAATCCGGCGAGGTACGGATGGGGCGCGACCAGAAGTTTTTTCAGGACGCCCCGCTCCATTCTGCGGCAGTGGCAGAAGAGGACGCAGCACCACAGCATCGTCATGGCGAACAATTCACGGACGCAGGAGTACGCTCCCGCCACCAGCATCTTGTTGTGTTCGGGGAACAGGGCCGTGATCTCGTGGATGCCGAAACTGTCGACCACGGTGTATCCCGTGGTGCCCGCCGCCGCGATCAGGATCCCGGCCAGACCGTTCCTGATGTGGAGCATCTTCTGGCGCAGGGTGCTGCCGGCGGCTCCGTCGGTGAGCGCCATGCAGACGCAGCCGATGAAGATCGTCATCATTCCCGCCGCGGCGCAGGCGGTGAGGGGCTTGCCCCAGCCGAAGACGGAGGTCACCACCAGCGTCAGGAACACCGGAAGAGCCCGGGCCATGGGGTAGACCAGAGAGATGTCGGAGTACCTGTACGCGAAGATCAGTCCGATATCGCACAGAACGCCGCTGAACGCGCCGAGAAATGCGTATTTCAGAACGCTCGCGGGAATATGTCCCGGCAGACCCGATATCACGGCGACGGGGAGCATCGTACAGAAAAGCGTCGAAGAAAACAGCGCGAAGAACGCCGCGGACGACTTGCCGCTGCTCTTGCACAGAAAATGCCAGAGGCTGTGCAGCAGCAGCGACGCGAAAATAAAAGCAAAGGCGATCACACTCATTCGGACACCCTCCAAACCACATTTTGCCGGGAACGGCGTATAATATACACCCGGTCCGCGTCAAATCATAGGATCTTTTCCGGAAAAGATCGCACTATCCGCAGAAAAATCTCCGCCGGTTTCCTTCCCCCAAGCCCCCATCTTTTGCGAGAAAAGCGGAGTGTTTTGAGCAAGAGCGGGGCCGCCGATCGCGCGCAACGGAAGCGGTCTGCTTCGCGTCTGCACGATACGAGGCAAACTTTCACCGCCCCGAGGGGGGAACGAAGTTTCCGAAAAAATCGTACCATCCGCAGAAAACGCTCTGCCGCAGGCGGGACAGGCAGGACAGGACGGACGGGATTCAAGCACTCGTCGGCAAACAGCCTTCACCGCGACGGCAATTTACTCCGCCGCTTTTCAAGATTTGCTCCGCCAAAAACGGCGCAGTAAATTTTGCAAATTTTTTTGAAATTTCCCTTGACAAAATCAGACCGGTGCGATAGATTATATGATAGAACGTTCCATCAATTTATGACCGAAGGCAGAAAAAAATGGCGGTAACGATTCGTGATGTGGCTGATGCGGCGGGAGTTTCGTTCCAGCTGGTGTCTGCGGTGCTGGGCGGCAGGAAGTACGCCCGCGCCTCGGAGTCCACGCGCACGAAGATCATGGAGGCGGCCCGGCGACTGGGCTACGTCCCCAACACCAGCGCCCGGATCCTGCGGGGAGACGCCAGCCGGATCATCGGCGTGCTCATCGACTCCCGCGCGCCGGAATCCATGTACGGCGTCCTCGCCGAGATCGAGCACAGCGCCGATGAACTGGGGTACCGCATCCTCATCGCCCAGGCCCACGACAAACCAGAGAGACTGCTGCAGGCCTACCACTCCCTGAAACAGAACGGTGTCGACGGCATCATTTCGTTTTCTCACGATTACGCCCAGTTCGGGTGTCGGCTTGACAGTCAGTTCGAGGACGATCCCCGGATCGTTTTCGTGCTCAACACGCCCGAGCAGACCGGTTCCTCGGTGGATGTGGATTACCATGGCGGCATGGCGCAAGCATTGACTCACCTCCGAGAGCAGGGATACCGCAGCCCCGCACTTCTGATGTGCGGCGGGTGTGTCGACCCCGTCGAAAAACTCACCCGCAGCAACAAAAAACGTCTCGAAGGTTTTCTGCGCAACTGTCCCGGCGGCGATTTCTTTCTGCTGAAACCCGAGATTTCGGAGATCCCCCGGCTTTATGACGAATGCCGCAAACTTATCCGCGAAAAACTCAATCCCGCGGGCATCGATGCAATTATTGCGCACAACGACGATCTGGCGGCGCTTTTCCTGAAGGCGCTTCTTGCCGAAAAAGTCCGCGTTCCGCAGGACTTCGGCGTGATCGGCTTCGACAATCTGCCGCTTGGGGAATACCTTCCCGTCACGCTGTCGACGCTCTACTATGACAAAAAAGAGCTGGCGGATTCGGCTCTCAAGATCTTGCAGGATAAAATCGCCGGCAAATCCGCTCCGGTCCGGCTGAGCTGTCAGGTGAAATTCATTCCCCGCGAAAGTTCGAGGAGACGTCAGTCGTAACGATCTCATGTCCGAGTTTTTTGAAAAATTTGCAAAGTTCAACGCACCCGAAGGTGAATGACCAATTTCAGGAAAGGAGAAAGCAGTCATGACGAAAAAAACGCAGAACATGTTGCCGGTCCGGAAAGGACCGGCGAAAAACCGCTTCGGTGCGGCAACCAGATTCACGCTTATAGAACTTCTTGTCGTCATAGCAATCATTGCGATTCTGGCCGCCATGCTGATGCCCGCGCTCCAGCAGGCACGGGAACGCGGCCGCTCCGCAAACTGCCTCAGCAACCTGAAGCAGATGGGAATGGCGGTTTTCACCTATGCCGACACCTATGACGGCTTCACGCTTCCTCAGTCAACCAACTCAATGCAAAATCCGTTGTGGGGCATCAAATCCATTTATCACGAGGGCGGCTGGTTCCGGTATATCCTGAGACCCGGCGGAGTTACGGCAGATTGGTACGGGAAATCGAAGGCCATCGATTGTCCCTCCCGCAAACCCAACGGTGTGAGCAAGAACATCTCCGGCGGAGCGGAATATTACTGGAGCTATGCCCACAATCATACCTGGGGCGGCTCCCGGCCGTATCCGGATTCTGCGCACCCCGAAAAATCTCCCCATAAAGCCGCCGGCCTGAAGAGGCCCTCTATCTATTTTACCTTTCTCGAAAGTGAAGATTTCTGGGTGGGCGTCGACGATTATTACAAAAGCCGCGTCAACGGGACAGGAGACCGCAACGTGGTCGATTTCCGCCACGGCGAAAGCGCCAACGCGCTCTACGCCGACGGACACACGGGCAGCCTCAAAAATCAGTCGGAGTTCCTCGGACAGGCCGAGAATGTCAAAAAACAAGTCAGCCCCGGAAACAACGGCGAAACAGCCTGGCCCGTAATGTAAAAGAGAGGACAAGGCGGGATCGGACCGATGACACCGATCCGACCTCGAAAAAGGGCCGGAAAGCCATCAAAAATCAGTCAACAGAGGTTTTCATAATGGATAAAAGGATCCTGACCGCACTGCTTGCGTTTTTTGCGTTGCCGGCGGTCCCGGCGGCGGACGCGGTGCCGAAGAAAAAGGTGGAGATCTTTCCGGAGATCCAGATATTCTACAATGCGGGAAACAATTTCCGCAACTACTGGCACTGGAACGACCGCCCGCTTTACCTCGACCGTTCCGCGCGCCACGGGAAATCGGCGCGCTACATGACCGAAAAAGGTGTTCACGGAGACTTTGCACTCGCCTCACGTTACGGGATCAGCGGCCTTTCTGCGCTCTGGCGGGATGATCTGCAGGGTTTTGGCGATATGCTCCGCTTCTACGAAAAGTCTCCCCTGCCCGGGGTGAAGTTTCTGCCCGGCACCTACAACCCCGGCCGCAAGACCGCAAAATGGATCCTCGAAGATATCTGTTCGCATGCCGACTCTCCGCATGTTTTCAGGATCAATGGCAAAATGGTCATCAACAGCTATGAAGCGACCTTCGCCTCTCCCGAACAGTGGAAAAATATCACGGCGGAAATGCGGCAGAAGTACGGTGACAAGTTTCTCTTCGTCGGCGATCTCAAGGTCATCGGCCAGCGCTACCGCTACCGGCGGCCGAGGGCAAAGGATCCCGCCGCATTCGACCGGAAAACCATCAGCGAGATCCAGCGTTATCTGGATGTTCTCGACGGCATCATTTTTCATCCGTACGCAACAAAACTCGATCCGAGCGGCGACTACGGCGAACATCTCGATGATAAGAAAGGCAGGCAATTCAGCGAACTCATCCGAAAAGTATATGCCGATCCGCGCAACAGGGGAAAACTTCTCGCCTGCTGGTGCACGATCGGTTACGTCAATCCGCAGAGCGGGATGCTTTTTCCCGGTGAAGCGGGCACGGCGACTCTGCGCAAGACCGCCGAGGCGGCGCTGGCGATGAACCCCGACTACATCGTTCCGTTTGAGTGGAACGAGTGGAACGAGAACACCGGAGTCATCCCGACCGTCCGCAAGGGAGCGGCGGCGATGCGCATTCTGCGCTATTACCGGCAGAAAGGCAGCGGAGACAAGCTGACTCCGCTTGCTTTCGACGATGCAAGCGTGCCGAATTTGATCTTGAGCTGCCGCGCCGTCGTCAAACTGGGTGAAAGGCTCCACTGCGAAGTGCTCAACGTGCCCGACGGCACGGGAAACGCTCCAGTCAAAGCGCAAGTGCGTTTTTTCAATGCCGCGGGCAAGTGCGTCCATACGTTCCCGGAGTTCACGCTCGATCCGGCGAAACTGGATGCGAAGGATTTTTACGTCCCAAGCGAAAAATTCCCCGACGATCTCTTTCTGCGGATCGAGCTTGCGGTCAGCGTCAACGGAAGGAGCAAAGTTTACCGCGACTTTCCGCCTATTGTGTTCAACCCGACGCACAATGTTGATTACCTCTATACCCGGCTCCCCTTGCGTGAATGCGTTCAGACGGAAAGCAGTTTCACCGTGACAAAAAAGGCGGACGGTTTTTACCGAGTCAAAGGCAAAGTCCGCTCTCCCGAGGCGCTGAACACCCTCGAAGTCGTGGAACGTCACAATGAAGTCGCCGCCGTTGAAGTCAAGCCGGAATTCGACCGCGGCAAGGTCGAAGTTTTCCACGTTTCCGCCGTATCCAACACCTGGCAGCCGCTGCAGGGAACGGTCACTGTGCCGGGGATCCCCGAGACCGTCGCCCGCAACTGGTTCGTCGGAGCCGATATGAATCATCTGCTGCGCTGGGAGCTTGTTCCTTGCGGCATAAAACTCAATGCGGCAAGCGGCGGACAGGGCGTCCGGTCGGTGCTGCTGATCGTTCCGCGCGGCAAAGCCGCGCAGGCGGCGATCCAGGTTAAGGTCCAGCAGGGCACGCTTCACTTCAAGATCGCGGATGTGATGAAGTACGGCAGTGTCGCCGCGGAACTCGCCCCGGCGATCTTCTGGCGGGTCGAACGGATCGTTTCCGAACCGGATATTCCCAGCTCGCTCAACCGGAAAGAGATGGATTTCGATCTGCTTGTGCGGAGCGATGAACCATGGCCGCTCTTTTCCCTGCGCGCCGTGACCCTCGGCGGCAAACGGTGGCAGAGCGCCCCCGTTGTCCCGGAGTTTCCCGGCGGAAACTTGATCGATCTGCCGATCTGGTCCGATACCGAACGCAAGCAAACTTCCGTCCGGGTGGCTGCGGCGCGGGTGCCGAATGCCGTCTATTCCTTCGCTCCCGCTGCAGGGAGGATGCTGACCACGCCGTGGAAGCAGGAGTTTGCCGCGGAGATCGGCGGCGGCTACCGTTATAATCTGAACAATTCCAGACGGTCGGCGCCGGCGGCCACCCGCCACATCGGTCCCGACTGGCGGTACACGGAGAAAGAAGGCCACTTTCTCCGTTTCACCCCGTACTCCACGCTGACCTTTCAGCCCAGTGTCTGGCCGCTGGGCGCATTTACCTGGGAATGCGAAGTGCGTCCGGACAAAAAGGACGGGATCCTGTGGCGCCACAGCAACCCGAAACAGACCTATTCGGTCGGCCTGCTGCTGGTCGACGGAAAATTGCGGATCATCCACAGCAGCAGTGCCGGATACTTCAAAACGGATGATACGCCGCTCGAACTTCCGGTCGGCAAGTGGAGCAAGGTCAAAGTCGCGTCCGACATCAGAAACTTTTATATCACCGTCAACGGTCAGACATGGCAGTGTCCCCGCATCGGGCGCGGCCGGGTGGCTTCCGGATGTGTTTTCGGGAACGACGCCTGCCGCGATTTTCTGCCGAGAAAAGATTTTCCGGGATTTACCGGCGATCTGCGCAGTTTGCGGATATCTCACAAATGTGAAAAGTAAGGAGGATCATGAAACACATCATCAGTACATTGGCTCTGTTCTGCTGCGCGGCAGCGCTCTCCGCCGCGGAACCGCTGTTCAGGGGAGAAAACCTTTCGGATTTTCAGGGGCTTCCAGCCGGGAAGGCGGAAATGTCCGGCGGCATCCTCAAAATCGAAAAAAATGATAAACGCTCCGTCATCACAACGAAAGAATTCTTTCCGGTCGATCCGGAAAAAGGATATGAATTTTCCTGTCTGGTCCGCGCCGACGAAAAGGTGAGCAAAGCCGGCTTCCGGGGCGTGGTCATGGGCGTTGTCTGCTGCGACGCCAAGGGGAGAAAAATCGGACCGGTCGAAGTATTGACAAAACCTGAACTGACCGCTGAACTCGCCGAGCCGGTCAAGGCCGGAGCGAAGACACTCCTGGTCAGGGACGCTTCTCTCTGGAATGCCCAAAACGGTTTTGTTGTTTTCGATGCCCGCAAGGACATGTCGGATCTCCCCAACGGCAACCGCATCAGAATTGCGAAGATCAAGCGGAAAGACGACCTCTGGGAGATCACGCTGGACCGGAGCCTCAGGTGCGGTTATCGGGCGGGGGCTCTCGTCCGCAACCACTTCGACGGCGCCATCTACCTGTGTGCGAAAGGAGGCAGATTTCACAAGGAGCGCTGGGTCCCCGTGAAGCTGGTGCTGAAAGGGATCGCCGCGCAGGGAGAAATGGGCAACAGCGGGAAATTCCGCGCTGGTACGGTCAAAGCGGGCCTCGTGTTTCTGACAGGGCCCAAGCTGAACGAGACCTTTGAACTCAAGGATATCAGAATCACTCCAGTTGAGTAAGAACTTGCGGCTCGGCTCCGGCCGGAGATATTTTTCCGCCGACAGGAGCAAGAGGACCCATATTGCTTCAGAGGATCCCATTCGGGGAAAGTTATTCATGAAAACAAAACGATACGACGTCATCGTCTGCGGCGCGGGTGTGGCGGGCGCGGCCGCCGCCGTCGCGGCGGCGAGACGGGGCGCGAAAACCGCGCTCGTCGAGAAACAGTGCCTTCTCGGCGGACTGGCCACCTCCGGCCTGATCTACATATTTCTGCCGCTCTGCGACGGATACGGCCATCAGGTGACATCCGGTCTGGCCGAGGAAATGATCCGCCGCTGTACCGAATACGGACCTTTCGACGTTCCCGCGCAGTGGGGCGGTCCGGCAGAGGGCCGCAGCGGCGTTGCGGTCCATCCCGAACGTTTTCAATGCGGTTTCTCGCCCGCGGGCTTCTCGCTGACCCTCGACAAAATGCTCGAAGAGGCCGGTGCCGATCTGTGGCTCGATACCGTCATCATCGGCGCGAACAAGACGGGAGACGCCGTCTCGTCGGTGACCGTCTTCAACACCTCCGGAAAGATCCGGCTCGAAGCCGGGTGTTTCGTGGATGCCACCGGCGGCGCTTACGCCGTTCAGATGGCGGGCGGCAGGATCCACCGTGCCGAAAACCGCGTCACGCCGTGGGTGATGGAAATGGCCGACGATCCGTCGGTTTTCCACTTCACGGGGCCTCTGCATGTTCGGGAAGCCTGGGAAAACGCGGCGGGGGGAGGCCTCGAAAGCAGCGCCGGTGCGGCCGTTTATCCCGACTGCAGCACGGGCAAGTCCATAACCGGGTTTGTCCGCCGCTCGTGGCAGCTTATGCGCACCCGCTACGACGCATTCAAAAACACCGATGCCCGGCGGAGAAATTACCCCGTGCATCTGCCCGCGATGCCGCAACTGCGCAAGATCGGATGCATCGACGCGCTGAAAATCCTGCGGGACGAGGACAGGGGGAAACATTTCGACGACGCCGTCGGCCGGGTCGGCGACTGGCGCCGTCCCGCGCCCGTCTGGGAAGTTCCCTATGGTTCACTTGTTCCCCGCGACACGGAGAACATTCTGGCCGCCGGGCGCTGCATCGGCGCACTGGACGACGCATGGGAGGTGTGCCGCGTCATCCCCGCCGCCGCCCTGACCGGAGAAGCGGCGGGCATCGCCGCGTCTTTGTGCGCCGAAATGAACATCACGCCGTCAAAACTTGATTTCACAATACTGCAAAGGCTCTGTTCCCGATAAGGGTCGGTGGTTTCCCTTCTCCCCGAGCTTCCTTCCTTTTGCGAGAAAAGCGGAGTGTTTTGAGCAAAAGCGGGGCCGCCGATCGCGCGCAGCGGAAGCGGCCTGTTGCTCGTCTGCGCGATACGGGCCGGACTTTTCATCGACCCTTGCGGGGAACAGAGCGACTGCAAAAGGTATTGAACACCAACGATGCGCAAGCCGACTTTCCGCCCGCGGATCTGCTTCGGCCTGAGACATTTTTCCGCTGACGGGAAAAGAGCGTTTTCGTCGGCGGGTTGAAAATGTGCGCGCGGGGAATTATATTGTTTCAAGAGATCCCGGGAGGGAAAAATCATCACAAAAGAGGAGGAAACGATATGATCCGGCTCAACTGTTTTTTTCAGGCCAATGAGGGATGCGCGGCGGAAGCGCTGGAGGCGGCGAAGGCTTTGACGAAGGCTTCGCTCGAACAGGAGGGATGCATCGCTTACGACGTCTTTGCCAGCGCCACCCGTCCGGGAGTGCTTCTCATCTGCGAAACGTGGAAGGACGAAGCGACTCTGGCGGCGCATTCGAATTCGGCGCCCTTTGCGAAATACGTCGAAATCATCAACCGCGCCGGAAAAATGAAGATCGAAAAGTTCGACTTCTGACCGCAATATCAAGCCCGGCGGCTCCCCGACTTGTCCGCCATAGCCTTGGCGAAGGCGGAAGGGCAAGCCGCCGTTACCAGCCAGCGGGTGCCACGTCCCGGCGGCTCCCCGACAGGGCAAGCCGCCGTTACCCGCCGCCCCGTGCCCTTTCGATCAAGGCGAGTCGTGAACGCAGTGAACAGCCGCCGCGACATCCCGGAGCCGACGTTTCGGCCGCGGGAGGGTGCTCACGAGGACGGCGCAAGCCCTCCCTGCGAAAACACCCGCCGCTTTTTTTGAAAAGGATG
>JAFTDL010000160.1 GCA_017454215.1 Lentisphaeria bacterium | reverse complement strand
TTCTCGACGAAAACGTGTTTCCCCGCCGCCGCGGCCTCGAGAGCCGCCCGGGCATGGAAACGGACCGGCGTCGCGATCAGGACAGCGTCGGCGGGGCACTGCTCCAGCGCCCGGGAAAGCTCGGAAAAAAAGGGGATGTCCCGCAATTTCTCCGGATCCGGACCGGAAGTGTTCTGATTCCCCCTGACCGGCCGGACCGCGGATTTCGGGACGGGATCGACGACGGCTGCGAGCTCCAGATCGGGACACCGCAGGATGTTCGCCGCGTGATTCTGCCCCATGAATCCGAAACCGCAGACGATGATCCGCCTCATTTTTCCTCCCTCCAGTCGAGGATGATCCCCATCTCGCGCCCGCGGTCGGCGTCAAGCGCCCGGTAGGCTTCGGGGGCGGAGGTGTACGGGATCACGCGGCTGACGAGCGGACGAACGTCGAGCATGCGGCAGCGGATAAGATCCGTATACAGTTCGAAATGCCGGTCGTTGGTCCAGGGATTGTCCGCCTGCGGATAGACCGGGTGCGAGAAATTGTGACACCCGATGATGGAGATGCTGGAAACCGCGCAGAAATCCTCGAAATCGAACAGCGTCGGCTTCTTGGGACTGCTGAGAATGACCAGGCGTCCCTTTTCGCGCAGCAGCGAGGCCTCGAGCGGCAGCAGATCGGCGTTGGAGGTAAGTTCGATCAGGCAATCCGCCTTGCGCCCTTTGTTGTGCCTTGAAATGACTTGCGCGACATCCTCCCTGCCGGTATTGACCCGGATGATCGCCGGATCGTCGGGCAGCAGGCTCAGGCGGTGATCGGAGACGTCGCAGGCGAAGACGGGAAAGGCTCCGGCCAGCCGCAGAAAACGGGCGGCGAACTGTCCCAGAAGTCCCTGTCCGAAGACGACGGCGCTTTCGCCCCAGCGGATGGCTGCGGCGCGAATGCCGTTCATCACGATCACCGCGATATTGGAAAATACGGCATCCTCATCGCCGATATCCTCCGGAACGGGCTGGAAACGGCTGCGGCCGTGGAATTGGTCGCCGGCAAGTGGATCGGCCCCCGAGCAGAGTCCGTATGCCCGGTGCGGCTGGTCGGTCGCCATGCGCCGGCCGATCAGGGAACGGTCGGCGCCTTTTCCCGCGTCCACGATCTCCCCGATGCAGGTGTAGCCGGGATAATAGGGACAGGAAAAATTCTTTTCCCAGCTGGTGCCCGGTTCGAACTCGCCGCAGTACGCGGTCATCTCGGTGCCGGTGCTGATGAGGGTGACCCGTGATTTGAGCAGATACTGTCCGGGACCGGGAACCGGGACATCCTCTTCCCTGATTTCGGCCCTGCGGACTTCGGGAAACCAGATGATCGGATTCTTTTTCATGAAAAAAACTCCTTTCCGACTTGTTTTACGGAGAATCCTGAGATATAATATATCCGACGAAAACAACATTTCTTTTCCGAAAAAGCCATTTTTTTATGCAAAAAACACACATGTTTTACGATCCCATCGCCTTGGATGAGGATTTTCCGATCCGACCGCCGGCTTTTTCGAAACCGCCGGAGTTCGCGCACGTGCACAACTGTTTCGAGATCGGGTTCTGCCGGAGCGGTTCCGGCGGGGTTTTTCAGATCGAAAAGAAGCTCTACTCCTGTGCGCCGGGGTGCGCCGTCTTCATCAACAACAGGGAATATCATCAGCTGTCGAATTCCACGCCGGAAAACTCCGAATGGGATTTCATCAATCTGGACCCGGCGGCTCTGCTCATGGGCTGGATCCCGCCCGAAGAGAGGATGTTCGATCTCGAAAAACTCTCCGGTTCCGGGTTCCGGAACGTCTATTCCGAAAACGACTTTCCGGAACTGATCGGACTGGTCAAACTGCTGATCGGCGAAATGAAAGAGCCCGCCCGCAGATCACCGTCATGCGTCCGGGCGCTGGTCTGGGCCATTTTCACCAAGCTCAACGACTTTGCGCCCGCGTCAGGGCACGAACGGCGCCGGGATACGGACAGGATCTGCCGGCTGTACCCGGCCCTGAATCACATTTCCCGGTTTTACGCACGCCAGCTGGACATACCGACCCTGGCCGGGCTGTGCGGCATGGGGGTCACCGCCTTCCGGAGGAACTTCAAGGACTCGATCGGGATGCTGCCGCTGGAGTACATCAACACCTACCGGTTGAAAGCTGCGGCGACGCTGCTGAAAAACACCTCGAACCAGATCATCGAGATCGCCGGTCGGACGGGCTTTCCGACACTGTCGCAATTCAACCGTCTCTTCAAGTCGTACTACGGCTGTTCCCCCCTCGCCTACCGGAAGCGGGACCGGGATCATGATCGCGCCGAAGAATGAAGATTTTCGCAAATTTTTCATCCGGAGCCTTGACAAAGAAAAGAAACGGCACTATATTATTGTCACATGATGCGCCCATAGCTCAGTTGGTAGAGCAAATGACTCTTAATCATTGGGTCCTGGGTTCGAGTCCCCGTGGGCGCACCAATTTTCGGTTTCGGGACGGCAGCAGATGCTGCCGTTTTTTTGTTGCCCGCGATCAGACCCGATCTCTCTGCCGGAGGGGAAGTCAGGCCGGGATGATACGCCGGATAAAACCGTTCATCGACAATATGTGCAGGGCTCTTGCGGCTTTCATCACAGGTGTTTTCCGTTTTGTCCTGGAAACCTTGCCGGAAACGCGCATTGTCGGGCAGGAAACGCAGAGCATTTTCCGTTTTCCCGTGCTATGTTATTCCTGCGGAGCAGTAAAGTCTTTGCGGAAGGAACAGTCAAAATGAGAAGCGCCTCGAAACACCATCTGCCGGATCCCGGCCGTCCTTATCTTATTCTCAGGCTGAGTATTTCGGATACTTGCGAAGAAAACTGGCGGCAGCTTTACCCGCAGCTGAAAAAATACCGGAAAGGTTTCGACGAGGTCTGGTTTTCGACCGGCGGAGTATTTCCGAAGCTGGAACTGCACAGGGAAAATGCACTGCGCATGGCGCGGTGCGCGGACGACGTCCGCAAACTGGGATGGCTTCCGAGCCTGCAGGTTCAGGCGACGATCGGCCACAGCGACGGTCAGCCCGCGGAGGGAAAGACCTGGGGCGGATATGTCGGCAGGAACGGGGAGGTGTGCAGATCGCTCAACTGTCCGCGTCAGCCCGGATTTCTGAATTATCTGCGGGAGATGTCGCGCATGTACGCGCAGTGGCATCCGGCGTCGGTGTGGATCGACGACGATCTGCGTCTCCGCGGTCATTTCCCCGCGGTGGAGCCCTACGGCTGTTACTGCCCGGACTGTCTGGCCGCGTTCTCCCGGGAACAGCACCATGTCTTTTCCCGGCAGGAACTGGTCGAGCTCTGTGAAAAAGACGCCGGACTTCTGAAGAAATGGATCGACTTCGGCACCCGGAGCCTCTGCGGTGCGGCAGAGGCCGTCGTGCAGGGTTTCAAGGAAATTTCCCCCGAAACGAAGTTCGGGCTCCAGCACAACAATGATCTCTCGCGTCTGCCCGTTTTCGAGACGCTCAAAAAAGCCTCCGGCAAGCGGTCCGGCTCCCGTCCCGCCTGCGGTGCGTACTGCGATCACGAGCCCTATGTGCTGATCGACGCCGCAACGCTGATGAGCCGCCAGATATTCGAGCAGCAGGGTTACGACACGCTGGGGCAGATCTGCGCCGAGATCGAATCGTGCCCCCGGGGCATGTGCTGCAAAACGCCGCAGGGATACCGCATAGAGTCCCTGCTCTACCTGAGTCTGGGAGCGGACAGCCTTTCGCTGTACATGCTGGGCACGCTGGAATCCGCGAGGTGGTACGGAGAAAATCTGCTTCCCCCCTACGCCCGCGAAGCGGAGTCCTACCGGGAATTCATCCGGCACACCTCGGACACGGTCCTTTCGGGCCTCGGCCTGCCCGCGGGAAATGCCCCGCATCAGACGGTCCGAAGTCTGGGACTGCCGCTGATCGGGATCCCCTTTGCCTCCTTTTCGCCGGACGCCCTCTGCCGCATGGTGACGGCCGCCGCTGCGGAAGCCCTTTCGGATGACGATCTGCGCCGGGTCCTGCGCGGCAACGTCTGGCTCGACGGCGCCGCCGTGAAAGTCATTCAGGAACGGGGCATGAGCGGCGTCATCGGCGGCATCACGGTCTCGCTCCCCGACCGGGAGGTCTCCGACCTCAGAACCGACGACCCCATGAACGACGGTCTGTTCGCCAGAACGGTCCTTCCGTATACCAGATGCCGTTTCATCCTGAATGTCCCCGAAAAACTGCCCGTCCGCGTTCTGAGCAGATACCGGGGCCGGGCGGACCAGAAGGATTCCGGCATTTCCGCGCTTATTTTCGAGCGCCCCGACGGCACCCGGGCCGCCGTCTGCGGAAACGACGGATTCAACACCTATTTCGCCACCTCGTCACAGGTGACCCTGTGCGTCCGGATCGCCGACTGGCTCACGGGAAACCGAATGGCCGTCCTGCCGCTGGATCCGGTGCAGAGCGTCATCGTTCCCCGGGTCACCCGGCAGGGCGTTCCCCGGGCCGCGGTGATCCTGAACACGACGATAAGCACGCAAAAAAAGTTCCGGCTCGAAGTGAGAAATGTCAGCGCCGGGAAATACACGTTCCACTGGTGCGTCCCGTCAAAAAAACCCCTCCCGCTTTCGGGAGAACAGCAGGGCAGATCCGTGCTGGTGACCGTTCCCGCGATCGCGCCGTGGGGGATCGGCTGGCTGAAGATCGCGCGGATCGGCTGATCCTCAGTTCTTCCGGGAGCTCAGGAGATCCTTTTTGACGCTGTCGCGCCAGACGCGGGGCGAAATGCCGACGTTGCGCTTGAAGTAACGCGAAAAAACGTATGCGTCGGGAAACGCCAGCAGATGGGCGATCTCCTTGAAACTGTACCCCTCGCCGATGAGCGCCAGGCATTTGCCGGTGACGACGCGGTCGATCAGCGACTTGGGCGTGATCCCCGTCCGCGCGGAGAAATGTCGGGTGAAGTGTTCTCTGGACTCGTTTCTTGCGGCGGCGAGGTCGCTCACCTTCGTCGCGGCGGTGCCGTTTTCGCGCAGATACTCCGTCAGGTCGCGGTATTCCCGCAGTGCGAGGACACTCCAGAACTCCCCGGGGGCAAAACGTGTCCTGACGTCGGCAAGGATGCGCAGGACCCGGCTGCCCAGAGCCACGGCCATGCCGTACAGTTCTTCCGGCGGCGAATGAAATATCCTTTC
>JAFTDL010000159.1 GCA_017454215.1 Lentisphaeria bacterium | reverse complement strand
GAACGGCTCGAACAGCGTCAGGGCCATGGTCTTCGGCAGACCACACTGGTTGATGCGCAGCTCGGGGCCGACGACGATGACGGAGCGGCCGGAGTAGTCCACGCGCTTGCCCAGCAGGTTCTGGCGGAAGCGGCCCTGCTTGCCTTTGAGCATGTCCGAAAGACTCTTGAGCGGGCGGTTGCCGGCGCCGGTGACGGCCCGTCCGTGACGGCCGTTGTCCAGCAGGGAGTCCACCGCCTCCTGAAGCATGCGCTTCTCGTTGCGGATGATGACGTCGGGCGTGTTGAGCTGAAGCAGATTGTTCAGGCGGTTGTTGCGGTTGATGACCCGGCGGTAGAGATCGTTGAGGTCACTGGTGGCGAACCGGCCGCCGTCCAGAGGGACCAGAGGCCGCAGATCCGGCGGAATGACCGGCAGGACCGAGAGGATCATGTACTCGGGACGGGAATTCCCGGCGATGAAGCCCTCGACCAGACGGAGCCTTTTGGCGAATTTCTTGCGCAGCGCCTTGTTGTTGCCGCTGGAGAGCTTCGTTTCGAGGTCGGCCTTCAGCGAGAAGAGATCGATGCGCTCGAGCAGACTCTTGATGGCGGAAGCCCCCATTTCGGCCTTGAACGCGTCGCCGTATTCCTCAAGGCACTCGTGGTACTTGGTCTCGGTCAGCGTCTGCTGGAGCACCAGAGGCGTGTCGCCGGGATCGGTGACGACGTATTCTTCATAATAGATGATGCGTTCCAGACTCTTGGCCGGCATGTCGAGCATGAGACCGATGCGGCTGGGCATGCACTTGAAAAACCAGATGTGCGACACGGGAACGGCCAGTTCGATGTGGCCCATGCGCTCGCGGCGCACCTTGGCCTGAGTGACTTCAACTCCGCAGCGGTCGCAGATGATGCCCTTGTTCTTGATGCGTTTGTGTTTTCCGCAGTTGCACTCCCAGTCGCGGGTGGGACCGAAGATCCTTTCGCAGAAAAGTCCGCCCTTCTCGGGCTTCAGACTGCGGTAGTTGATCGTTTCCGGATTCTTCACCTCGCCGTGAGACCAGGAACGGATCGTTTCCGGACTCGCGACGTTGATGGAGATCGCTCCGAAATTGTTGGCTGAATCCTTGGAGAGCAGCTCCCTGTAAGCGTAAGTATTGTCGATCAAGGTAACACCTCACTTGAATTATTGATTGTCGCCGGGTTTGCGGATCGTGCGGATGTCGAGCGCGAGACTCTGCATCTCCTTGAGCAGAACGTTGAAGGACTCGGGCCGGCCGGCCTCGAGCACGTTCTTGCCGTTGACGATCGACTCGTAAATACGGTTGCGGCCGATGGTGTCATCGGATTTGACCGTGAGCATTTCCTGCAGCGTGTAGGCGGCGCCGTAGGCTTCGAGAGCCCAAACCTCCATCTCTCCGAAACGCTGACCGCCGTGCTGAGCTTTGCCGCCCAGAGGCTGCTGCGTCACCAGCGAGTAAGGTCCGACCGCACGGGCGTGGATCTTGTTGGCCACCAGATGGTCCAGTTTGAGCATGTAGATCTGGCCGACCATGACGCGCTGATCGAAACGGTCGCCGGTGCGGCCGTCGTACACGTCGGTCTTGCCGTCGTACACGTAACCGCCGTTGCCGTCGGGACGGAAACCCCAATGGTAGTTCTTGCCGTGTTCCTCGGCGAACTTTTCGTTGGCTTCGGTCATCAGGCGGACGATGTCCTCTTCCTGAACGCCGTCGAACACCGGCGTGGCCGTCTTGATGCCCAGCATCTTGGCCGCCCAGCCCAGATGAGTCTCAAGCACCTGTCCCACGTTCATACGGCTGGGCACGCCCAGAGGATTGAGCACGATATCGACGGGAGTGCCGTCCTCGAGGAACGGCATGTCCTCCACCGGAACGATCCGCGAAACGATACCCTTGTTGCCGTGACGCCCGGCCATCTTGTCGCCGACCTGAAGTTTGCGCTTGCAGCCGACATAGATCTTGACCCGCTTGATGGTGCCGCTTTCGGCATCGGGCGAATCGACGCTCTCCTTGATCCGGCGGCGTCTCTCCTCGTTCTCTTCGAATTTCGGCAGGAAGCCCGCGATGATGTCGGTGATGGTCTTCTTGACTTCGCAGTCCTCCATGGACCAGCTGTTGTAGTGGGCCGCCAGTTTCTGGACGCCGTTCTTGTTGACCTTGCGGTTGGGATTGATGAGGACCGCGCCGTCACCCTCGGTGTCGATCACGGGGAAAGGCAGCTTGACGCCGAGCAGCACATCCAGCAGCCGCGAGGTCAGATCCTCGATGAGGCCGTTGTAGGTCTCGCGGTACTCGTTGCGCATCTGCTTTTCCTGATTCTTCTTTTCCGTCTTGGACATGGCGGGCCGAGCGGTGGAATCCTTGACGCACTCGGTGCGGATGTCCATCACGATGCCGCCCTTGCCGCTGGAGACGGTCAGGCTGGAGTCCTTGACGTCGGCCGCTTTCTCGCCGAAGATGGCGCGGAGCAGACGTTCCTCGGGAGCCAGTTCGGTCTCGCTCTTGGGCGTGATCTTGCCCACGAGGATGTCCCCGGGACGGACTTCGGCGCCTTCGAACACGATGCCGCGGCTGTCGAGATTGCGCAGAGCATCCTCGCTCACGTTGGGAATATCGCGGGTGATCTCCTCGGGACCCAGTTTGGTCTCGCGGCTGGTGATCTCGAATTCGTCCACGTGGATGCTGGTGTAGATATCCTCTTTCACCAGACGCTCGCTGACGATGATGGCGTCCTCGAAGTTGTATCCGCACCAGGGCATGAACGCCACCAGCACGTTGCGGCCCAGAGCCAGTTCACCGCCCTGCGTCGCGGCGCCGTCGGCCAGCAGATCGCCCTTTTTGACCACATCGCCGCGGCGGACCACGGGACGCTGATTGATACAGGTTCCCGCGTTGCTGCGCAGATACTTGTAAAGGCGGTACTCCTGTTTGCCGTCGGAGGGCAGCTTGCCGTCGGGCGTGACGATGACGTGATCGCTGCTGACTTCGGCGACGATACCGGGCTCACGGGCGACGACCACGGCGCGGGAATCGCGGGCGATGCGCTCTTCAAGGCCGGTCCCGACGAGGGGAGCTTCGGGATTCATCAGCGAAACGGCCTGACGCTGCATGTTGGATCCCATCAGCGCCCGGTTGGCGTCGTCGTGTTCGAGGAAGGGAATGATCCCCGCGGCGGCGCTGACCAGCTGTTTGGGAGAAACGTCCATGTACTGGACCGTCTCGCGGGGATGCTCGCCGGATTCACCCTTGTAGCGGCACATGATCATGGGCCGGATGAAACGGTTCTCCTCGTCGAGAAGCGCGTTGGCCTGGGCAATGACGAACTGTTCCTCCTTGTCGGCGGTCAGATAGTCGATCTGGTCGGAAACCTTCCCGTCGATGACACGGCGGTAGGGCGTCTCGATGAAGCCGTACTCGTCGATGATGGCGTAGAGCGACAGGGAACTTATCAGACCGATGTTCGGTCCTTCGGGAGTCTCGATCGGACAGATGCGCCCGTAGTGGCTGGAGTGCACGTCGCGGACTTCGAATCCGGCCCGGTCGCGGCTCAGACCACCGGGTCCCAGCGCGGAGATGCGGCGCTTGTTGGTGAGTTCGCTCAGCGGATTGGTCTGATCCATGTACTGCGACAGCTGACTGCGGGCGAAGAAATCGCGGATGACGCCCGCGAACGCCTTGGGATTGATGAGCTTCGAAGGCGTCATGTTGCCTTCGTCATAGGTCATGTGCTCGCGGATGAGGCGCTCCGTGCGGAGCAAACCCACGCGGCACTGGTTCTGCAGCAGTTCGCCCACGGTGCGGACGCGGCGGGCGCCCAGATGGTCGATGTCGTCCACCGGACTGTTGTTGAGGCGCATCTTGATGAGCATCTTGGTGGCGGCCATGAGATCCTTGGGATCCAGCACGCGCAGATCGGGCGGCAGATTGACGCCGAGACGCTCGTTGAGCTTGTAGCGGCCGACGGCCCCCAGATCGTAACGCCGGTTGTCGAAGAACAGCCGTTTGATGAGCAGACGGGCGTTGTTGATATTGGCCGGATCGCCGGGACGCATCTTGGAGTAGATCTCTTCGAGGGCGCTCTCCTCGTCACGGGCGGGATCCTTGCGGAGACTGGCGAAGAGATAGTCGTCGCCGTCGGCCACGCAGGCAAGTTCGACCTCGTTGATCCCGTTTTCGCTCAGAACGTTGAGCGAGTGCTCGTCGAGTTTGACCAGTTCGTCGATCAGGATCTCGTCGCGCTCGTTGGTGATGTCGTCGATGGTGTAGAACATCGAAAGGTCCTTCTGCTTCATCAGGTAGGACAGGGAGTACTTCTTCACCACATAGCACTCTTTGAGGATGTCACGGTTGGTGGGATAGCCGATGGTGCGCAGGAAGGTCGTGATGTAGAACTTGCGGCGCCGCCGGCGGCGGTCGAGGTAGATGAGGATGCAGTCATTGGTGTCGAACTGCACGTCCATCCAGCTGCCGCGGTCGGGAATGATGCGGTAGCTGTAAAGGGTGCGGCCGGAGGTGTGGCGGGTCTTCTCGAAACAGATCCCGGGACTGCGGTGGACCTGACTGATGATGACGCGTTCGGCGCCGTTGATGATGAAGGTGCCGCTGGGGGTCATGATCGGAATGTCGCCCATGTAGACGCGCTCGGGGATCTCGGCGCCCTTGGTCTTGAGAAGAAAATCCACATAGAGGGGCGCGCCGTAGACCTTGCCGTCCTTGATGCAGTCGATGACGTTGTTCTTCTGTTCATCGATGGCGCCGACCTCGTAGGAGACGAACTCGAGGGACATCTGTTTGTCGAAACTTTCGATGGGGAAGATCTCCTGAAAGACTTCCTGAAGGCCCTGCCGTTTGCGGTCCTCCGGACGGACGTCACGCTGGAGGAAGTTGGCATAGGAGTCGAGTTGAAGTCCGATCAGATCCGGAATTTCCAGAACGTCACGGAGCTTGCCGAAATTCTTTCGAGTTGACATTACGCTGCTCCTGTCTTTGGTTTTAAATAATTCTTTGAAAATAAAATCCGAATTTTTCCGGGATCGGAGCGAAAACGCCCTCCCCCTTACACGAAACAGCCGACCCTCCGCGGAAAGCGAAGCATCGGATGCCGGGCGATCCCGTTTTCGGACCGGCCCCCCCGCGTATTACTTCAGGGGACGCCGGCAACGGAGATCAATATATATTTTACGTCCGCGGCAAAAAAACCACACCGCAGACGAGAAAATCGTTTTCAGGAAACCGGCCCTGTCTCCGGCAAAAAACCACACCGGAGAGGAACCATTCAACAGGTCATTGAAACCTCATTTGAGAACATCTGGATCAGAGACAAAACCGCGGCAGAGGGGTGGGAGATCCCACCCTCTGCCGTTGGCATGAAGACAAATAACTTACTTGACTTCGACTTTGGCGCCGGCCTTTTCGAGCTGCTCTTTGATCTTGGCGGCTTCGTCCTTGGCAACGCCTTCCTTGACGGCCTTGGGAGCGCCCTCGACCAGATCTTTGGCTTCCTTGAGGCCGAGACCGGTGATCGCGCGGACTTCCTTGATGACGGCGATCTTGTTCTCACCGAAGCTGGCGAGGATCACGTCAAACTCGGTTTTCTCCTCAGCCGGGGCAGCGGCAGCGGCAGCGGCCGGGGCGGCGGCGACGGCGACCGGAGCAGCAGCGCTGACACCGAGACGCTCTTCCAAAGTCTTGACCAGCTTGGAGAGTTCCAGAACGGTCAGGTTCTCGATATAGGAAACAACTTCTTCCATCTTGT
>JAFTDL010000158.1 GCA_017454215.1 Lentisphaeria bacterium | reverse complement strand
GGATTCAGGAGGGCGCGTCGATGATCCGCACCAAGGGCGAACCCGGTACAGGCGACGTGATTCAGGCGGTTCGTCACATGCGGCGCATGAATGCGGAGATCCGCCGCATTGTCAATCTGCGGGAAGACGAACTCTTTGAGGCGGCAAAAGAACTCGGCGTCTCCGTCGATCTGCTTTGTTATGTCCATGAGAACGGCAAACTGCCGGTGGTGAATTTTGCGGCGGGCGGCATTGCCACACCCGCCGATGCCTCATTGATGATGCAGTTGGGAGCCGAAGGCGTTTTCGTCGGTTCCGGCATTTTCAAGAGCGGCGATCCGGCGAAACGCGCCAACGCCATCGTCAAGGCCGTCACCAATTATCAGGATGCCGCCATGATCGCGGAACTTTCCAGCGGTCTCGGAGAGGCCATGGTCGGGATCAATGCGGACGAGATCAAACTCATCATGGAAGAGCGCGGCAAATGACGAAGCGCGTTGCCGTCCTTGCCCTGCAGGGCGATTTCGCCGAACACGAGACCTCCCTGCGGCAAAATGGGATCGAAGTCATGGAGATCCGTCAGCGAGCTGATCTGCAAAAGACTTTCGACGCTCTTGTGATCCCCGGCGGCGAAAGCACGGTGATCGGGAAACTGCTTCGGGAACTGGATCTGTTTTTTCCGATCCGGGAACGGATCGCGGCGGGACTGCCGGTTTTCGCCACCTGCGCCGGTCTGATCCTGCTGGCAATGCATATCGAAAACGATGCCGATGTCTATTTCCAGACATTGGATGTGACTGTGCGCCGCAACGCCTACGGCAGACAATTGGGGAGTTTCTGCACGGAGGGTGCCTTCGCCGGGATGGCTAAGGTCCCCATGTCGTTCATCCGCGCGCCCTCCATCGAGAGCGTCGGTGCGGATGTCTCCGTCCTTTCCGAATACGACGGCAAACCGACCGCGGTGATGCAGGGAAATCAGCTCGCGCTCGCATACCATCCGGAACTGCTCGCCGACCGGCGGGTTCTTCAGTGGTTTCTGCACCATGTATGCGCATGACACCGAACAGCCGCGATCCCGCGGCGGGGAATCGTCGGGAGCGGAAGAAAAATGCCGCGGTGCGAACTGCGGCTGTTCCGGCTGCGGCGGGTGCGGTCTCTGCTGCGGGAAAAAAGAGATAGAATTCGTCGTTCTCGACTCCTTCGTCTGGCCGCCGTGGCCGGAAAAACCGCAAGGGTGATCCGCTTCCCCTGAAAGGCTCCGTTCCCTGAAAAGCGGTGTGGTTTTGGGGAAGAAGTACGGGGCCGCCGAGCGCGCGCGGCGGGAGCGGATCGTTGCCTGTTTGCGCGATCTTCACTGACCCGAGCAGGGGAGAGAGCCTCCGGCGGAAAATTTCTCAAAAAATCTACTGTTTTTATCGTGTTTTGATTTGACAACTGATCTTTTGGGTGTATATTAAGCCAATCGCAAGCGGAACAGCCGTTCCGTTTTTTGTTGGAAAAATACATTACTATTATGGTAGTGTATATAAAAGGGGGGGTAAGAAAATGATGAAAGATCGGACTTTCGCAGGGAGTCGTTCCGGTGCGTTCCGGGAGATTTTCGTGTTTCGAATGCGATGTTGTACGCCGCGCGCCGCGGAGTGACTCGGAAAAAAGCAACGTCGAACACAATTGCAACAAAAAAACAGGAATTCGAAACATGATAAAAAACAAGTTTATGATCTCCTCGCTGCTGGCAGCGGGGATCGCCGGAGCGCCGCTTCTTCACGGAGCGGCTCCGCAGAAAGAAGAGGTCCGCACCATCAAACTGCTGCAGGACGACGGTCAGATCCGCATCGTCAGCAAGGTTTACGAGCTCAAGCACCTCAAAGCCACCGACGTCCGCCCCTTCGTCGAAGCGGCGGTCAAGCGCTACAGCGCCAGTTCCAACGTGGAACGGGTCAACTACCCGCATGCCGGGAGGCAGATGCTCATCGTTTCCACCGGCGAGGACTTCATCCCCTATGTGGACGACCTCGTTGCCGGACTGGACAAGCCCGGCAAGCCGGGCAAAAGCGGTTCGCTGATCGAGGGGACCGGCATCACCCGGATCACCTACGTTCCCAACTACCGCGCGGCGGAGGATATCGTGCGGCTCATCAACGAAGGCACGATCCGGAGCTCCGAGGGCCGCGCCTTTCTGAACAAGGACACCAACACGATCTACTGGAAGGATGACAATGAGAAAGCGCAGATCACCCTCGCATGGGTCAGGTATCTGGACCGTCCGGTCCCGCAGGTGAATCTGAGGCTGAATTACTACGAGATCCGCGAAAGCAAGCTGCGGGACATCGGACTGGATTATCTGGCGTGGAAGAACGGCCCCGGCCTGGACATCTTTTCCGCCGGATACGACGGCGGCCGGGTCTTCTCGAACGAGGCGGTCTGGAAACTTATCAGCGGCGCATACAAACTGGCCGACATCACGAAGAACTTTTCGACTTCGTGGGGATACGGAGCCTTTTTCACCGCGCCGCAGTTCGATCTGAGTTTCGTGCGCCTTCTCCAGCAGTCCGGCAACGCGAAACTCGCTTCCCATGCCGATCTGACCTTCGTCAACACGGCGGTCTACGACGCCGCCGAACTGAACGCGCATCTGCCGAAGGTGTATACAGCCACGCTGACGCCCGGCTACGAAAACATCCGCAAGGATGACGACGACAAAAGCAGCATCACGGAAAGCGGCGACAGCACGCTGACGCTGAAAGTCTTCAATCCGGTGATCTGCTTCGGTGCGGATCCGGGCGAAATACGGTCCAACGGGCAGATCCCCTCGACCGAAGATTTTTACGCGAAAAACAACGGCGGCGTGGTTTTCGCCTACAAACTTGACTCCAGGACGGTGACCGAGAAGAGCAACCGCGGCGACGAGCTCGGCAATTCGAGCACGGTGTCCGGTGAACTGACGCTGGGATTCAAGACGGAAAAACTGCTGGCAAGCTACGTCCGCGAGCAGGACGTGGAACAGACCGTCGGCATTCCGTTTCTGGTCAGGATCCCGGTCCTGAAGTATATCTTCGGCACGACGACCACGGTCAGGGAAAAAACTTACATCATCGTGACCGCCGAGGCGAATCTGGTCCATCCGAATGCCAAACCGCCCAAGCCGGTCAGCACCGAGGTCGCATCCAATCTCTGAAACTGAAAGGAAATTTTCCACATGAATATCATAAGAACACTTATCGTCACCGCTGTCGCCGCTTCCGCGGCGCTGCGGGCCGAAGATATCGATCTCACTCCCCATCGGATCCCCGGCAGAGTCAAGGCGGATTTCAATGTCCCCTCGGCCGGATACGGCAGCAGCACGGTGCAGGCCCAGCTGCGGGTGAACGTCAGGGACTCGGACAGGGCGATCCGCTTCGTCCGGACCAACACGGACCCGCTGGTCATCACCAGACTGTATACTTTGAAACATGCCGAGCCTTACGCTCTGCGCGGCTACCTCCTGAGCGTGGTCAGAGGGACGAAGGTCAGCGGCAACCCGGTGCAGGTGGACGCGGTCAAGTTCAACGACGGGCGCGGCGTGATACTGGTTTCCGCCGAAGACTACCGTTTTCAGAACAACGGCAGGGGCGACAGCATCGACGAGATCGTCGCCAGACTCGACCAGCCGAACATCGCCTATACGAGCGGACGCCCTCTGTTCATCTACTTTCCCAAAGTCAACGCCGCGGCGAACCTGAAGGAGATGGTGAAAAACGTCGGCGCTTCCGTCAATGATTTCGAATTCACCGGCGGGACCGATGCGCTGGTGGTGGACGGCGGCCTGAACGCGCTCTTCGTCGCCGCGCCTTACTGGAGCTGGGACCGCATCAAAACTCAGCTCGACCAGTACGACCGGCCGATGCCGGAGATCCGCCTCTCATACCGGCTGCTTGAGGTCAGCACCGAGAACGACGACAAGCTCGGCGTCGATTTCCAGAGCTGGAAGAACAACGGCGGCGCGGATCTCTTTTCCGTCGGCGGACGTTACCGGAACAACTGGGCGGCCACCTTCGCCGCAGGCATCGACGGATCACATTCCAGCCGTACCGACTTCTTCAACTTCAACCCCAAGTGGAACAGCAAGTATTTCGACTTTCTGACCTCCACCGGCCGGGCAAAAGTGGTCACGCAGGGGGTCTTGGTGGCGAAAAACCGCCGGCAGTCCGGGATCTATGTCGGAACGGGGCTTTTCTACGAGGAGCAGAAGCCGATCGCGGACACCACACTCAACGACAAGATCATCGAAGGCCGCGGCAAACTGCCGCCCGAGGCGGATCCCGCGCTCAAACACGGCAGCACGCAGACCACAAAAGCCGCCAACGGGTTCAAGTTCGAGCTGGACGTGACGCCGGTGGTGACGGGAAAGGCCTCCATCCTCCCTGTCAAAGTTTCCGGCACGAGCCTGCTGGGCTGGAACAGCAACGGTTCTCCCCGGCTCAACACGTCGGTCTTCGAGACGGAGATCCAAATCGGCAACGAAGGAAAGGATTTCGTGATCGGCGGCATCAAACGGACCAACGTGATCCGCAGCGTGTCGGGACTTCCGCTTCTGAAGGATATCCCGGTCCTCGGCTGGGTGTTTTCGACCGAAACCGAAACCACGCGTCATTCGGAACTGGTGCTCATCGCCCGGGCGGAACTCTCCGGTCCCTTCGACACCGCGCCGGAAAACATCCGCAAGGACATTCGGGGTGTGGTCGAAAAGGTCTCCGCGGGCAGGGAACATCCCGTCCGCAACCTCGGGTTCGAACAGTTCGGATTGGATGTCAGGACCATTGAGTAACGGCGGCAAACGGTCCGGCTCCGTTTGCGAAACGGAGCCGGACGGCCTGGAGATAAAAATGCAGCGGATCGAAATCGACGGAAATGTTTTTGAGGGATATTCCATTTCCACGGCCAATTCGGTCATCCTGATCGTCAAAGCGCCCCGCGGCTTCCTCGGCTGCGGCTAAGGTTCGCCGGAAACGGCGGAGACAGTCGGCGATGCGGCGGTCATCGTCAAAGGCGTGAAGAATTTTGACGATATGCTGGAAGCGGAAGTGAAAGCCGTATCCCCGGCGGCCGCCTCGCTGGGGATAACCGCGGAAATGACCGGAAAAGAAGCACTGCTGAAACTGATTTGAGGAAAGGACCGGAAATGAAATCGGATTTTGCAAAGTTCAAAAAGATCGACGCCCATTCCCATATCGGGAAGTTCGGCAGTCCGTTCGACGTCGATTTCGACACCGCCATGCTCAAGGAGCAGATGGCCGAATATGATATCGAAAAGACGATCCTGTGTCCGGCCGCGGCTTCACTCAATGCGGAACTGCTCGCGGCGTGGAAGGAAATGCCCGGACAGATCATTCCGCTTTACTGGGTGAACGCCAATCTCGGGGCCCCGGCGTACGAGGATCTGGAACACTACCTGCGCGACTTCGGTTTCGCGGGCGTCAAGATGCAGCCTCTCTTCGACGGCTTCACCGCCGATTCGCCGGTGGTCGATCCGGTCATGGAGATCGCCCGGAAATATCATAAACCGGTGTTCATCCATTGCGGCCATCCGCCGTTCTCCCTGCCGTGGCAGATCGGTCTGCTGGCTGAACGCCACCCCGACGTCCCGATCGTAATGATCCACATGGGCCACGGCCACGGGGTCTACATCGACGCGAGCATCACCATGGCGAAGAAGTTCGACAACCTGTTTCTGGAAATCTCCGGCATGCCCATGGGGTGTCAGATCAGGAACGCGTATCTTGCTGTCGGTTCCGACCGGGTGATGTTCGGCATAGATTCGCCGTTCCATCATCCGAGCGTGGAGATCCAGCGCGTCATGTCCTGCGGCCTCAACGACCGTCAGCTTGAAGACGTGTTTTACAACAACGCGGCGAAATTCATGGGATCGCGGTAAAGCCCCCCGCATCCGGCGGCGGGCGGATGCGGTCTCTGCCGCGGCCGCTGCGGTCAGGACGGCCGGATGCGCCGTCACAGGCTCTTCCGTCCGTCCGGCACAGCCGGAAAAAACGGAAAATCAGCCGTTTTTTCAGGAGAAGATCAAAAATTTTCAAAAATCTACTATTTTTGTCGTGTTTTGATTTGACAAATCGGTTTCGAGGTGTACATTATCTCCCGTGACAAGCGGAATCAGATTCCGTTTTTTATTGAAACAATACATTACCATAATGGTAGTGATTAAGGAAAAACGAGGGGGGATGATGAAGTCAGGCAAGACGGTGTTCGACGCGGTGGGAAACACGCCCCTGCTGCGGCTGCCCGCGATCGGCCGCGTTCTCGACGGCGTGGAACTGTACGCGAAGGCGGAGTATTTCAACCCGACGGGGTCGGTGAAGGACCGGGCGGCGAAGGCGATGATCCTGGACGGGATCGCCCGCGGAGCGCTGACCCGCGACAGGACCATCATCGACGCCACCAGCGGCAACACGGGGATCGCCTACGCGGCTCTGGGGGCGGCTCTGGGGTACAAGGTGACGCTGTGCCTTCCGGCCAACGCCACGGAGGAACGCAAGAAGCTGATGCGGCTCTACGGCGCGGAGATCATCGAGACCGATCCGCTGGAGAGTTCCGACGGCGCCTACAACGAGTGCCGCCGTCTGGTGGCCGAAGCGCCGGAGAAATATTTTTATCCGGACCAGTACAACAACGACGCGAACTGGAAAGCGCATTTCTCCGGAACGGCGGCCGAGATCTGGGAGCAGACGGAACACCGCGTCACGCACTTCGTCGCCGGGACCGGCACGTCGGGC
>JAFTDL010000157.1 GCA_017454215.1 Lentisphaeria bacterium | reverse complement strand
GCGGTGGCGGATCCGGAGCGCCGTGCCCGCTGCGCCGCGAGCCTGCAGGACTTCTGCCGCACCTACTTCCCGGAGACCTTCTATCTCGACTGGTCGCCGGACCACCTGACGGTCATCTCCAAGATCGAGACCGCCGTCCGGCAGGGCGGCCTTTTCGCGGTGGCCATGCCCAGGGGAGAGGGGAAGACGACGATCTGCGAGCGGGCGGCCATCTGGGCGCTGATTTACGGCTATCGGAAATTCGTCGTCATCATCGGCGCCAGCGAGAATGCCGCGCAGGAACTGCTGGACACGATCAAGAGCGAGCTGGAGGGGAACGACCTGCTGTTCGACGACTTCCCCGAGGTCTGCTATCCGATCCGCCGCCTGGAGGGGATCAACAACCGGGCGTCGGGCCAGCTGCTGAACGGGCAGCGCACGCACATCTGCTGGAGCGTCTCCGAGATCGTGCTGCCGACGGTGGAGGGCTCTTGTTCCAGCGGCGCGATCATCCAGTCCGTGGGCATCACGGGGCGGGTCCGCGGCATGAAGCGGAAGGCGGCGGGCCGCGACATCCGGCCGGAGATGGTGATCGTCGACGACCCCCAGACCCGGGAAAGCGCCGAGAGTCCGGAGCAGGTGAAGAAGCGCCTGCGCACGATCAAGGGCGATATACTCGGACTCGCCGGGCCCGCCAAGAAGATCTCCGGCGTGATGCCATGCACGGTGATCCATCCGGACGACGTCGCCGACCAGGTGCTGGACCGCGAGAAGAACCCCGAGTGGAACGGCGAGCGCCTGCCGCTGCTGCGGGCCTTCCCGAAGAACATGGACCTGTGGCACCGGTATCACGAGATCAGCGTCGACTCCTACCGGAGATACGACGACAACCGCGACGCGACGGAGTTCTACCGGGACCACCGCTCCGAGATGGACGAGGGCGCGGTCTCCAGCTGGCCCGAGCGCTTCGAGCCGGACGAGCTCTCCGGCGTCCAGTACGCGATGGACCTCTACTTCAAGGGCCGCGACGAATTTTTCGCCGAGTACCAGAACGACCCCGTCCCGGCGGAGGACGACACGGTGGACCGCATCACCGTCGATCAGGTGCTCTCGCGCCTGAACCACCGCAAACGGGGCACGGTCCCGGCGGAGGCGGCCACGCTGGTCCTGTACATCGACGTCCAGAAGGACCTGCTGTACTTCGTCGTCTGCGCTTTCGCGGACGACTTCACTTGCTGGGTCGTCGACTACGGCGCTTTCCCGGATCAGAAGCGTCGCCACTTCACTTTGGCCGACGCGCATCCGACCTACGGCGAGCTCTTCCCCGGCGCGGGGCTGGAGGGGGCGATCTACAGCGCGCTCCATTCGCTGACCGACGACTACCTCGTGCGCGACTTCCCCCGCGACGACGGCAGCCAGATCCGGATCGGCCGCTGCATCATCGACTCCGGCTGGGGCCGCTCCACCGAAAGCGTCTACCGGGCGGCCCGCGAGAGCCTGCACGCCTCGATCATCATGCCCTCCAAGGGCGTCGGCATCACCGCCGCGCAGAAGCCCATCACCGAGTACCGCAAAAACGTCGGCGACAAGATCGGCTTCAACTGGTGGATCCCCTCCGCGCGCCGGAAACGGGCGGCCCGGCTGCTGGAGTACGACACCAACTTCTGGAAGTCATTTTTCCGGGAGCGGCTGTGCACGGCGCCGGGCGATCCGGGCAGCTTTTCGCTGTGGGGGAGCGACGAGGAGGCGCACCGCATGATCGCGGAGCACCTGTCGAGCGAGATCAGCACGCCGACGGCCGGCCGCGGCCGCAAGGTGGACATCTGGAAGCTCACCCCGGGACGCGAGAACCACCTGCTGGACGGCGTCGTGGGGTGCATGGTGGGGGCTTCCATGGCGGGGTGCGAAGTGGTGAAGCGCCACGCGGAGCGCCCTGCCGGGACGGCGAAAACGGCGCGGCCGGCGGTCACGCACGCGCACCAGCGGGTGCATCACCTCGGCCGCGTTCACACGCTCAACGGCTGACGGGATCGGGCGGAGACGGTTTCGCGGCGACCTTGACGCCGCAGATGCGGACGGCGCCGGCCGCGAGGTCCGGCCTCACGTCCGAGAAGTCGATCATCACCGTCACCCCCCCCGGATGCCGGAGCAGGACCTTCTCCCCGTCGAACTTCATTTCGAGGTTCATGGTTTCACCCCCTTTCGATTTCGCGCAGTTCTCCGTTGCGGAGGTCGACGAACCGCACCTGGCCCGTGCCGTTTTCGTTCCAGAGGATCCCGCTTTTCCGCTTGATCGGACCTGCTGCGTGATGGGGGAAGCGCCTGATTTTCTGTGATACTCTCGGGAGGAACACCGCCGCCCGCCGGAGCAGTTCCGCCTCTTTGCCGTGCCACTCCTCCGGCATGGATTTGAGCATTTCCGCCAGCGCGGATGTCCGGATGAACACCCGTTCGGCCGTGCTGTTGACCGGCGGCAGGCCGGGGAGGGGCGTCACGCGTTCCTCCAGCGCGGAAATGATCTGCGCCTCCGCGTCGGGGGCGGTCTCCCGGAGCGTGAATTCCTGCGGGGCGGTGAAAAGAGCGTTCCGTTCGTGCCGGAGCGTGAGGTCGCGGGTGATCCCGGCCATGTTCCACGCGTACTTGAGGATGTGGGCCGGCACGTCCTCACCGGCCGTGAGCCGCACGTTGAGGCTCCGCACCATTTCCGCGATGGTCTGCGCGAGGGGCTTCTCCCTGACGGCGGGGACTGCGGCGGCGGCTTCGTACCGTCCCGTGCGCCGGATCGTCGGCAGCACCTCGGCGGTGATCCACTTCCGGAACTCCCGCGCCTCCGGTTTGTTGCTCCGGATCACCAGCGCGTACAGCCCCGACTCCGAGACGATGTTGATCTTCTGCGCCCCATGCCCGGGCCGACCGTCGGAAAAGGCGACGGTCGTGTGTTCATCGTCGTCAAGCCGGGAGATTGCATCTCGCGCATTGGAAATCGCCATCGCCTTGCATACGTCGGCGGCGACGAACCAGGGCTCGCCGTTGCGGCCGCTGACCCGCACCGGAAACGCGTTGCGGAATTTGAAGACGGCAAGTTCACTCATGGCGTTCCTCCTGTTCACTGGTCATAATCCAGATCATGTTCAGCGCGTCCAGCTCCATCTCGAAGGCGGAATGAAGATCCGGCGAGATATTTTCCAGCAGGCCGGCCAGCGACTCCGGCATAGCCGTGTCGTTCTCCTGCAGAAACTCGAGGATCGCGACGTGCTGGTTCTCCAGCTGTTGCTTCGCCAGCGGACTGTGCGATGCACGCCGTTCGGCCTTTTCGATGTATTTTTCGAGGAACCACTGATAGGTTCCGGGCTGTTTCTGCGTCGCGGCGGCTGTGGGGGTCGTTTTCATTTCTGAAATCCGTTCCGGGGCTTCGATTTGTCTTGCCATTTTTCCGTTTTCCTTGATTTTTTCCCCGCGCGGCGCTATATTTTGTCCGCCGGGTTTCCTTGATTGGTGATTTTCCGGCACCGCCGATGCTGAACGGTACATTCGGCATCGGCACTTCTTTTTTTTCATTTCGGCTTGTTTTTGCTTCCCTTCGGGCGGCCTCCTTTCGATTTTCTTGCGGCGAGCGCTGCCAAACTGGCTTCTCTCCGTTTGGCTGACGTGGTGTACGTGCGGATCTTCTGTCCGCAGGTCGGGCAGACGTCGCCGGGTTTCAGTTCGATTTTTTTGTTTTCCATTTGATTTTTTCCTCCTTTCGGTGTATATTGCCTTCCAGAAAGTTCTCCCGCCTTTCCCAAGGGCGGGAGGGTTTTTGGTTTAGCGTGAGACTTTGGGGTTAGCGGTCAAACTGAACGCCCATTGCCTCGCGCTCTTTTTTTGTCGTGGTGTCCATCAGGCATCCCTTCGGATCGATCAGGAACCACAGCACCAGCAGGAAATTTTTCATTTCCACCTCCGTGTTTGGTTGCCGTTGCTCTTTCGGCCTTTCACCGTCCGCATTTTCAAAGAGCCTTTTTCTTGCAACACCTACAATATACTCTTAAATTATGAGTTTTGCAAGCGAGAAACGAAAAAAAATCGAAAAATTTTTCAAAAAAAAATGCCGCCCCGGTCTCCGAGACGGCGTTTTTGTTTTGAAAAATTTATTGAAACGTGAGTTGGAGGACCTTGCATTTTCCATCTTTTGTCATGGAGAGCTTGCAGAAGAAATGCGTTCTCAACTCGACCCCCAGAGCGTTTTTTGAATCGACGTATGACCGGATAACGAAAATTCCGGGAGATGTCTCTTTAACGAACTGTTCAGCATCGTCGGATGGAAATTCTGCTGATTTCGGAGACCGCAGGCTGTTTTTGACGAGACTTTGAGCTATCAGCCATGCGTACACTTTATTGGCGCGGGATTTTCGTTCGGCGGCGGCTTTTCGCTCTGCGGCAGCTTTCCGTTCGGCTTCCCGTTTCTCCGCGGCGGCTTTCCGTTCGGCTTCTCGCTTTTCGGCGGCGGCTTTTCGTTCTGCCTCCTCCTTTTTTCTTTCGGCCTCGAACTGTGATTTTGCCGCGTCAACTTGCGGCTTGTATTTTTCCATCAGGTCCTGCGGCAATTCTTCGAGCGGAACATTCGCCACGCCGTTTTCATGGCTCACCGTTACGCCGCGCTCCGTCGCCCGGACGATCCGGAATTTTTTGTAAACCGTTCCCGACGCCGTCACGAGATCGCCCGGCGACGCCGTTCTTTTTCTTGCCTGCCTTTTTTTGTTCTGTGGTTTTATCTTTTGATTTTTGGCGCGGTTCAAAAAATTTTCAAACCCGATCGTTTTTTTGACGTCGGGCATCATGGCTTTCGTGTATTCCGTCTCTTCGCCTTTCGATCTGGCGTATTCCAGCCCGATTTGCATGATGAAGCCCGGGGCGGTTTTGACATCGTAGGGGATCGGCGTGTCGGTCGTCATTTCACCGTTGAGTTTCCGGACGCGGTCCAGCCAGCCTTTGTATTTGCCGCCGGAGCCTAATCCGTAGGTGGCGAAGTCCTGATCGCCTTTGAATTTCAGAAGCTCGTTCAGCAGGACGCAGCACTGGTACTTGATCTTCGCTGAAAGTTTTTTGTCGTATTTGTTTTTTGCGCGGTGGTGTGTCTTTTCCTGTGCGGCCGACGTGGGTGCAGCGTCGGTTTTCTTCACCGGGGCGGTTGCCGTTTCGGTTTTCTTTTCCGGAGCGGCCGCCGCGGCGGTTTTTGGCGGTGGCGGCGGCGGAGCGGGGGCGGGGGCATCTTTTTTTGAGTTGCAGGTCCTGACCGCGAAGACCAGGACGACCGCGATGAAGATCAACGAAAGAGTACCGTGTTTTTTTCTGGCCATGAAATCACCTCCTGATATTAGACTGGCTAATATACACCGTCCCGGCCCCGAAAAACAACCGGGCCGGAATTTTTTTGCATTTTTTTTCGGGAAATCGTGAAAAACGCGACGGTCGCGGGATAAAAACTTAAAAAACAACCAGGAGATGACCATGCCGACACCGACACCGGAAGAGATCGCCGAGAAGGCCATGCAGCCGGAGAGCTACGAAAACGACGGCGAGAAGATCAAGCAGCGGTCCGGCGCGGATACGATCGCGCTGCTGAAGTTCGCCGCGAAACGGAAAGTCTCGACGGGCCGGGCGTTCGGCGCGCTGGGCATCGCGCAAATTTCCACGCCGGGAGACTTCGAATGAAAAGACAGGTTCGTGTCCATTTGCCCGGAGCGCGGGCGAAGTTCGACGCGGCGAGTATGTCGCAGGAGGCGCTCCGCCACTGGCGGGGGGCCGACAACCTCTCCGCCGACGCGGAGCTGCTGCCCGAGATCCGGCGGACGGTCGTCTCCCGGAGCCGGTTCGAAGTGGCGAACAACGGCTTTCTGGGCGGCATCCTGCAGACGCTGGCCGACGACACGGTCGGCACGGGGCCGCGGCTCCAGCTCTTTTTCGACGACCCGGCGTATGACATCGACCGCGACGACGACGCGGAGCGGGCGAAGCTCCAGCGCCGCGAGATCCGCTTCCGGAAATACGCGCGCCAGATCAAGCTCGCGTCGAAACTCCGTCTCGCGCGTCTGGCCAAGGCCCGCGACGGGGAGGTGTTTTTCCAGAAGGTCGTCAACCCGAAGATCCGCGGCGTGAACCGGGTGGACCTGGTGCTCTACGAAACCGAGCAGGTCGGGAGCGACACGCAGAAGGACGTCGAGGACTACTGGAAGACCGGCGTGCCGAAGGAGGTCGACGGCATCCTCTACGACCGCAACGGCAACCCGTCGCAGTACCGCTTCTGGCGGATCCACCCGGGGGCCATCAACGGCATCGGCAGCCTGACCGACTTTTATCTGGTCCCGGCCGACGCGGTGATCCACTACGCGCACATATCCCGCCCGGGCCAGCACCGCGGCTTTCCGGAGATCGCAGGCGGCCTGACGGTCTTCAACGATCTGCGCCGCTACGCCAACGCGGTCGTTTCCGCCGCGGAGACCGCCGCCGTTATCTCTCTCATCCTCGAAACGGACACGATCCCCGACGCGGATGATTACGACATCAGCGACGAGTTGAACGAGGACGGCAAGCGCGTCCGGCAGATCCGCTTCACCGACGTGGTGCCGCTGGCCAAAAACGCCGGCGTCGCGCTTGCGGAGGGGTGGAAGGCTCACCAGCTCAAGGCCGAGCAGCCGACCAGCACCTACACGGCCTTCGTGGACGCCAAGCTCAACGAGGCGGCCCGGGCGCTGTCGATGCCCTTCAACGTGGCCAAGGGCAACTCCAGCGGCTACAACTACGCCTCCGGGCGGCTGGACCATCAGGTCTATCACCGCAAGATCGCCATCGAGCGCCGGGAGATCGAGGAGACGATCCTCGACGACCTGTTCGAGACGTGGGAGCAGATCGACCGCGCCTGCTATCCGGAGGACTACGACTTCGACTTTTCGACCGACCACACCTGGATGTGGGACGGCTTCGCGCACGTGGATCCGGCCAAGGAGGCAAACGCGCAGACCGCGCGTCTGGCCAGCGGCACCACCACGCTGCAGGAGGAGTGCGCCCGCGAGGGCCGCGATTATGAAGTTGTGCTGCGCCAGCGCGGCCACGAGGAGAAGCTGAAAAAGAAATACGGCATCCCGACGGAGAGTCCCGCGGGAGCCTCAAACCAAGGAGAAAACGATGAAGAAGAATAAGATGATCATTGCCTCCGCATCAGACAACAAGCGGATGCTGATCGTGACCGCCACTGAAGAATTCGGCAATGATCTGAAGCAAGTTAAAGGCGTCGCCTATTCCGGCGGAGTGTTCCATCAGTGGTGGAGCCAATACCCCTGCATCACCAATCTTGCCGGTCTTGAGATCGCGCCGCAGATCCCGTTGATGTACAATCACGTCAACGACCCGGAATACCGTCTCGGCGAAGTCTCCGTGACGAAGAGCGAGACCGCGCTGAACATCGTCGATGGCGGCATCGATCCCGGCACCGAAAAGGGCGCTGCCATCATCGCCGCGGGGAAGAAATGCCCGTGGCAGCTTTCCCACGGGGCCGAGATCATCGAGATGTCCTTCCTACCGGAGGGCGAGAAGCGCACCGTGAACGGGCGGGAGATCACGGGACCGATCAACGTGTTCGACAAGTCGATCCTGCGGGAAGTCTCTGTCGTCGCCATCGGAGCTGATGCTGATACCAGTCTGCGGATCGCGGCTGGATTTGGAACCCACGCAACCCAAAAAACGTCTCAAGGAGGACAAATGAACAAGAAACTGCGTGAATTCATTGTGGCGAAGTTCAAGCTCGCCGGAACCCTCGACGATGCCGCGATCGTGGCGCATCTCGTGTCCATCGGCACGACCGTCGAAGCCATGCAGAAGGAGATGGAGTCCAAGAGCGCTCCCGCTCCCGAACCCGTCAAGGCCGCCGCAGATCCGGCTCCCGCCGCCCCCGTCCCGGCTCCCGTTGACGTGAAGGCCGCCGCCGAAGCCGCCGTCAAGGCAGAGCGTGACCGCGTGACCGGCATCCGCGCCGCGCTGAAGGACTGCCCGACCATGGTCGACAAGGCCATCGAGTGCGGCTGGACCGTGGACTACTGCAAGGATATGGCCGCCAACGTCAAGGCCGCCATGGCCGGACTGCAGTCCGCCAGCGCCAACATCATCGTCAAGGACAAGCCCCAGACCTCCGCCGCCGTGCTGGAAGCCGCGCTGGAGTTCCGCGCCGGCATCGACGAAAAGACCATCGTCGCGTCTCACGGCGAGCAGGTCGCCGACCAGGCCGACAAGATGCGCGGCATCTCCCTTCGCGAGGCTCTCGTCGCCGCCTGCGGCCTCAAGGGCGTCAACGTGGGCGTCACGCTGGACCACGACGTGATTCAGGCGGGCTTCTCCACCACCGATCTGCCGCAGATCCTCTCCAACGTCGCGCACAAGGCGATGCTCAAGGAGTTCAACGCCTACCCGGTGATCGCCACCCGGCTCTGCGCCACCGGCGACCTCGCGGACTACAAGGAAGCCCTCCGCGTCCGCATGACCGACGTCGGCAACCTCGAAGTGGTCCCCGTCGGCGGCGAAGTTCCGAACTCCACCCTCGGCGAAGAGGCGGCCACCAACCGGGCCGAGCGCTACGCCAAGGCCTTCTGGCTCGACGAAGCGCTGATCATCAACGACGATCTGGGCATGTTCCTCAAGATCCCGCGTCTCTTCGGCGCCCGCGGCGCCCGTCTGATCGACCAGGTGTTCTTCCGCCGCCTGCTGGCCAACCCGACCCAGGCCGACGGGAACGCGCTCTTCAGCGCCGCCCACGCGAACTACCTGACCGGCAGCACCTACGCGCTGTCCATCGCGGCAGTGAAGGCCATGCGGACCCTCTTCCTGAATCAGACCGATGCCGACGGCGAGCCCATCTCCATCGCGCCGAAGTTCATGCTGGTCCCGTCCACGCTGGAAGCCGCCGCGCAGGAGCTGGTGCAGTCCGCGCTGATCGTCAGCGGCAGCACCACCGCGCAGGGCGCGACCAACATCATCTCCAAGTGGGGCCTCGAAGTCGTCGCCTCTCCGTACCTCGAGAACGCGAAGTACACCGGCCACTCCAGCACCGGGTGGTATCTCTTCGCCGATCCCGCGCAGGTCGACACCTTCGAGATCGGCTACCTCAAGGGTCAGCGCGTGCCGACCGTCGAGCGCGGCCAGTTCGACCTCGGACACTTCGGCGTCGGCTACCGGGTCCGCTTCGACTTCGGCATCCGCGAGCAGGATCACCGCGGCATGACCTTCGCCACGGGGGTCGCGTAATCCGTCAACAGCCCGGGGCGGCCTGACCGCCGCCTCGGGGAGTCCATCAAAAAAATCACTGCGAAAGGATAAGAAAATGAAAGCAGTTCGCAAAGGAAGCGGAAAGCAGTTCACCGTCGTCGCCGTTTCGGCCATCGCCGCGGGCGACATCGTCATCGCGGGCAGCCTGCACGGCGTCGCGCCCTACGCGATCGCAGCCGGAGCCACCGGAGTCGTCGAGCGCGAGGGTCTGTTCGAGGCCGAGTACGACGGCGCCGCCGCCGCCAACAAGGGCGCGGCCGCCTACTGGGACGCCTCGGCCAAGAAGGTCACGGCCACCAGCACCGACAACACCGCCATCGGTTACTTCGCCGAGGCCGCCGTGTCCAGCGGCACCTCCTGCAAGATCATTCTCGCCTGACGGAGGCCGGAATGGGGTCGATCTTCGAACAGGGTGAAGCGATGATGCGCGAGGCGTTCTCCTACGCTTCGCGCACCGTCGATTATTGCCGGGCGGGCTCCGTGCTGGCGCGGGGGATCCCCGCCAAGCTGGGACGGACGCTCTTCCGGTACGAGACCCCGTCGGGGATGACCATCCGGATCGAGCAGCGCGACTTCATCCTCCGGTATTCCGACCTCGGGATCGAGCCGGAGACCGGAGACGAGGTCGTGTTCGACGGCGAGATCTTCGTCGTCTCGGCCCCGAACAACGAGCCGTGCTGGCGCTGGCACACCCGCACGGCCCGCGCGGAGATCCGCATCCACGCCAAAAGCGCCGGGATGCAGGAGGAGGGGGAGAGCGGTTCGTCGTCCTCCTCCTCTTCCGGATCCGCGTCCGCATCCGGATCGGAGGAGGGCCTGTGATGACGAGCATCGCCGTAAAGGCCGCCGACGAGGTGGCTGCTTACCTTGCCGCGCAGACGGTCGGCACGACGCCGATCCCCTGCGTCCGGCGCCTGATCGTCGACGAGAAGATCGCGGCGGCGAAGAACCTGCAGGTGCTGGCCGTGCCTCACAGCCTCGAAAGCAGGATCATCAGCCGCGGATCCGCCCGCGATCGTACCGTGACCGTTGACGTCGGCATCATGAAGCGCGCCTCCGAGGACGAACTCGAAGACCTGCTCGGCCTGTCGCAGGCCGTCGCCGATCTGCTGGAGGGCCACGCGTTTTCCAGCGGCGTCTGCGTCGAGATCTCTTTTTCGCCGCTGTACGACGCGGAGCTCTGGCTTCGGCAGCACAGCTTTTTCGCCGTCATCGTCGCCAAGATCCGGGTGCTGTCATGATGACGGCCAAGGTCAGCATGGATACGCGGGAGCTGCAGGCGGTCGTCGCCGACGGCAGCAAGCGGGCGCTGTACCGCGCTTCCGGACTGTTGATGCAGATCGCGCGCCGGAAGATCCGCTACCGGTCGTACCGGAAAGCCTCTCTTCCGGGGCGGCCGCCGTTCAAACACCGCACGGGGGCGAACAGCTTCAGCCACAGCATCCGCTTCGGCGTCGAGCCGTCGGGAGCGACCGCGGTGATCGGACCCCTGCGGGAGAACAAGCCGACGAATCCGGGCGGGCCCGTGCCGCGCACGCTGGAGTTCGGCGGCCGGACCCGCGCCGGGAAAAATTCGTTTTGGTTCAGCCGCCGCGCTCCAGAGGGAATCAGCAGCGAGAGCCAGGTCGCCGCGTACTTGCAGAGCCAGGGGTACGGGCCGCTTTTCATGGGCGCAAGTCCGGGTGCCGTCGAAAAGCAGGCGGGAGCGAGGTCAGGCGAAAAGATCCGCAAGAAGCGCGCGCCGGACATGAAGAGGAAGGCCGACGGCAGCTACCGGCTGGTCTACTACCTCTCCGTCAAGCTGCGCTCGGCCCGGCAGGCACGCCGCGCGGCGAAGAACGTGGTGAAGTTTTTCGGCTTCCCCGGCATCGCGTCGTCGTCGATCGCGCCGCGGCCGTTCATGGGGCCGACGCTCCGTGAGAACTATGGCAAGATTCTTCCGCACTGGCGGAATATCGTTTGACCAACAACCCCCTGAAAAAGAAAGGAAAAGGGAAAATGGCAACTACCATCGGACTGAAATGTAAACTGTACCGCGGCGAAGCCGGAAGTCAGGCCAACATCGAGATGAAGAACGTCAGCAATGTGACGCTGAATCTCGAAAAGGGCGAGGCCGACATTACAACGCGCAAAGCCGATGGCTGGCGTATGTTCGCCGCGACCATTAAGGAGGCCAGCATCGAATTCGAGATGCTGTACGATCCCGATGACGCGGATTTCGCGGCCGTGTTCAACGCCTTCTTGAACGATACGCCGCTGGCCATCTTCGCCACCGACGGCGCCGGGAGCGGTCTCGACTGCGACTGTGTCGTCATGAATGTTTCGCAGGACCAGAGCCTCGAAGAGGCGGTCAAGGCGAACGTCACGCTGAAGCCCACCGACATCGGCGGCAATAGCAGCCGTGCTCCCAAGTGGGTCGATGCGTCGTCCCCCGAGTCCGGCAGCGGCAGCGGCGCGGCATGATCCGCCCCGGGGCGGCGATGAACTGCCCCGGCTTTTTTCAAAAACCAAAATAAAGGAATCAAACAATGAAAGTCTTCAGAGACCGGCTCGGCCGTGACTGGCAGCTGTCCGTCACGGTCGGCACGATCAAGCGCGTCCGCGACCTCTGCGGCGTGAACCTCTATCAGATCATCGAGATCGGCAAGACCGGCGACCTTGATATGTCGCTGATCGACCGGCTGTCCGGTGACCCGGTCCTGCTGGTGGATGTGCTGTACGCCGTCTGCAAGCCGGACGCCGACGCCCGCGGGGTCTCCGACGAATCGTTCGCGGAGGGCATAATCGGCGACGCGATCGAGGACGCCGTCAATGCGCTGCTGGACGAGATCACGGATTTTTTCCCGGAGGCGAAACGGCGGACACTCCAGAAGGCCCTGCAGGCGACCCGTCGTTTCGCGGACGCGACGAAGAAGAAGCTGGAAGCGGTGCTCTCCGATCCGGATCTGGACCGGCGCCTCGACTCCGCGCTGGAAAAGTTGAACGACTCGTCTGGGAACTCGCCGGGATCCTCGGAATCGACCCCCTCCCGCTGACCCTGCGCGAACTCGACATGATGGCCGAGTCGCGCCAGCGCGCGGATTGGTGGCACACCGCCGCCCTTCTGGCGACGATCCAGAACGTGTTTTCCTCGCGCAAGGTCACCGCCCGCGAGTGTCATCCGATGGAGCGCCGCAAGCCCCTGCTCGTCTTAGAGGGAAAGGGCCTCCGCATCCTGAAGGACGTCTTCTGCCAGCCGGAGCCGAAAAAAAGCGGAGGGGCGTGAGCCTCTTCCGCTTTTTTGGGACTTTTTTGCCCGCCGCCCGCAAAATTCCGGCCGTCGCGGGATAAAAACTATAAAAAAAAGAAAGGGATCCGCCATGAGTACATCCGCTGTCCGCGCCGGGCAGGCGTACATCGAACTCACGACCAAAAACGCCAAGCTCGTCAAGGGCCTGCAGAACGCGCAGGCGCAGCTGAAGGCCTTCGGGACCGCGGTGAATTCCCTCGGCAAAAAGTTCGTCGGCGTCGCCGCCGGACTGGCCCTGCCGCTGGGGTACATCACCAAGAACTTCGCCGGCTTCGACGACCAGATGCGCCTCGTGCAGGCGATCACCGGCGCGACCGATGCGGATCTGGCCAAGCTGACCGAGACGGCCAAAAAACTCGGCCGCGAGACCAGTTATACCGCGACGCAGGTAGCCTCCGGCATGGTGGCGCTCTCCCGGATGGGCTTCACGGTGAACGAGGTGAACGGCTCCATCAAGGACTTCATGAACCTCGACCGCGCGACCGGCATGAACGACCTCGGGATGTCCGCCGAGATCGGTGCGGCCGCCATGCGCTCCTTCGGACTGGCCGCGTCGGACAGCACGCGGATCGCCGACACGCTGACGGCGACGGCGAACGGATCCGCGCAGACCCTGGGCGACCTCGGCGAGGCGCTGAAGATGGCCGCCCCGAACGCCAGGCAGGCGAACGCGACGCTGGAAGATACCTGCGCCATGTTGGGCGTGCTGGCCAACCTCGGGATCAAGGGCTCGATGGCCGGCACGGCGCTGGCGAAGAGTTTTCAGCGTCTCGCGTCGGGGAAGGGGGTCGCCGTGCTGGAAGGGAAGGGCATCGAGACGAAAGACGCCAACGGCAACCTGCGGAATATGCGTGACATCCTGATCGACATCGCCAAGGTGACGAAAAACATGGGGAGCGCCGACCGGATCGGATTCCTGACCGACGTGTTCGACGTCCGCGGGGCGAAGGGCGGCGGTCTGATCTCCGGGAACCTGAATGACCTCGACGCGATGATCGGGAAGATCATCAATTCTTCCGGGGTCGCCGAAAAGACGGCCCAGAAAATGGACTCCGGCATCGGCGGCGCGTTCAGGATCCTCATGTCCGCGGTCGAAGGGGTCGGTCTGGAGATCGGCAACATCATCGGCGAGGCCCTCATGCCATTCATCGGGTCCGTTACGGTCATGCTCGGCAAGCTGGCCGAGTGGGTGAAGGCCAACAAGTTGGTGGTGGTGAACCTGCTGAAGCTGACTGCCGTCCTCGGCGGGACCGGCGCGGCGCTGCTGGCCATCGGCACGGCGGCGAAGATGCTGGGCTTCGTCCTCGGCGGGCTGGCCGTCGCGGTGAAGGCGGTGATCCTGACCATGCAGGGGATCGTCATCGCGGCGAAGGCCGTGGCGGCTGCCTTCACGCTGCTGAAGGGGGTGACCATCACTTTTGCGGCGCTCCAGGCGGCGGTGACGGCCTGCTGGAAGGCGGTCCTGCTTTCGCCGGTCTCCGCTGTGCTGGCCTTCGCGGCCGGGGTGGGCGCGATTTTCTACGCCGTGCAGGACCTGACCGGAGCCTTCACGCCCCTCATCGCCTCGCTGAAGAGCCTCGGGAGCGGCTTTCTGTCGTCTCTGGCGTCGATCAAGCAGGTGGCGCTCGAGACCTACGGCGTCATCAAGATCGCGCTGGCCGCCGGGGACCTCGCCGGGGCGGTGAAGGTTGGACTGGCGGCAGTGAAGGTCGCGTGGCTCACCGGCCTGCAGCCGCTGCGGGCGGCGTGGTACGAGTTCCGGAACTTTCTCCTCGACAGCTGGGCCATCGCGACTGGGTATATGCACAAGCTCGGCAACAACCTCTGGTACGGTCTGCTGATCGGCCTGAAGGCCATCGGCAACGGCATCGCCAACACCTGGGACGCCATCTGGAACGGCATCCTCGGCGCCTTCGAGTCGACCATCGCCTATATGCAGAAGCAGTGGGTGAAGTTCCGGAGCATCTTCGAGGGGGGGATCGACGTCGACGCGGAGATCAGGAATATCGACAAGGAGACCGCCGATAAGCGCGCGAACCGGGAGCGCCGGTCGCGGGAGAACTCGAGCCGGCGGACATCCGAAGCCCGCTCCCTCGAGCGTGAGTGGACCGAGGCGAACGATGAGGTCGACCGGGGGACGCAGCAGAAGATCAGCGACAACCGCGCCGGCTACGACCAGTCCATGCGCGAGGCCGCGAAGGGGCTGGCCGACGCCCAGAAAGACTGGCGCGCCGCGATGGACGAGGTGCGCAAGAAGGCCTCCGAGAAACTTGTTCCGGAGCAGAAGATCGAGCAGCAGAAGCAGCGTCTTGAAAACGCGCAGACGGCGGTCGCCGAAAAAGCCGGCAAGGCCGCCGGCACGTTCAACATCGGCGACCTCGACGCCCTGACCAGCAACGCCGCGGTCGACGAGATCAACGGCAAGATGAACAACGTCGTGCGCTTGCTCGACAAGACTTACAAAAAAATCGACAACGGCGGACTGACGTTCAAGTGAGGTGAAAATGGCTGAAGAAAGCATTGCGGCAGGGCGGATCGACGAGATCTGGAGCGAGCGGCAGCAGGTTTTTGACGCTGACGGGGGGATCCTGTCGGCGACGGTGTATTATCTGGTCTTCGATCTGACGACCGAGAAGGACGTCCTGAACTTCGCGCTGGCGAACGTTCCCGCGTCGATCGGCGAGGGCGGCCGGATCGTCTACCTGGGGAACGTCAACATCGAGCAGCGTCTGACGGAAACCGTCTGGAAGGTCGCCGCGGAGTACCCGTCTGCGACGGCGACCACAGAAAGCGGCGGCGAGGTTCCCGAGTTTTCGCTCGACATCTCCAGCGGTTCGAAACATATTACGCACGCCAAAGTCCACATCGGCAGTTACGCGCCCTCGGGCAAGACCGCGCCGGACTACGGCGGGGCGATCAACGTGGACGCCGAAAACAAGGTGAACGGCGTGGATATCGTGAGCTGCAATCTGTCGTTTTCCGAGAAGCGCTTTTTTACTGATTCGCAGATGAGCACGTCTTTCAAGCGGACTTTGAGCGACCTTGCCGGAAGCGTCAACTCCGGATCGTTCCGCGGCTGGTCGGCGGGGGAGGTGCTTTTCGTCGGCGCGTCCGGCGGCCGCCGCGGCAAGACCAGCAGGGACAAGTGGGAGATCACTTTCCGCTTCGCCGTGTCGAAAAACGCGACGAACATCCACATCGACGACATCACAATTCCGGGCAAGCGCGGCTGGGACTACTTGTGGGTAAAGTATGCCGACGACGTCGACGGCAACAAGCTGACGAAAAAGGCCGTGGCCGTCTACGTCGAGCAGGTCTACGACTACGCGAGCTTCAGCGCACTGGATTGATGACCGATGGAAAAAGTTACGGCAGGGCAGAAATTCACGCCGCGGGCGGACGATTGGAACGCGTTCGTCGATGCGGCGAACTACGTCAAGACCCACCAGCTGGAGACGGCGGTCACGTCGAAGTCGAACACCGTTCCCGGCATCGTCACGGTGAAGAACGTGACCGACAAGCGCTTCCCCATTTTTTCGGCGCTGTACCTCTCCGATCTGGCCGTCATGCCGGACGAAGAGGATCCGGACGCATATTCTTTCGAGGACATTGTCTTCGAGGCGTCGAACCGCCCGAACGAATGGGTGCCGGCGAATTCGGTGGTCTGCATCATCCAGCAGCCGCTGTCTCCGGGCGAGGTCGGCAAGGCCATGGTCATCGGCGTGACCCACGGCAAGGTGAATGTGAAAAACACGGACCACTGCTACGCGCGCCCGACCCGCGAGGGAAAGATGGTCTCCACCGACGACGGCCCCGTGCGGATCATCTGGCAGGAGGGCGTCGAAGAGGGCGAGCAGCAGTGCGTGCTGCTGATGTGCGGCGAGCCCGGCGACGCGACGGAATCCAGTTCCAGCTCGTCCGGCTCCAGTTCGGGCTCCAGCTCGGGCTCCAGCTCCGGCTCCAGTTCGGGATCCGGGTCGTCGGGCTCCAGCTCCAGTTCCGGCAGTGAGCCGTCCTCCGGATCCAGTTCCGGGAGCGAGCCGTCCTCCGGATCCAGTTCCAGTTCCAGTTCCGGCTCCAGCTCCGGGTCGAGCTCGGGGTCCAGTTCCGGATCCAGTTCCGGGAGCGAGCCGTCCTCCGGCAGCTCGAGTATTCCGTATTTCGACGACAAGTATTACTGCGTGATGGTCTACTTGTGTATCGCGCCTGGGGAATTTATCGAGCACAACTACTACGAGTCGATCGGCGAGTTCATTCCGCAAGAGGCGTTCCATGGGGGATGGGTTGAACCGCACGAAGGTGACAGGGGATATGTTGTGCATGTCGTTTTTGCTGGGCCTTTTGAAACAGTCGACGAGGCGCAGGACTGGTGGGATGAGTACTGGAAGCGTAGATATTAGAGGTGGATATGAAGTACGCAATTGATCAGAATTCTTACGAGATGTGGTTCACGATGGAGGGTGATAAGTCTTTTATGCCGAGAAAAAAAATCGACATTTCTGGTGTGCAGCACGGTATGCCGCCGGCAAGAGTCTATATCTTCTCGAACGTGCTGTATCCGGAGTCCAACCGAATCAACCCCGCGCCGCTGGATTTGCTGGTCTTCCTGAACAAGGCGGCGACGATCGGCTTTTACGGGGACCATGCGAACAAGATCGTCTATCACCGCAGCCCGAAGCCGGACTACGGCGCGGAAGTGATGTGTTGCCCGAACCGCTACGTTTTCGATGCCGGCAAGGCGTCGATCCCCAGGGACTTCATCGACACCCTGAAAAAGTCTTACGACTGGGACTACCCGATCGAGGACGGCAAAATCCGCTGTATGACCACCGGCTACATGGTCGTCAAGTACCTCCAGCATCTCTATCCGGAGCGTGAGATCGTTTTGGTGAATTTTGGCTACGGCGTCGAAAAGTCGACGTACCGCTGCCCCTGGCACAACTGGAAGTTCGAGGCCGATGACCTCAAGCAGTTCCGTCACCTGCACCTCGAGGAAGGGCGGAAATGAAGATCTGCTACTGCGCCGACGCGAACGCCGTGCCGCTTCTGCGGATGAGCGCGCGGACGGTCGAAAAGTTCAACCCCGACGCGGAGATCGTCGTCGTCTCGAAGGAGCGTCTCGACGTGCCGTACCGGAACATCCTGCTGGACACCTCCGGCCGGGAGTTCATCCGCCTGCCGGGCGAGCGCCTGACCGAGGCTACCTATTACCGCGTCTTCCTGCCAGAGATCGGCTTCGACCGCTGCATCTACCTTGACTGCGACACGCTGTGCGCTGGCTCCCTCCGCAAACTGTGGGAGATCGACGTCCCGTACATCGGCCTCTGCACCACTCATAATTCCGGGGTCGTGCAGTCGAAACTTCTGCATATTCCGCGCTACGGGTCCGACGCGATGATGCTGATGAACTGCGCCGCGCTGCGTGAGCTCCGCTTCACCGACACGATGATGTGCGCACTGCCGAACATCCGCCGGACGCCGCATGGTTTCCATTTCGCCGAGACGCTGCTGAATGCCGTCTACTTCGACCGCTTGACCTTCCTCCCGATGAAGTGGTGCAAGTGCTTCAATCGCAGTTACAGTGCCTACCGGGACGAGGAGGTGCACTTCGAGGACGCCGTCATCCGGCATTACATCGGCGGCCAGCGCGCCGCCCAGGAACGGGACTACCGGTCCCTGATGCGGAGGTGGAAATGAAGGTCTGCTACTGCGCTGACAAACGGGTGCTCCCCCTGCTGAAGATGAGCGCCGACACGGTCAAACAGTTCAACCCGGGGGCGGAGATCGTCGTCGTCTCGAAAAAGGTCCTTCCCGTGCCGTACCGGAATCTCCTGCTTGACACCGGGGATCACATTTTGCGGCGGCACGATTTCGACCGGGTCACCGAGGCCACGTATTACAAGCTCTTCCTGCCGACGCTGGGCTTCGACCGCTGCCTGTACCTCGACTGCGACACCCTGTGCACAGGCCCCCTCGGGGAACTGTGGGAGATGGACGTTCCCTACATCGGGCTCTGCCACTCGCACAACACCGGGATCTCGCAGGCCCGGAAACTTGGCGTGCCGCTGTACGGCTCCGCGGGGCTGCTCTTTTTCAACTGCGAAGAACTGCGGAAGATCCACTTCACGCAGACCCTGATGCGGGTCCTGAAAAACCTGAACCCCCCCTGCCACTTCTACCATGACGAGACTCTTCTGAACGCGACCTACTGGGACCTCTTCACGTTCCTGCCGGCCCGCTTCTTCAAGTGCAAGAACCGGAGTTACAGCGCCTACCGCGACGAGGTGCTTTTCGAGAACGCCGTCGTCAGGCATTACATCGGCGGCCAGCGCGACGCGCAGGAGCACGACTACCGGGAGATCATGAGCCGATGAACAGGATCTTCATTTTCTCGAACGTGGCCTACCCCCGCGAGAACGCCGTCCGCACCGACCCGGGCGACATCCTGGTGTTCCTGAACAAGGCCACCTCGGCGGAGTATTACCGGGCGGCCCCGGCCGCGCGGAAGATGCTTTTCCGCCGCCGCGGGATCGATTCCTTCGGCCGCGACCTGGATTTCTGCGAGAAT
>JAFTDL010000156.1 GCA_017454215.1 Lentisphaeria bacterium | reverse complement strand
TGGAGATCCGGGACAAATGGCCCGATGCCGCCTGGAAGCCGTGGATATACAATCCGCGCACCAAGAAGCGGATCGCCAAAAACGGCATGGGCAATCTGGTCTATCCCGGCAAAAACGGCGAACTCCTGCCTTCGCTGCGGCTGGAAAATCTGCGGGACGGGATCGAAGACTGCGAATATCTCGCGATCCTGGGCCGGGAGTCCGCCAAACTTCCGCCGGGACATCCGCTCCGCAAAGAGGCGGAAGCGCTGCTCAAGGTCCCCGCCGCCGTTGCCGAGTCCGTGACGCGCTACTCGCCCGACCCGGAAAACCTGCGTCTCTACCGCCGGGCCGCGGCCGAAATGATCGTCAGAATCAGACGGGAGACGGCAAAATGAAAGATCCCCGGCTCGACCGGGGCGTTTCACCCGGGAGCGGTTCCCGTGAAAAAAAACGGATAAAAATGGAAAAACGCCGTTGCAATTTCGGCCGCGCGGAGCTATATTATCAGATAAGTAGATCAAGGACTTCCGTATTGTGCAGGGAAGTCCCGGATTCGTTGACGAAGTCTTGATATTTACATAAGGGGGAGACACATGAAAAAGGAACTGATCACGCAGGGCGGAGTGGCGACGCTTCCGCAGCTTTCGGTGCAGACGATCCTTCTGGATTTCGACGGGGAACTGACCCGTTATGACGGGGAGATCCTCACCGTCGACAGGGTCGAAGTCGAAGATTCCGGACTGACTCAAGTGCGCATCGGGACCGTCATCTCCCGGCTCAATGAAGAATTTGCGGCTCTGGGCGTCACCTTCACCGCCGACCCGGCGGAAGCCGAAGCCGCGGGAGAATACAGCACCATCTACGTCGGCAAGACCTCCGCTTTCGCTCCCTACGGGACCTTCGCGGGCCTCGCCGAAACTGTCGACCGCGGCAACGCGAACAGGACCGACAAGGCTTTCGTCATGCTCGACGCCTCCAGCTCCGACGAATCGATCGCCGATACCATCGCCCACGAGGCGGGTCACCTGCTCGGCACCCTCGACCACGGCGGCGAAGGCCTCGCCGCCTACGCCGCCGATCAGGTGATCAGCAAAGTTTCCACCGAGGACACAATAGAAGCCGGAGACAGCATGACCGTGATAGACGGCGGCAAAGCCGAGAAACCCACGGTCATGACGTCGGGGACTCTGATCGTGGAGTCGGGGGGCGCCGCCACAGATGTGATAGAAAACGGCGGCTTCGTCGACGTTCAGGCCGGCGCGAAGGTGACTTTCGCTACCAATACGTTTTCGAATGTGACGCTCAACAACGTCTCCGCGACCGTGCACTCGGGGGCCACCGCGTCGAACACGACCGTCAACGCCGGCGGCTCACTCTTCGTCTATGACAAGGGGACGGCCCTGACGGTAGCCGTCAACGGCGGGCAGGTTGTCGTTTTCGGCGGGACAGTCAATACCGTCACCGCCAACAATGGCGGCACGATAACCATGTCCGGCGGCACGGTAAATTTCGCCATTCTCAATCCCGGCACCGTTATGTACGTTTCCAAGGGTGGCAAGGCAAACTCAGCCGTCGTGAGCTCCGGCGCCGGGATGTACGTTTACAGCGGCGGGGAAGCAAACAACATCGCTATCTATAATTATTTTGGATGGTGCGGCAGTATGTATGTTTCCAACGGCGGGGTGGCAAACAATACGTTCAACGACGGCAAACTGTACGTTTCCAGCGGCGGTGTGGCGAACAGCACCACAAACAACGGTAGCATGACCGTTTTCGAGGGCGGTATCGCAAGCGCCACCGTCAACAATGACTATCTGGCTATTTCCAACGGCGGTGTGGCAAAAGACACCACCGCCAACGGCGGAAACATGGACAT
>JAFTDL010000155.1 GCA_017454215.1 Lentisphaeria bacterium | reverse complement strand
CGGCGTGATGCAGATAGAGATGACGGGAGCCGTCTCGGGGGCCTCCTCGGGGCTGGCCGACCGTCTCGCGGGGACCCGCCGGGTCCTCGCCGCGCTGGAGGAACGGCGTCCCGCAACGCCGGGCAGGTTCTCCTCCCTCCCCGGCGAAACGGTGTGCAAGGATGCGGCGGAGCGTCTGGAAAAACTCTCCCGCGCCGAAACGGAACTGGATTCCCTCGGTCAGCGCAGAAAGGCTCTGGCCGCCTGGGGCGACTTCGACCGCTCGCTTCTGGACGAGCTGGCCGCCAAGGGCATCGAAGTCGTGCTCTGTTCGGCTCCGGCCAACGAGTTCGAGCGGATATCGAAGAATCCCGAAACGAAACTGTGTCAGCTGATCGCTTCCGAAAGCGGCAAATGCTTCTTCGCCGTGGTGGGCGGCAAACGCGGGGAACTGCCGGAGGTCAAACTCCAGCCCGAGGACAATCCCCGCGCCCTCGCCCGGCGCATTGCGGAACTGGAAAAGGAAAAAGCCTCTCTCGAAGCGGCCCTCGCCCGGGATGCGGAGAACATGGAGTCCGTTGCCGCCTACGAAAAACAGCTTCTTGCCGAACTGGAGTTCGAGCGCGTCCGCGATTCCCTCGACGACCATGAAAAGATCGTCTCCCTCGGCGGTTACGTTCCCGCCCCCGCGGTGGAGAAACTGCGCGCCAAGGCCGCGGAACAGGGCTGGGGACTGCTGATCCGGGATCCCGGTCCGGAGGACGACGTGCCCGTTCTGCTGGAATACAACCGCTTCACCCGCTGGATCAAACCGCTTTTCGACTTTCTCGGCATCTCCCCCGGATACAACGAACTGGACGTTTCCGGCGGCGTGCTGGTCTTTTTCACCATCTTCTACGCCATGATCGTGGGCGACGCGGGCTACGGCGCCCTGTTTCTCGCGGGGACCCTCGCCGGGATGTGGCTTCTGCGCAAAAAGCCCGCGGCGAAGATGCCCCTGCGGCTGTTTCTCATCCTCAGCTGCGCCACCATCATCTGGGGCGCGCTGTGCGGCAGCTGGTTCGGCGTATCGCTGGGCGGCATCCCCTGTCTCGCCGACGTTTCGGTCAAGGACGCCAATATCCAGGCCTTCTGTTTTCTGCTGGCCGTGGCCCAGCTCACCATGGGGAGAATCTGGAATTCCGTCCGCAGCCGCAATTTCCGCAAAATGCTGGCCGATCTGGGCTGGATCCTCATTCTCTGGGGCAACTTCTTCCTGACGCTGCGCATCATCGTCTGGCAGGGCGAGTTTCCCAAATTCATGTACGGCCTCTTCGGCACGGGACTGCTTCTGGTGATCCTTTTCGGCGTCAACTGGAAGGACATCGCCGACGTGTTCCAGTTCCCCTTTTCCATCATCAACAGTTTCACCGACATCCTGAGCTACATCCGCCTCTTCGCGGTGGGCATGTCCGGCGCGTGCATCGCGGCCAGTTTCAACGGCATGGCCATGGACGTGGCGAAAGCCTCGCCGTGGTTCATCATATTCAGCGTGCTCATCCTGCTGGCGGGGCACATCCTCAACCTCATCATGGCCATGATGGGCGTTCTGGTCCACGCCGTGCGTCTCAACACGCTGGAGTTCTCGAACCACACCGGTTTGACTTGGAGCGGCAAACAGTTTCATCCGTTTGAAAACAAAATAGACAAATAGACCCAAATAAAAAAAGGAAGCAGAAAAATGAACCAGTCACTGTCACTCGAACTCATGAAAAGCATCGCGCTGGCCAGCGGTTACGTCGCGGTGGGACTCGCCGCCATCGGTTCGGCCCTCGGCGCCGGAGCCGCGGGACAGGCCGCCATCGGCGCGTGGAGAAAGTGCTACCAGCAGGGCAAGGCCGCGCCGTTCCTGCTTCTGGCCATGGTCGGCGCTCCCCTTTCGCAGACCATTTACGCCATGATCATGATGGTCATCATCAAGGGCAAAGTCGCCGACAACGCCGGACAGATGCCCATTTACGCCGTCATCGGCGTCCTCGGCGGCATCGCGCTGATGGTCTCCGCCCTCTATCAGGGCAAGGCGGCCGCGGTCGCCTGCGTCGCCTTCGCCGAAAGCGGCAAGGGCTTCGCCAACTACCTCAGGGTGCTGGGCATCATCGAGACCTGCGCCATCTTCGCGCTGATCTTCTCCTTCATGGTCATGCCGTAAGGGGATCGTATACCTTTTCGAAAAGCGGGCCGTTTCCGGTCCGCTTTTTGTGTATCGGGATTTCAAATTTCAACACGGGGAAAATTCTATGAATCAGCAGGAACTGCAGGAACGCAGACTTCACTCGTCGAAGATCGGCAGACACGCAAAAAAGGCGGTCACCAGGCCCTCGG
>JAFTDL010000154.1 GCA_017454215.1 Lentisphaeria bacterium | reverse complement strand
GGGGCGCCAGGCGGGTGCCTTCTCCGCCGGCGAGGATCATAGCCAAAACAGATGTTCTCATAGTTCTAAACCTCCTAAGTGAAATGATTGAATACGCTTTATCTTTAATCACAATATATCCCCGACCGGACCAAAGTCAAGACGAAAAAAGCAAAAAAAGCCGGAAAAGGCGGTTTTCGAACGTAAAAAGCGATCTCGACAGCCCAGTTTCAAACTTTTTTTGAAAAATTAGGCCAAACTAACTTGACATCCGCAGAAAGTGCTGTATAGTATATTCAGAGACATAAAAGTCCCGGAACCATCCGCGGGCCGCCGACGCACGGTGACCGCTGTCCAAAAATGGGAGAATGTGAAAAGGGTCCGGCGCTCCGTACGGTCGAAGTTCTTTCGGAAACTGAACGGAATACGCCGGGTAGGGTGATGCAGGGCAAGTCCGGTCCTCCAACCGGATTTTGCCGGATGGTTCAGGGGCTTTTGTCTTTTTTTTTATTTCCGCATTTGTCCGTTTTAGGCTCCGTTTTTGAAGATTAGCTGAACCAAACTTTCTGGTACGGCATAGACCGCTTTGATCCCAGTCCGTTCGATGGGACGTGAGCTCCAGCCGCGTTTTTGTTCACCCCTGCCTGCATGAAGGAATCGCTCCGCCATGCACGAAAACGTTCTCCATGCCGGGGAGAATTCCCCTGCCTGCATGAAGGGATCGCCGGAATGTCGGACGGACGGGGACAGCCCTGTTCCCCGGGACGCGTTCCGGGCGGCGGCATTTTCCCCGCTCCGCGGGAACGGCGCGGCCGGCCGATCTGGAAATCATCCAATTATTACGGACTTTATTCATTTTTTTTCGCCCTTTTCTATAAAAATAGCCTTTTGGCATTTGAAAAACGCGGAAAAGCGTGTATTTTCCTGTAACGGACATTCTTTCACACGGACAGGAACCCTGAACCGCATTGGCGTCCCAAGCCCTATCGCCCGCCCTCGGAGAAACGGAATCTGCAAACATGGACGACGACATTAAAATCGAAGTGGAGATTTTCTGCGGCATGACCTGCTATATGCTCGGAAACGCCCGCATCCTGAAAATCGGGGAGCACCTGCCCGAAAAATGGCTTCCGTACATCAGTTTGATGGTGTCGCCATGTCCGGTCGACTGCGGATGTCTGGACCTGGCGAAAGCGCCGTTCGCGCGCATCAACGGCCAGCTCATCCAGAACGCCACGCTGGAGTCCGTCTGCGAGGCGATCACCGAGATCATGAAGCGGCAGGAGGAGGCATGACCATGGATTATTCGAACAGTCCCGAACGCCAGCGCCGCGAGCTGATGATCCGCCTCGCCCTTGAGTTCAAAAAGGGTACGCTCGGCGACACGATCGACAAGCTCCCCTGGTACGTCAAGCCGTCCGGCTCCAAGCCGCTTCACTGTTGCATCGAGCACGACCGCGCGGTCATCACCTGCCGGATCATGGCGCTCCTCGGGCTCGACGCCCAGGACGAGCAGGACGACAGCCGTTTCCCGCATGAATATCTCGACCAGATGTCCGCCGATTCCGAGCGGCCGGAACGTCCGCTGACGGTCGCACGCACGGCGTGTTCGTGCTGTCCCGACGCCAAGATCGAGGTCGTCCAGAGCCTGTGCCGCAACTGTTTCGCCCAGACCTGTATCCACGTCTGCCCGAACAACGCGATCAACATCATGCGCGGCAAGGCGTTCATCAATCAGGAATCCTGCGTCAAATGCGGCAAATGTCTCATCGACGTCTGCCTCTACAACGCCATCAAGCGGTTCCCGATTCCCTGCGAAGCCGCCTGCCCCGTCAATGCGATCAGGAAAAACGAGCAGGGATATGCCGAGATCGACTTCAAGAAATGCACCTTCTGCGGTAAATGCTTCCGCGCCTGCCCGTACGGCGCCGTCATGCAGCGGTCCGAGATCATCCCCGTGATGAAAGCCCTGACCGAGGGCCGGCAGGTCGTCGCGCTCGTCGCCCCCTCGACTCCCGGTCAGTTCCCCGGCGGACGCGAAAAACTCTTCAAATCCCTGCGGAAAGTCGGCTTCTCGGAGATTGTCGAGGTCGCCGATTCCGCCGAGACCGCGGCCGGCATGGCGGCGGCCGAATTCATCCGCAAAATGAAGCTCGGCGGCAAGCTTGTCGCCGATTCCAGCTGTCCGGCGTTCGTTGAGCTTGTGCGCCGCCATCTCCCGGCGATGCGCCCCTATCTTTCCTCCGTGCCGAGCGCAATGGCGCTGGCGGGGCAGAACGCCCGCGAGCTTTATCCGGACGCCGTGAACGTCTTCATCGGGCCCTGCATCGCCAAGCGTTTCGAGTCGCTTTCCTGCCCCGGCGTCGACCGCGTGATCACGGTCGAGGAGCTCGGCGCCATTCTGATCGCGCTGGGCGGCGCCGAATTGGAGCCCCAGGATTACATCCCGCGCGACCCGGACGCTTCGGAACACGATTTCTCGCGCACCTGCGCCGCCACGGGCGCCATGCTCGCCGCCGCGCTCGAATCCGAACCCATGCTCGAGCTTCAGGAGAAGTTCATCGACGGCATCAACGCCCAGACGCTGAAGCTGCTTCACCTTTTCCTGATCGGCAGGTCGCACGCCAACTTCATCGAAGTGCTCGGCTGCAGCGGCGGCTGCCAGAACGGGCCCTGCACGTTTTCCATTCCGGACTGACTGACAATCGAGGAGTTTTCCGATGACGATGTTTTTCCGACATGTTTTCTCCGCCGCCGCGCTCTGTGCAGCGCTGTTTTTCCTGCCCGCCGCGGCCCGGTCCGCCGATCCCGCGCCGAAAACCGACAAGTCCGGCTGGATTCTTCCCGGCGCAAGCGTCGCTGACTGGAGCATCCGCCTGAAGGACGCCCGCACCGAAGCCGCGAAGGACGGGAAGCCCATCCTCATCGTGTTTTCCGGTCCGGACTGGAGTTCCCGCTGCAAGAGTTTCGAATCCTCCGTCCTCAAGTCCAGGGAGTTTACGACCTTGGTGCGCCCCGCCGTTGTCGGGCTTTACATCCAGCATTTCGTGAACGTCACCGCGCCGGAGGAGCAGATCGATGCCAACTTGTCCCTGCGGAAGGCGCTTGCCGTCCCGGCGGTCTACCCGTGCACGGTCGTCCTGGCGTCCGACGGGAAGAAGATCCTCGGGATCATACAGGGCGCCCCGGAGAAAAAAGCGTATCTCCGGCAGGTCGCCGACCTCGCGGGAATCGAGCTTGCGGAATAGGGCGCCTGTTCATTGTGTTTTCCGGTTCGTTCTTTTCGTCCTGACAGGGGGCGAGGGTTCCGGGTTTTTTGCGCCTGCGGTCGAAAAGGTTTTTTTTTGACTTCGTTCTCTTGACATGACTTTTTGGCGTGATATATTATTAAGCTGAAAATCAGCCTTGTTCTCCGGAAAAGCGGGGAAATGCTGAACGGAGCGGGCGACCGGAATTCCGCCACACATGGCCCGCACCGCGAATTGACGACCAGTGATGCAGGAGAAAACAATGAAACAACGGATTTTCGGCGCCGTGCTTGCGGCCGCCGCGGTGACTGCCGGCGTGTTCCTGTCGGCATGTTCCCTGTTCCGCGACACGACGGACGGCGTTTTGGACGATGGCGAGGACTTCATTACCACGGATCGTGCTTCGTCATCGATCGACACTGCGGAATTTCAATATGAATTCGGCGACGGCGGGACCTTGATCGTCCGGTTCGAGGCGCCGGACCATGTACGCGTTGACGTTTGGGACGGCGACCGCACCGCGGTGTTCTGCCTGACCGGCGCATCCGGTTGGATGTATGTCCTCGGAGACGTGATCGACATGACGGCGGAGGACATTGCGGAAATGCACACCACCCTGCTCCAGACGCTCCCGTTCCAGGTGAATTTCCAGGACCTCTTCGGCGACGCCGAGCTTCAGGAGAAAACCGAATTCGTCTGCGGCGAGGAGTGCAATGTGATCCACGCGAATTTCCGCCGCGGTGAGAAGTTCCCCGTCAAGCTCTGGTTCGGCAAGGACTCCGATCAGCTGGTGCAGTTCGAGGTCACCAGAGAGGACGGCGTCCACACGATGCAGTATTGCGAATACCGCGTGTTCGAGGACGATGTCACGCTTCCTTTGCGGATGTTCCGGTTCTCGCCGGAGGGGGCCACGAAGATCACGCTGGTCTTGTTTGATGCCAACGCCGATATTCCCGAATACGTTTTCCAAAAACCTGTAAAACTGAGCACATTGGGAGGGGACAAGCAATGAAACTTTCAGGATTTGCTTTTTTGACGGCGGCCGCGCTGTTTGACGCCGACTATCATGCCGGGGTCTACGGCGCGGATCAGATACAAAAACTGGAAACGATCGTCAGCCGTTATGCTGCGAGCGTTGATATTC
>JAFTDL010000153.1 GCA_017454215.1 Lentisphaeria bacterium | reverse complement strand
TTCTTCAAGGGCAGTCTCGCGTACCTCGAAAAAGTCGCACAACTGACCGCCGGAACACAGGTCCCCGTTCTGCGCAAGGACTTTCTCTTCGACCGGTATCAGATCGTCGAGGCCCGGGCCGCGGGCGCGGACGCGGTCCTGCTGATCGCGGCGCTGGTCGCGTCCGACGAAACGTTTTCGGAACTGCTGGAACTCGCCCATACGCTCGGCATGGACGCCCTGTGCGAAGCCCACACGGCTGAAGAGGTCTCGCGGCTCCTGCGCCTCGGCGCCCGGATCGTCGGCGTCAACAGCCGCGATCTGCACACCTTCCATACCGACATAAGCCGCACCCGGGAACTGCTGAAACTTGTTCCGGCAAACTGCGTATCCGTGGCCGAATCGGGGATCACTAGCGCAGAAGACATCGCGGCCTTTTCCGCCGACGCCTTTCTCGTCGGCGAGACTCTGATGCGCAGCGAACGTCCCGGAGACAAACTGCGGGAACTGCGGGGAGAAAAACCATGCGCACGCTGATCAAGATCTGCGGTCTCACGACCCTCGAAGACGCCCTGGCGGCGGCGGAGGCGGGAGCGGATTATCTGGGATTCATCTTCGCCCCCGGCAGTCCCCGGCTCCTCGCGCCGGAGGAAGCCCGGCGGATCGTGGAGAAACTGCCCCCCGAAGTGAAAAAAGTCGGCGTTTTCCGCGATCACCCCCTTGCGGACGTCAGGCGCATCATGGAGTTCTGCGGTCTGGACATCGTTCAGCTCCACGGCGGGGAAACGCTCCGGACAGCCAATGTGCTCGCCCTCGAGTACGAAGTGTGGAAGGCCCTGCCCTACACTTCGCCCGCGGTCTTTGCGGAGAGCCTGAAGTTCCGGGCGTTCACGCTTCTGGCCGACTCCGACAAGCGCGGAGGCTCCTGCAACTGGTCGCTGGCCCGCCTCACCGCACGGGGAAGAAGACTCTTTCTCGCCGGCGGCATTTCGCAGGACAACGCCGCCCACGCCGTCGAAACCGTCTGTCCCGCCGGATTGGACATCTGCTCCGGCGCGGAGAAGTCGCCCGGCATCAAGGACCATGAAAAAATCATATCCATCATCAACCAGATCCGCACTGCGGACCGGATCCAGGAGGAGATCCATGAAAAACACGCATTATGACATCTACGGCGGGCAGTATGTGGCCGAGACCCTCATGCCGGCCCTCGATGAACTCACAGCCGCCTATGAAAAATACAGAAACGATCCCGGTTTCACGGCCGAGATGAACGCCTTTCTCGCCGACTACGTGGGCAGGGAGTCCCCCCTGTACTTCGCGGAACGGCTCACGGAGCACTGCGGCGGCGCGAAGATCTATCTCAAACGCGAGGACCTCAACCACACCGGCGCGCACAAGATCAACAACACCCTGGGACAGGCCCTCCTCGCCCGGCGCATGGGCAAGAAACGCCTGATCGCCGAGACCGGAGCCGGAATGCACGGCGTGGCCACCGCCACGGTCGCCGCCCGGTTCGGTTTCGAGTGCGAGGTATTCATGGGCGAAGCCGACATCCGCCGCCAGCAGCCCAACGTGGAGCGCATGGCCATGCTGGGCGCGAAGATCCGCTCCGTCACCAGCGGCACGGGCACCCTCAAGGACGCCATGAACGAGGCTCTGCGCGACTGGGTCGCGACGGTGGAGGACACCTTCTACGTGATCGGCACCGTGGCCGGCCCCGCCCCCTACCCCGCCATGGTCAAGGAGTTCCAGTCCGTCATCGGCCGCGAGGCCAGAAGACAGATCCTCGAAAAGACCGGCAAACTGCCCGACGAAGTCATCGCCTGCGTCGGCGGCGGCAGCAACGCCATGGGCATCTTCGCCGGATTCGAGAACGATCCGTCCGTCAAGCTCGTCGGCGTCGAGGCCGCGGGCATGGGACTTGAGACGGGACACCACGCCGCCAGCATCAACGGCGGCCGCGTGGGCGTCCTCCACGGCAGCAAAAGTTATCTGCTGCAGAACGACGACGGGCAGGTGCTCGACGCATATTCCGTCTCCGCCGGTCTGGACTATCCCGGCGTGGGACCCGAACACGCTTATCTCCACGATTCCGGCCGGGCTCAGTACACGGCGGTCACCGATGAAAAGGCCATCGAAGCCTTCGATCTGCTCTGCCGTCTGGAGGGGATCCTGCCCGCGCTGGAGTCCTCCCACGCCGTCGCCCAGGCCATCGTCAACGCCCCGCGCCTCGGCAAAGACCGCGCCATCGTCGTCTGCCTCTCCGGCCGCGGCGACAAGGATATGGAAAATATCCGCGCCTACAAGGCCGGAAACAAAATTCTCACCTGCGATTGAAGGAACATTTCACCATGAACCGTTTTCAGAAAATTTTCTCCCGGAACCGAAAAGTCGCCGTCGGCTACGCCACATCGGGCTGCCCCACGGCGGATGAGTCGCTGGAATTCATGCGCGGCATGATCTCCGGCGGCGCCGACATCCTCGAACTGGGCGTTCCCTTTTCTGACCCCACCGCCGACGGTCCCGTCATCCAGCAGTCGTCCCAGACGGCTCTGCGCAACGGCTTCACCGTGAGCAAAGCCTTTGACATCGCCTCCGCGCTCCGGAGCGAATATCCCGATCTCGGGCTCGTGCTCTTCTCTTATTACAACCCGATCTTTTCCATGGGCCCCGAAGTTTTCGCGGAACGCGCCCGAAAAGCGGGCGTGGACGGCGTCCTCATCGTCGATGTGCCCTTCGAGGAACGAAGCGAGATCGAACCCGTCCTGAATGAACACGGCATCGAACTTATTCCGCTGGTCTCTCCGGCCACAGGTCCCGAACGCATGAAAAAGATCACGGCGAACTGCCGCAGTTTCATCTATTACATCACCGTCCGGGGCGTCACGGGAACGCGAAGCACCCTGCCCGACGACCTGCAGCAGCACCTTGCCGCCCTGCGCAAGGTCAGCTCCGCCCCCGTGGCCGCGGGCTTCGGCATCAGTTCGCCCGAGACCGCCCGCGCCGCCGCCGCGGGCGCCGACGGCATCGTCATCGGCTCCGCCTTCGTCAAGATCCAGCTCGACGACACCCTCCCGGCCGCCGGAAAACGCTCCCGCGCCGAAGCTCTCGCAAAACTCTGCTTCGGCGCCGTCCGCTAAAGGCCGGAAGGGAGCCTCGGGAGAGGGAAAAAACTTTTTTTTCACGTGAAAAAAAGTTTTCCCCCTCCCGCCCCCTTCCCCTTTTTCAAAAAAAACGGGGTGTTTTGAGCAGAGCTGTGCGGAGCCGTCCGATGAAATCCCGGGGGACGGGTAACGGCACGTTGCCGGGCCTGCCCGTCTCCTTCCCTGCCGGCCGCCGTGATCTGCAGAACACTGATGCGGTGCGGAGGAGCTGACCAAAGTCTTATGAAAAGTCTCGTCGGGCCTTCGGCAAGGTCCGATCGTTCATATCGCCGCGGGCGCCGTCCGGAAAACGTCCGGAGGGTCAGTTTTCGGCGCCGTTTTTCGCGTTTTTCCGGTAGGCGCGGGGAGAGAGACCGCCGTGGCGGGTGAAGAAGCGCGAGAAGGAGTACACTCCGGAAAATCCGCAGCGCAGAGCGATCTCGGAAATGGAGAGATCGGAGTTGCTCAGCAGATGCCGGGCGAGGCCCAGTTTTTTCCGGTTCAGGAACACTCTGGGGGGCGCGCCGAGCTGGTGACGGAAGACCACGCGCAGATACTCAGGAGTCACGCTCCAGCGGGAGGCGACCAGCTGAAAGGGATCGCGGACGGGGGGTTCCTGCATCAGGAGCTCGCAAAGTTCGCGGACGTAGGAGGCGGCGCTGCCCGGTTCTGACGGCGGCAGGGGAATGGTCGGCGCCACCCCGCTGCCGGGCAGCAGATCGAGAAGCAGCTGCAGGGCGGAGCCGCAGATGTTTTCGGCATTCGGCTCCTCCTTGAGACGGACGTAGTGCGCAAGCAGCAGCGAAAGCAGATCCAGACTTTCGGCGGACAGCCGGAAACGGATGTTGCGCAGATGCGCCAGAGTCCCCGCCTCCTCGGTTTCGAACCGGATGAGAAGCCAGTGCACGGAGCGCTCCTTTTCGTCCGGCAGCCGCATGTGGGGCTGACCGGGCAGGATCAGAACGGCTTCCCCCCGCGTAAGTTCGAGACGGGCTCCGTCGACGAGCAGACGGCCGAAACCGGAGCAGCATATCCACAGCATGCAGTACGAGTGGAGATTGAGAACGGGTCCGGAGACCATTTCTCCGCGCCGGAAAACGTGAATGTTCCTGAGCGGCACGGCATGGGGCGTGAACGCCATGTTTTTGGCGCTGCTGAACCCGATCGGCGCCAGCTGCCGCCGGAGCCGGGTCCAAACCGCCTTTTTCCGGGAAGTTTTATGTGCTGAAGTCATTTTTCTCACGTTCTGACGATATGTTTGCCGCAATCACAGATACGGTTAAATTTATTCTATTTTCTGTCATTGTTTTTATCCGTATTTCCGACTATAATATACCGCGGAATGACTCCAATGCAACTCGGGAACGTGAAAAAAACGGGGGGGATCATGAATAAAAAGCGTATTGCCGTCGTCGGCTTCGGCCAGCGGGGCAGAGCTTTCGTCACGCTTGCCATGCAGGAAAGGGAGCGGGTCGAACTTACCGGCATCTGCGATTCGGTCCCGGAGCGTCTGCAAAGTTTCGCCAGACAGCAGCACTGCACGGCGCCCCTGTACACCTCCCTCGACAAAATGCTCGACGAGACCCGTCCGGAGGGCGTGGTGATCAGCGTCCCCGACTTTCAGCACGCCCCCGTCGCCATCGCCGCCATGGAACACGGCTGCGCCGTGCTGCTGGAAAAACCCATGGCCCCCACGGTCGAGGGCTGCCGGGAGATCATGAGACATGCGGCGAAGGGCCGCGGGGCGCTGCTGGGGTTTGTCCTGCGCGGACACCCGGTCTACCGCAAGGTCAGGGAACTCCTCGACGCCGGAACGGTCGGGCAGATCATGAATATCCAGGCCGACGAGGAACTCTCGGTGATGCACGGCGCAAGCTACATGCGCCGCTGGCACCGCCGCGTGGCCAATTCCGGAGGATTCATGCTGGCCAAATGCAGTCACGACATCGACATTCTTTCGTGGCTCGCCGGAGAAGATCCGTGCCGCGTCTCATCCTTCGGCAGTCTGACGTTCTTCACCCCGGACAAACTGGAGCACGAGTTCTGCAGCGAATGTCCGGACCGGAACTGCCGGTTCCGTTTCTCGGGCGAGATGGTCGCCATGAACGAACAGGAGGCCGCCTCACCGTCCCGCTACGGATTCGACCGCTGCGTCTACACGAAAGACAAGGACGTGATCGACCATCAGGTCGTGAACTTCGAGTATCCCTCGGGCGTCACGGCGTCGTTCTCGCTCGATCTTTTCGCCCCGGCGGCGCGGCGGCGCCTCAAAGTCGTGGGCAGTACGGGATACATCGAAGCGGACACCCGCGACCTCACCGTCGGCGTCACGTTTTCCGACGGCCGGGAACCGCGGACTTTTGCGCTGGAACAGGAAAATCCCTCCGGCCACGGCGGCAGCGATCTTACGCTTTTCCGCAATTTCATCGCCATGCTCGACGGAGAACAGTCGGGGCAGGCCGGACTGGAAGCGGGACTGGCCTCCACCGTCGTCGGCGTCGCCGTCGAGACGGCCCGGAGAGAAAAACGCGTGGTGGAGCTCCCGCCGTCGGCGTATGAGTTGAACTGAAAATGAGTGTTTTTCCGTTGTTTTTCGACGATTTCGAACCAACCAACCACAGGAGACAGAAAATGGATCGCTCGAACCGAAAATGTCACAGCCGCTTCACCCTTATCGAGCTGCTGGTGGTGATCGCCATCATCGCCATACTGGCCGCCATGCTGATGCCCGCGCTGCAGCAGGCCCGGGAACGGGGGCGCTCCGCCCAGTGCATGAGCAACCTCAAGCAGCTGGGACTTGCCTGCATGAGCTACACACGGGACCACGGCGGTTTCATCGTCAGGTACATGAATCTCAACATCGGCAAGGCGTCGGAAGGCGTCACTTCGGAGTGGACCGGGTACTTCAAATTCGCAAAATACGTGAACCACAACGTGTTCATCTGCCCGTCGCTTTCGCCCGCCTCGGGATTCGCGCAGACCAATTACGTCGCCAACAGTTACAACGTTTCCTACCCCGGCTACGGCATCTCCTATGAAAATTACGGAAGCGGCCGCTACCGGAGGGGAGTGGACACCGGACTTTCGCTTTCATGGTCCGCGCTCCACTCGTCGGATATAAAATATCCCTCCGTGATGTACGCGATCATGGACGCCCAGCAGACCTACGCCTACAACGGCGGTCACTTCGGCTGTCACCGCTTCTCGTACAGTTTCTCCACTTCGAACACCAAGCGCATGGGCAATCCCGACGGACGGCGGCACGGCGGCAGGATCCATATCCTCTTCGCCGACGGACACGTGGCGGCGCGGGAGGTCGACTCCTACGATCCTTACAAGACCCTCGGTTCCGGCCGTTTCCTCGTGCAGTGGAACGGCTGGAGCAATCAGTGACGGAGCCGCCGGAAAAATGAAGACCGCGGCCGCATTTTTCTGCCTCGCGCTGAGCGCGTTCCTGCTTTCGGGCAGTGAAACGCCCGCCCGGACGGTCGAACGTCTCATCACCTGTCAGGAACGGCAGGAAGATCTGACGCCGCTTCTGCCGGAATGCGTGAAACTTCTGAATTCTCCCGACTACGACGTCCGCTTCGCGGCGCTGCGCACTTTCGTTTTCGCCGGGGTCCCCTGCCCCGAGGCCGTTCCGGGTCTCCTGAAGATCCTCCGCACGCCGGTCCCGGAAAAGAACCGCCGCATGGACGCGCTGGCCGGATACGCCGCTTCCGCGCTGGTCACGGTCTGCGAAGACGAAAAGGTCTTTTCCGAACTGCTGGACTCCTCCGACGCAAAGCTGGTGAAATCCATGAGCATGGCGCTTCTGGATTCTCCCCGTCTCACTCCGGCGCTGAAGAAGAAACTGCGCTGGCCGGGAGCGGTCTACGCCCCCGCTCCGCCGTGCCGATTGACCGATCCATCCTTCGAAAAGGATCTGTCAGCGTGGGAGTTGCGCAAATGCGAAGGCGCGGAGGGGAGCGTTTCGCTCGACCGCACCGTCTCCCGAAGCGGCAAAAGTTCCCTGAAGATCGAAAAGACAAATTCCGCAGGTTTTCTGGAACTGCGCTACCGCGATTTGCTCGATGTTCCGGCGGGGAAAGACTTTTTCTGGCGGGGCTTTTATCAGGCCGAAGTCACGCCCGGCGCGTCGCTGCTGATCTTCGGTTTCGAGGATGAAAAGGGGAAATTTCTCATGCAGTCGGGTTCACTGGCCCGTTCGGCCCGGCAGAGCCAGTCCTTTGCGGTCAATACGCCGCCGGGCAGGTGGGAACAGCGCATCGGTCTCATCGCCCGCCTGAAGAAGCCCGCCCGCCTGCGTCCCGTGATCCGCCTTTTCGGGGACCCGGCAAAGGTGCATCTCGACGATCTCGCTTTCCCCGGCGCGGAGTGGATCCAGCGCCGGGCCTTCTCCATTCCCGAGATCTGCCGACTGACGCCGCAGGAAGCCCGGAAACGTCTGGAGCAAAGAAGCAACGCGACGGGCAAAACAGGCTTTTATCCCTCGGGAGCCGCCGGACTGGAGATCGACGGCAAACTGATGCCCCCCGTCATCTATTTTTCGAGTATCTTCCCCGAGCTGGGCGACTACGCCCTTTTCTCGAAGATCGGCGTCAAGGTCTGCAACGTGACGCTCCATCTCAACGATGTCGCCGGTCCCCATACCCGGGGCAGCATCACGGAGATATCCTCCGGCCCGGTCTGGCCGAGCGCCGGAAGCGGGAACTATAATTTTGCCCCGCTGATCTCGCGGCTCAAGCGGCTGCTCCGGCAGGAATCGGATATCTACATCATCCTCGGACTGGACATCAGCTGGCCGCAGGATTATTTCAAATACAATCCCGACTGTCTCTGGATGGATGAAAAGGGCCGCAAAGCCTGGGGGACCAGTCTGCACCTCAAGGGATTTTACGACAAAGCCCCCGTTCCCGGATACATTCCGTGGCCCTCCCCCTACGCGGACAAACCCTTCACGGACGCCGCCGAAGTCATGGCCGCCTTCATCCGCGAACTGAAAAAGGAAAATCTGCACAAACCCGTCGTCGGATGTTTCGTCGCCGGAGGTCACGACGGTCAGTTCGAGATCCGTTACCGCGACTACAGTCCCGCGGGAAAAGAGGCGTGGCGCAAATGGCTCAGGGAGCGCTATGCCGACGACGAGGGACTGCGCCGCGCCTGGAAACGGCAGGACGTCTCTCTGGCCTCGGCCGAAGTGCCGCCCGAACACTTCGGCAAGTACGGGAAAGGCGCTTCCCCGATCTTCTTCGATCCCGGCCGGGAGACGGCCGACACGGATTACGAGACCTTCCGTCAGGAACGCATCTGGCGCGTCAAGGAGATCATGCTGGGCGCCATCAAAAAGGAACTGGGCAAACCGGTCCTCGGCGTTGCGTGGCAGATGGAGAAATTTCTGGTCAAGGACCCCTCCCGGTTCCTTGCGAGCGACGTTTTCGACATCATCGTCACGCAGCCGGTCTACCAGCAGCGGCGTCCCGGCATGCCTTTCGGCAATCTGGCCCCCATGGAGTCCTTCCGGCGGGCAGGAAAGTTGTGGATCAGCGAACTGGACATCCGCTCCTTCCTCCGCTCGATCTACGCGGACGAACTGAAACAGCTCAAGGTGGGCATCCCTTTCGACATGGCCGAGTTCAGGAAAACGGTCCGCAAGCTCACGGCGGAACAGATCGCTTCCGGCGGAGGCGGCTGGTGGTATCTGGATATGTTCGGCGGCTGTCACGCCCATCCGGAAATGCTGGAGGAGATCCGCAGAGGCGTGGAGCTCTACGACAGGCTCCACCGGCAGAAAGACGCCCGGCGGCAGGCCGAGGCGGTCGCGGTCATTTCGCGCAGCGCCATTCTGAACCAGCGCCAGTGGGCCGTCAGTTTTCCCATGATGTACCAGCTCTTCGCACTGCACCAGTCGGGAGTGCCCCTCGACGTCCGCTTCGCCGAGGATCTCTTCACCTCTCCGGACGGTGACAAATACAGGATCTACTTCTTCGCCAACCAGTTCGAATTGTCGGACAGAGAGCGCGCCTTCATCAACGGCCGGCTCAAACGCGGCGGCAGGACGCTGATCTTCAACTACGCTTCCGGCGTGGTGGACCGAAAACGCGGGACCCTCGATCTTGCGCAGACCGAAAAGCTCACGGGCTTCAAACTCCGCACGAAGCGGAAACTGCAGTCCCCCGCCGTGGGCCCCCGGCAGGCTCCGGGCAATTTCTACCGGGCCTATCTGCAGCAGGAGGACTCTTCCGGCATCGGCAGGGTCCAGCGCTTCGTCATCGCGGATCCCGGGGCTGTGATTTTAAGCTCCTTCCTTGACGACAACACCCCCGCTGTGGGTCAGAAGGACTTTCCCGGCTGGCGCTCCGTCATTGCGGGCTCTCCCAACGCCATTACGGCAAAAGAGTTCCACCGTCTGGCCCGGGAGGCGGGAGCCTCGGCCGTTCTGCCGCCGGACACGGGGATCGTCATGCTCGGCAACCGTTTTCTCGCCGTCACCGCGCTGAAAAACGGCAGGACCGCGGTCCGTCTGCCGTTCCCGGCCGAAGTGACGGATGCGTTCACGGGCAAAGTTCTTTCCGCGGGCGGCAAAGATCTCATCATGGAGCTGAAAAGCGGCGAGGTGTATTTTCTGCTGCTCGCCCCCGCGACGGCTCCCGGAAGCGCTCCGGCCGGAACGCCCCTGCCTTTCCGCGACGGCACTTTCGAGGGAGCGCAAAGCACCTGGCGTCCCCTCATCAACGCCAAGCTGGAACAGAGCACGCTCTGTGCGGCAAACGGTAAAAAGAGCGCCCGGCTGACGCCCGTCAGACCGGGACAGCCCGCCTCTGTCTACTGTCCCCGCTTCAACGCCGGCAGCATGATCGGCAGGAAACTGCGGCTCGAAGTCAGCGTCCGCGGCAGAGGCGTCTGCCGGGTCGTGCTTCTGCCCTACCCGCCCGGCAGTTCCAGGACCACGCTGCAGCGGGGAGAGAAGGTGACGCTTTCCCCCGACTCATGGCGCACCGTCTCCATGGAGTGGGATCCCGGCAAAAAGCTCTGCGGGCGGATCGCCCCCGCCGTGGAGCTGGATTCGGGAGAAGAGCTTTTCTTCGACGATTACCGCATTTTCGACATGCCCGATCCCGGAGTCAGACTCAAAGGACCCGAAAAGCCGCTCACCGGACGACCGGACAAGGCATTCGCGCTGCCGTTTTCCGGAGCCCTCCCCGGAATGGAGGTATCGGCCTGTCTGCTGGATAAGGAGTTCAAGCCGCGGTTCTTTCGGGCGCGGGCGGACCAAACGGGCCGGGGAAGCATCCCGATCCCCGGACTGCCCGCGGGCTTCCACGAGTTCATCCTCTTCGGCGGCGGCTCGAACACCGTGTGCGGCGCGGACATCATCCCCGCAGACGAAATACGGCAGCTGGAACAGGCCGCGGCGCGGACGAAGATCCCGCAGGGCAGCCGGATCCTCATTCTGGGTGACAGCCTCAGCGATTTTCAGCGGGGCAGCAACTACGCCGACAAGCTCGAGTATTTTCTGCGCGACAGGAACGTCAGGGTGAACAACGC
>JAFTDL010000152.1 GCA_017454215.1 Lentisphaeria bacterium | reverse complement strand
TGAGGGTTATTTATTTTCTCCTACAATACCGTCACAAAATATAAAACCCAAAAACGACCCGGAAAAGCCGGGACCGCCCCACCACGCTCAATAATATAGTTTCGCAGAAAGATATTTGCAAACGGGAATGCGGCAAAAATCCCGCTTTCGGGCAAATTTTCTCCCGAAAATCATTTTTCCGTTCCGCCGCCGCAAATCGGGGCCGATGAGGTCCCCGCAGGATAAAAACACAGGGTGAAAAATACACGGGACCGCGAATTGAAAAATCCGCGCATGCGTGGTATATTACAGACGGGATCCAGCCGCACCGACAACTCAAAAAACAAAGGAGATGTGCAAATGGCCGCAAACGCAAATGTCAATGTCAACGACGCCTTTTCCGCCGTCAGGGAGGGCAACGCCGGAGAGTTCTTCCAGAGCCTCTGGGAACAGTATCAGGACGAGATCATCAATCTGGGAAGATGTCTCCTGCTCACGATCCTCGTCATTCTGCTCGCGTGGCTGGTGGCGAAGATCACCCGGAGAATGCTGATCAAAGCCATGGGAAAGATTCCCGGACTGGACGAATCCGTGGGCAAGATCCTCGCCGGGATCGCAAAGACGGTCACCTGGCTCTTCGCCGCACTCATCATTCTGGATCTCTTCGGGATCAACACCGCCAGCATCCTCACCGTTCTGGGCGCCGCCGGTCTGGCCGTCGGTCTGGCCATGAAGGACTCCCTGAGCAACATCGCCTCGGGCCTGATGCTTCTCTTCCTCCGTCCCTACAAGTCCGGCGACTACGTCGACTGCGGCTCCGTCAGCGGCACGATCAAGGAGATCGGACTCTTCACCACGATCCTCATGACCGTCGACGGCGTGTACATTTCGGCGCCCAACAGCGCGATCTTCGGGCATCCCATCAAGAATTTCTCGCGCAATCCTCTCCGCAGGGCGGACATCACCGTCGGCATCGCCTACGGCGACTCCCTCTCCTGCGCGGTGGAGACCCTCAAAAAGCTGATGCTCGACAGCGATCTCATCATGAAGGAGCCCGCGCCCGAAGTCCTCGTCGCAGAACTGGCCGACAGTTCGGTCAATCTCACGCTCCGCTTCTGGACCGCGACGGAAAACTACTGGGCCGCCTACTGGATGATCAAAGCCCAGCTCAAGACCGCCATCGAATCCGCCGGCCTGAACATTCCGTTCCCGCAGCGCGTCGTCACCTTCGCCAACGCGATCCCCGAGAAGAAGGCGGAATAATCCCCTCCCCTCACAACAGCGCGGGCAGGAAGATCACCTCTTCCCGCCCGCTTTTTTTTTGCGGCCGACGGCTTGATTTCTTCTGAAAACGGATTTCATTGAGGATGAAGAGCGGAAGGAGTTTTTTCATGCAGCTTTTTGTCCTCGACCGTTCGCCGCGCCGGGCGGCGCGGTACCTTGCGGACGTGCATGTGCGCAAGATGTGTCTGGAATGCGCGCAGATACTCTCGTGCGTGCTGTGCGCCCGCGGCGGCGGACTGGAGCCGGGCATGCCCCGGCCGTACAATCCGGCGCACCCCGTCGTCAGGGCTGTGGATACACAGGCGAAAATCGATTGTGTTTGTCAAGTTCTGCAAATTAAAAAGTCAGATATTTTAGTTGCTCGCTCCGATTGAAGGGGTGGTCCGACTGAGTTACTCACAGTCGGCGCCCCGCCTCCGACGAGTTGGATGACCCATTCTCGTCGGGGCG
>JAFTDL010000151.1 GCA_017454215.1 Lentisphaeria bacterium | reverse complement strand
TGCTCACCATGTTCGGACTGATCCTCGTCATGACGAGGATCAGTCCGAACATGGTGAGCACGTTGATGGAGTAGCCCATGGCCCACATGAAGGGAAAGGTCGCCATCAGCGCCACGGGAATGGCCAGCGCCGGGATCAGCGTCGCCCGCCAGTCCTGCAGGAAGAGGTAGGTGATGAGCACCACCAGCACCAGCGCCAGGACCAGCGTGATGACGATCTCTCTCAGAGAGATCAGAATGAACTCCGTGGGATCGTAGGCCTTCTCGTAGGTCACGCCCTGCGGGAAATTCTTCTTGGCGCGTTCGATTTCGGCCTCGACCTTGCTTACGGTGGCCAGAGCGTTGGCGTCGCTGTTGCGGTAGATGGCCAGACCCACGCACTCGCGGCCCTCGAAGAAGACCTGTCCCTTGTTGGTCTTGGCGCCCAGTTCGACCCGGGCGATGTCGCGGACCCTGGTGACGCCGCCGTTGGCGTCGTGACGGATGATGATGTCGGCGAACTGTTCGGGCGTCTTCAGGCGTCCGAGGACGTTGAGTTTGTATTCGACGTACTTGCTGCTGCCTTCGCCGCCGATGCTGCCGGCCGCGGCCTGGATGTTCTGCTTGCTGATGGCGGAGATCAGTTCGTCGGTGGAGATGCCCAGCGCGGCCATGCGCAGGGGATCCAGCCAGATGCGCATGCTGTATTCCTTTGCCGCCAGAAGTTCGGCGGAGGCCACGCCGTCGATGCGGGCGATGGAGTCCTTGAGGCCGGTGGTGATGTAGTTGTTGAGTTCCAGCACCGAGAGTTTGCTGTAATCGGTCATGAAGGTGAACACGGCGAGGATGTCGCCGGTCCTTTTGCCGATGTTGAGTCCGACGCGCTTGACCTCTTCGGGCAGTTTGTTCTCGGCGCGCTTGGCCGCGTTCTGGACGTTGACCATGGCGATGTCGGAGTTCGTGCCGCTCTTGAAGGTGATGGTGCACTGGTAGCTGCCGTTGTTGTTGGCCGTACTGCTGAAGTAGAGCATGTCGTCGAGGCCGTTGAACTCCGACTCCAGCGGAATGCCCACGGTCTCGGCCACGGTCTCGGCGCTGGCGCCGTCATAGGCGGTCTGCACGTAGATCTGCGGAGGCGCGATCTCGGGATATTCGGCGATGGGCAGTTTATTGACGCAGATAAGTCCGGCCAGCACCATGACGATGCTGATGACGAAGGCGAACTTCGGCCGCCTGATGAAGATCTGTGAAAACATAGGTCACTTTGCTCCGCGCTGGGCCGGTTTGACCGGGAAGGTCGGAATGACTTTATGCGCGCCCTCGACGATGACCCGTTCGCCGATCTTCAGGCCGCAGCGGATGACCTGGGCGTTGTCCGTGCAGTTGCCGAGGGTGACGGCCCGGTGTTCCGGAATGTTCGAGGCGGGAACGACGTAGACGAAGGGGCCTTTGATGTCGTGCATGATCGCGGACGGCAGCACCGCCGGATAGTCGCGGTTGTCGTCCTTGGTCAGCATGACGGTCACGACGCCGTAGGGAATGAGCTGGTTTTCGGGATTCTTGAACCGGGCCCAGACCCGAACGGTATCGGTCTCCTGCTGGATGGCGGAATCGACGATCTCGATGACGCCGGCGTATTTGTATTCGGAGTCGTCGGCCAGTTTGATCTTGACTTTTGCCTGCCTGCGGATGTTGGCGTCGCTGCCGAAGATCGAGAGGAAATCTCTGGCGCTCAGTGAGAAACGCACGCGGATGGGATCGGTCTGAACGGTCTGCACCAGCGTGCCGCTGGAGGGGGTGACGTAGTTGCCGGGAGAGTAGGCGGCCTTGCCGGTTTTTCCGGTGGTCATGGCGACGATCTTTGTGTTCTTGAGGTCATCCTTGGCGAGGACGAGGGCGGCTTCGGCCTCGGCCAGCTGGGCCTTGAGGGTGTCGCGTTCGCAGAGAACGCTCTGGTAGGTGTCGAGGGAGACGGCCTTTTTGTTGAAGAGGTCCTGTTTGCGGTCCAGATTGCTCTGGGCGTAGGCGAGTTTGGCCTTGATCTGGGCGATCTTGGCTTCGGCGGACTTCACCGCGGCCTGATAGCGGGTGGGATCGATCTCGAAGAGCAGCTGTCCGGCCTTGACGAACTGGCCGTCCTTGAAGCCCTGGTTGATGAGGTCGCCGGAGACTTTGGCCGTGGAGTAGACGTTGTTGATCGGCACGATGCTGCCGACGTAGCGCCGCGAGGTGATGTCGTGGGCCTTGAAGACCTTGTCCACGAGCACGGCGGGGATCGGAATGTTCATCGCCGGTTTTTTACCGTTCTGGGGAGCCTTGCCTTTTGCCTGCGCCGCGGGGGCGGCCGCGCAGACGGCGGCGGCGAACAGCAGCGTTCCGGAGACTTTGATCAAGTTCATTTTGCTTTCAAATCCTGTTTTGCGGCGGAGTCTTCCGCCAAATTGAAAAATATCCATTCCATTAATATACTGTCTCGCATGAATAGTTACAAGTTCCGAATTAAAAAAATTGCCAAAAAGTCATTGATGAACGTGACCCGTGACCGGTTTCACCGCGGGGCGGTTTTTGCGTCCGGCACGACGGTCGTTTCCCTGAAAATCACGGTCTTGATCTTCGCATACTCCGGCGCAGTGAGAAGCGCCGCCGGGACCTTCATGTTCTGAAAAACGAGCCGTTTCAGGCGGGTGGTTTTGACGAGTTTCCCGTATCCGGTGCAGTTGCCGGAGAGAACCAGCGTCGAGAGCCGCGGCAGTCCGGCATCGGGTATTTTCAGTTTCAGGCTGCCGTCGAAACTGCCGATGCACAGGTCCTCCAGATCTTCGAGGTTTGACAGACAGGCAAGGTCAAGCTCCGCATCGCCTTTGAAATCCAGCGAGAGGAATTTCAGGCCGGGGGGGAGTCGCAATTTGCGGAATTCCTCCATGCCGATCTTGCCGATGGTCAGACTTTTGAGGCGGCGGAACTTTGTCAGATCGCCGCCGCCATGCGCCCATTCCTGCCCGGCAGAGTAGAGCGCAAGGTCTTCGACCGGTGATTTCTCCAAGTCCGGCATCGCCTTTATGCCGCCGTTTACGACGACGGAGCAGGGAACGGAGACTTCCGACAGCGCGCCGATGTCCCAGTTCTGTCCCGCGGGCAGGTCGATCTGCAGCAGGACCGTGCGCCCTTTCGTTTTCCGCCCGGTCCTGCGGCAGCGCAGGGGCGCATTGCCATTGGCGCTGCGCAGATGCTTCTCGACATCTGCCGCCACGTCATGTTTTGCCGCGATGCCGATGAGGCTGATGACCGATGCCGCGATCACGAAGACCGTCAGCAGAATCAGTACGGTCCTGCCGATGCCCCTCCGCAGAAAGCCGCCGATGAGGTCGGGCCGGCGGATAAAAAAGAAGAGGAACAGGACCAGCGGAAAGAGGATCGCAAGAAACCCCGGACGGCCCTCCGCGCAGGCCTTCGCGCCGACCAGACAGGCAATGAGGAGAACTGCAGCCGCTGTGAACGATTGCAGAAAAGGTTTCTTCTTTGCATACGGCCCCGCTGTCTCGCCGATCCTGTCCTGCGGATTTTTCACAACCTGATCTCCTTCAGTT
>JAFTDL010000150.1 GCA_017454215.1 Lentisphaeria bacterium | reverse complement strand
GGGGCCCGGATCATGGCCGGGACCATTCCCAGGTACCTCAATATGGGGATCGCCATCGCGGTCAACGATCAGGAGCTGGGCAAGGAACTCCTTTCGAGCGTCAAGATCGAAACCGTGGAGAAGGACGTGCTCGTCAACGCTTATATCTCGGAAGAGCTGTCGCAGAAGATGTCCGTTTATTTCAAGAACAATGCGGACCGGCTTCTGAAGCAGGGGGCGGCACAGGCCGGCGTCGCCGCTCCTGAAGAAACTGCCGGAAAGGCTTCCGCTCCGGCCAAAAGCGCCCCCGCGGGCAAGTCCGCTCCGGCGGCGAAATCCGCTCCGGCGGCGAAGTAGGAAGTCCGCCGTTGCCCCGGAGGAACGGACGCCTGTCGCTGAAGAAGAAAACCGTGCTGACGGTCGTCTGCATGGCTGTCCCGGTCGTGCTGATCCTGATCGCGGCCGGACTGCAGCGCGGGGTATTCTGGGTCGATGACACGAAGTACGGCGAAGAGATCGGAAAGGCCGCGGCCCGGCACGGCGTCGATCCGCAGCTGGTGCGGGCGGTGATCTATCAGGAGAGCCGGTTTCGTCCGGAGGCAGTCGGCGACCACGGCGAAGTCGGGCTGATGCAGGTTTTGCCCTCGGGGGCGGTCGCCGACTGGGCGCGTCTGCATGGCCGCCGGGTCCCGTCGCACGCTTCTCTGATGCGGGTGGAACTGAATCTCGAGATCGGCGTGTGGTATCTGGCGCGGGCTCTGGCGCGCTGGTCGGCCTACCGGGAGCGCATCCCGCTGGCGCTGATCCAGTACAATGCCGGAGAGGCCCGGGCGGAACGCTGGAAGCCGGAGAAACCTGACGGAGACGTCGTCTCGCGCATCAGGATCGGCTCCACGAAGACGTATGTTGAGAAGATCGTGGCTCGTTACCACAGGTACATCGGTAAAAAATGAAATATTTGTCCGTTTTGATCGCAATGCTGGCGGTGGTTTTGCCTGTTCGGGGATCTGACCGCAAGGCGGCGCTGCGTTACGATTTTTCAGACCCGGCCTCCATCCGAAAGGCCTGGGAGTTTCACGGCGGACTTCTGCTGACGCCGCGGACGGTTTTCAGGGTGGAGGACGTTGACGGGACATCCAACGGCAAAGCGCTGGTGGTCGAAGCCAACTGTGCCTCGGGGGTGCTGATGACCGATCCGCGGGTCGATCTCAGAAAGAATCCGGTCATGCGCTGGCGCTGGCGGGTCGTGCGGCCCGTCCGCGTCGAGAAGGGCCGTCCGGAACCGGACGATCAGGCGATCGTGATCTACCTCGGCGACGGAACGATGATCCGGCAGAAGTGCGTCGGCTACCGCTGGGAGAACTTCACCGCCATCGGCAAACGCCGGCAGCTCGACTACGTGGGCGGTCTGATGAAGGTCCACGCCGAGTGCATCCGCAACGCCGGGGACCGCATCGGCGAGTGGATCGTCGAGGAACGGGATGTTTTGTCCGATTTCGTAAGGGCTTACAAGCGTCTGCCCGGAGAGTATTTCATCCTCGGGGTCGGCGCCAACAGTCAGTATTCGCGTTCCAACACGCGGGTGGAGATCGATTACATAGAATTTCTGCCGCGCAAAAAAGCGCAGTAGAGCGGAAGAACACGGGAGGTTTTTTATGGGCAGCATCGGCATTTCCGAATTATTGGTCTTGTTTTTCATCGTTCTTCTGTTTTTCGGCGCCCGCCGCATTCCCGAGGTGGCCAGGGCATTGGGAAAAGCTTCGCGGGAATTCAAGAAGGCCCGCGACGGCGTCATGGACGAGTTCGAACGGGAGGAAGAGCCGCTGAAAAAGGAGGCCGGGAGCGAACCGGCGGCGGAACCCAAAGAGAATGAGCAGAAATAATTCCGGAGAGGGCTCTCTGCTCGAGCATCTCGAGGCCCTGCGCCTGACCGTATGGCGCTGCGTCGGGGCGGTGGTTCTGTTTTTTGTCCCCGCATTGTATTTCTCTTCGGATCTGCTGCAGCGGATTACCCGTTTTTCGTGTCCGCCGGAGTTGAAACTCCATTATTTTTCTCCCTTCGAACCGCTGTTCGTTCAGTTGAATCTGGCCCTTGTTGCCGCCGTGATCGCAGCGGGGCCCTTCATTCTGTGGCAGATCGCCGCGTTCGTTTCTCCCGGACTGTATGCCCACGAGAAGCGGATCCTGGCCGCTTTCTGCGGCTTTGCGCTGCTGCTCTCGCTCTGCGGCGCGGCGCTGGGGTTCTTTTTCGTGATCCCGCAGGTGATGGCCTTTTCTCTGGCCTTCGCCACCGAGGAACTTCAGCCCATGATCGGCCTGAGCAGTTTTCTCAAGATGGTCGTCTGGATGATATTGGGGTTTGCCCTCGTGTTCGAATTGCCCGTCGCACTGCTCATTCCCGTGCGGGCCGGACTGCTGCGGGCGGAGTCGCTGAAAAAATTCCGGTATCTTTTTGTCATAGCCATTTTCGCCCTCGCGGCGTTTCTTACGCCGCCGGATGTGGTAAGTCAGCTGGCGCTGGGCATTCCCGGCTGGCTTC
>JAFTDL010000149.1 GCA_017454215.1 Lentisphaeria bacterium | reverse complement strand
TCGAGGTCGTGAGCGCTCTCGGCGCGGGCGACACCTGCTCCGCCGTGACCTTGAGCGAGCTCCTGAACGGGCGGGCTCCCGTCGAAGCCTTCGCCACGGGACTGGCGGCGGCGAGCGCCAACTGTCTCTCGCCGCGCGCGGGAGCGTTCGACGACGCCGAGGTCGTGAAGCTCATGCCGACCGTCGAGGCGCTGTGAACATGCGATGTAACCCCCGGAGGGGTTGTCGCTTGCGCCGGAACTTGTTTTTTCCTTTTTCATCCGTGGGACGGATGGGACACATGTTTTAAGTTTTGTTTACGAGGCTATTTTCTATTATCTCATAATGAATAGGTCTTCGGTTTGAATCCGAATATTGGCTCCACTCTTAACACAATGGAAGTCAGGGATTTGCACCCTGGCTTTCTTTTTGCCCGCATCCCCTCTTTTTCCGTCCTTTTTTGAGGGGAAAAAGTATCGAATCGTCCGGTAATGGTCACGTGGAATTCCGCGGCGGGAGGCTTACGCCTCGGCGGCGGGGGCCGACGGGGAAATGGATCTCGCCAGAAGCCCCTTGAGTTTCTCGAGCGTGATCGGCTTGATGAGCAGGGCGTCGAAGCCGTCTCTCTCGTACTCGGCTTGCATCTCCACATCGGCGGTGATGACGTAGACGGGGAGATCGGTGAACTCCGGCGACCGGCGGATTTCGCGCACCAGCCCCGCGCCATCCATGATCGGCATGGACATATCGGTCAGCACCATATCGACGCGTTCGGCCTGCCGCAGTTTTTCCAGCGCCTCCTTGCCGTTTTCGGCCATCAGCACGTTGCGGATGCCGAGGCGGTTCAGCATCGTTTGCAGGATCTTCAGATTGAGTTTCTGGTCGTCGACGATCAGGAGATGCTTTTCCGTGATGGATTCATCCAGTTCCGCCGCCTCCTTTTGGGGCTGGTGCGCTACGGATTCCTCTTCCGAAAACGCCTCCACCTCCGGAATGCGGAGGGTGAACGTGGAGCCTTGGCCCAACTCCGACTCGACTTCAAGCGTCCCCCGCATCTGCGTGGCGAGCTGCTTGCAGATGGCGAGCCCCAGCCCGGTGCCCTTGGCGCCGTTTTCGCTATCCAGCAGCTGGACGTAGGGCGACATCAGCTTCCCGATGTTCTCCTGCGAGATGCCGCAGCCGGTGTCCGTCACGGAGAGCGTGAAGGTGCGGTTGTCGTAGGAGGCGCGGATGGTGACGGAGCCCTCGGCGGTGAATTTCACGGCATTGCCGATGAGATTGAAGAGGATCTGGCGGATGCGCTGCGGATCCAGTTTCAGGAGCGGCATCTTCCCGATTTCCGTGCGAAGTTGGATGGACGTCTTGGCATTTGCCGCCTCGAAAGCGGAGACCACCTTGCGGACCACCAGGGAAATGTCCGTCGGCACGGGGCGAAGCTCCATCTTGCCCACTTCCAGTTTGGAGAGGTCCAGCACGTCGTTGATGAGTTCCAGCAGCGTCTTGGCGCTGGTGACGATGGCGTCCAGCGCCTTTTCCTTCTCCTCCGGATCCTTGATGCCGAGCTGCAGCATTTCGGAAAAGCCGATGATGGCGTTCAGGGGGGTGCGGATGTCGTGGCTGACGGTCGAGAAGAAATAACTTCTCGCCTTCTCCGCCTTGATCAATTTTTCGTGTTCTTCCCGCAGGCGGGCGTTGACTCTTCCAAGTTTCCGGTTGCTGTGCCGAAAACCGATCAGCGTCACGATCATCGCCGCCAGGAGCGCGACCGCGATGAGGATCGGCACCATGTGCTCCTCGAGAAAGTCCATCAGGGAAAGGGAATAGATCCGCTCCACGTAGCCATATGAAGCCAGATTGATGAAATCGGGCTCCAGCAGCGTCAGCCCGCGGTCCATCAGCAGCATGAGGCCGAGGTTGTCCTCCGCAAACGCCATGTAGAACTGATAATCGTGCTTGGCCCGCACCGTATGGAGAGAACGGTACCGCCTCGGCCGCAGCAGCGCTTCGGATCGGATGCCGTTCAGGAAAGTTCCGTCCGCCGTTCCCTCCAGCAGTCCGTCGAGACATTCATAGGGGCCGTCGTAAAACACGATCTTCGAGTTCGGATAATAGTCCTTGCAGTAATAGTACTGCATCAGGTTCTTGCGGTTGACCGCGATACGATTCTTCCTGCTCTCCTTGTACTCGCCCGCAAAGGCGAGGTTGCTTACGCGCACCGCCAGAGGCCTGCCGCCGACGATGCGATAATCCTGTTTGACCGAATGGCTGATGTAGGCGGGAAAAAGCAGATCTATCTCCCCGGATTCGACGGCTTTGTACCCCTCTCGCTGATCGTCGAAACTGACGAATTCGACCTTCAGGTCGTTTTCCAGTCCCAGATGTTCGATGATGCTGCGGAACGCATCGATGCCCGCGCCGATCGGGTTGCCCTTTTCGTCATTCGCGCAAAACGGGAGATAATGGTCGAAGAAGCCGACGCGCAGCGTCTTGCCCCTGTGTTCCTTCAGCCAGTTCACTTCCTCGACCGACAGATTGAGATTCAATACCGTGTCGGAAAAGTACTTTTCCTGAAGCCGGGTGAAATGGTAAAGGTCGTTGTTGAGGATCTTCTCCACCGCGATATTGATGTCGTTGATCAGATCGGGCCGTTTCTTGCTGGCGACCAGATAATAGGCGGAGGAGCCGATCTTGGTGACCGCCGAGAAGTCCTGCTTCGCCAGCATGCCGACTTCCAGATCGAGATCGATCTTGCCGGCGTGCAGATCGGCCTCCTTCTTCTCGGGGTCTTCGTATTCGACGATGGTGAGCGTCACATTCCGCCTTTGGCACCATTGCCGCAGCATGTCGACCTGTATCGCCCTGGCCGTTGCGCCGACGATCTTGCCGTTCAAGGCCTGATAATCGACGGAGGAGCGCCTGTTCGATGTGTACAGATAGTAGTACTCGCGCCCCATCGGTTCGTCCGGGAACAGGATGTCCTTGGCGCGCTCCTTGGTGTAACTGATGTCGTAAACGAGATCGACTTCGCCCGCAAGCAGTTTTTCGATGGTTTCGGAAAAACTGTCGCACGGGATGTATTTCACCTCCCATCCGGCGTAGGTCCCGACCGTCTCAATATATTCATACGCATAGCCGGAGACCGGTTCCTTGTGCGCATCCACCTCGAACTGCCGGTTGAATTCCTGATAGGCCACCCGGACAACTTTGCGCTGGTTTTTCTCCGTGCCGAAAAGCGCCCCGGGCAGCAGCGCCAGCACCAGGCAGCCAAGCGCGACGGCCCGGCGGAACCGGATTCCGCACGATCTTCGACGTTCGTTGTTGGTCATATTCGACATCTTCCTGTTTGAAAAAGGTCAGGTCCGACGCCCCCGGTTTACCGCAGCGGCGCCGGGAGTTTCCAAGTCTTCTTGTAGGGCAGGATCGGCTTTTCACCCTGCCATTCGACCGGGAGCCAGATGTACTGGCTGGTCCTCAGGGCCTTCGGGCGCCAGCTGTCCAGCATGATGACGCGGACTTCGCCGCCGTCCTTGTCCGGCACGGCGAAACTGTGCGCCGTCTGACCTTCGTAGGTGCGGTCCGCGCCCTCGCCGACGGCGAAATTGCCGAGTTCGCGCCACGGGCCGGAGATCTTGTCGGCAACGGCGACGCGGCCGGGATTCGGCGTCCACCCGGTGCAGTACGAGCCGAGAAGGTAATATTTGCCATCGTGACGGAACACCACCGGCGCCTCATAGGACTGCTCCTCGAGGATGCGCCACCAGCGCCCGGTGAAGCCGGTGTATTCGTCGTCCAGCTCCACCACGTGCATCGTCTTGTTGTTCTCGGAGGAGCAGAAGAGATACGCCTTGCCGTCGTCGTCCACAAACGCGGTCATGTCGCGGCTCTCCTGACCGGCTTCGTAATTCTGCGCGAGGCGCGCGTAGCGGGGATCGCATTCTTGCACCTTCCCTTCGGCGTAATCCTTCAGTTCGGCGGGCATCTCTGCGGGCCTGGTGCCGGGCGCGGTGCGTCCGCTGTACAGATGCTTGAACGGCCCGGTCGGCGCGTCGGCAATGCCGCATCCGACGAAGGCGTATTTGTAGCCGTAGCCGGATTCCTGATGGAACCACAGCACGTATTTCCCCGTTTTCGCGTTGTAGATCACCTTCGGGCGTTCCAGATTGATCCTGTCCGGGCAGTTCGGAATGAAAGCCGATTCGAAAACCAGCCCTTCGTCCTCC
>JAFTDL010000148.1 GCA_017454215.1 Lentisphaeria bacterium | reverse complement strand
GATCTTGCCACGGACAACGTGCTCAGTAATACCGATTGGATCGCGATGAGCGGCGACGGGATGGAGGTCTATCAGGCGGCGCAGTACACCATCGACAACGGCGCGGTCTGCCGCTGGAACAGCGAGAGCGGCAAGCTCATCTACGAGGGAACCAGCGAGGATTCCGGCTACGCCTTGAGTTTCTTCTCGGAGGGCGGCGTCGACAAGGTCCGGTTCCTCAAAGCATAAGGAGGCGACTTATGAGCAAAATCGTTTACGAGACCCCGGAACTGACCGAGGCCGAGTACGGCAAGTTCGTGCAGGGCGCTTCCGCGCCCGGCAAAGCCGACGACAACGATCAGTCAACGGAAAACCTCTTCTGATATTCGAGGGGTTTCTCGGCGGCAGACTGCAAACGCCGGGATGCGATACTGAGCGTTTTTTCAGCAGACAGCAAACGTAAGGATGCAAGCAAATCGACCAAGCCGCGACAGCGGAGCGGCGCGACTGAGCGAGGCGGCACGTTTGCCGCCGGCAATTAGCCACCCGTGATCACCGATTCGAACATGGAGCGCGAGGCGAAACGGAAAAGTCCCTTGCGGTCCAGTTTGGAGCGGTCGATCAGCAGAAACTTCTGCTCCGCCACGCCCATCAGTTTCATCAGCAGCGCGAAGTGCTTCTCGTGGTTGGTCGTGACCCGGTCGTCGCACATGCCGAACGCCGAGACGAAGGCCTTGGAGATCGACAGCTGTTCCAGCTCGCGGAGGGTCGACTGCCCCAAAAACGAGTTGAGCTGAAGATCGTAACTGCCGCCCAGTCCGATCAGCACATAATGGGACGGGAACTTGTGAAAATCCTGAATGATCGACACCGCGTTGGTCACGATGGTCAGACTTGCGAAAACCGATTCCCGCAGTTTCTGCGCCAGCCAGTAGACCGTGGACGAGGAGTCGAGGAAGACGATGTCGCCCTCGCCGATCTGACGAAACGCGGCCTCGGCAATGCTCTGCTTTGCTCTGCTGTTCCAGTTCATCCTCTCCAGAAAGGAACTGGATTCCGCCGTCCCCGGCTGCCGCACGCCCCACGCGACTCCGCCCCGGATCTTCCGCGCCAGCCCCCGCTGGACCAGCGCGGCGATGTCCCGATGGATGGTGGCGTTGGAAACACCGAACCGCTCCCGCAACTCCGGGATGGTGCAGTATTTTTTGCTCTTGAGGTAATCGACGATCGCGTAGGAACGGACGTTTTTCATCTTTGACGGCTCCGGTTTTGGTGTCGCTCGCAAATATAGCCGCGCAACGGGATTTTTGCAAGTTTTTTTGCAAAATTTGAGATTTTTTGAGAAAATTTCTTTTTGTCTCATTGATTTTCGTTTATTTTCAATCGGCCCCGCTTGCCGTGGGGAAAGAGCGGTGCTATATTCCCCTCGAACGGACGGAAAGCATAATGGAGGCGTCATGACGCGGAAAAACGATTTCGTCGCACTGGGATTCTGCAGCAGCGATTACCTTGCGGTGCTCCCCAATATCCCGATGGACAGCAAGGTGCAGATGCTGGAACATCTGGTGCAGGGCGGCGGACCCGCGGCGACCGCCGCCGTGGCCGCGTCGCGCCTGGGGTGGAGCGCGGCATTCGTCGGCACGGTGGGCGGCGACGCTCCCGGCAAAACGATCCTCGCCGATTTCGCGGCCGAAAACGTCGACTCCTCGGCGGTTCTGGTCCGGCCGGGCAAGAAATCCCCCATCGCCTATTGCTGGGTGGACGCGCCGAGCGGCAAACGCAGCGTGGCGTGGACGCAGGGCGACCTGCCGGAATTGGAATCCTCCGAAATTCCCGTGGAAATGATCGCACAGGCGCGCGTTCTGCACTTGGACGGCCACCAGACGGCGGCGGCGCTTGCGGCGGCGAAACTGGCCAAAAAACACGGCGTCATGGTGAATATCGACGCCGGAACGCTCCGTCCGGGGGTGAAGGAGCTGCTGGAATATGTGGATATTCTCATCACCTCCGCCGAATTCGCCCGCCAGCTGACCGGCGAGGACGATCCCGACCGGGCGTTGCGCAAACTCGGAAACATCGGCGCGGAAGTCACCGGACTCACGATGGGCGACGCCGGTTCGCTGGCGCTGGCTCCCGACGGGGGGATCCTCCGCTGTCCCGCGTTCAAACTGGACAAGGTCGTGGACACGACCGGGGCGGGCGACGTGTATCACGCCGGATTCGCGGTGCGGTACGCGGAGACGCAAGACCGCATGGAAAGTATGCGCTTCGCCTCGGCGGTGGCGGCGATGAAATGCACCAAACTCGGCGGACGGACCGGAATCCCGACCCGTACCGAAGTCGAAAATTTTTTGCGGACACATTGAAACAAGGAGCGGAAAAATGAGCGGCAAGAATCTTTTGATCCAT
>JAFTDL010000147.1 GCA_017454215.1 Lentisphaeria bacterium | reverse complement strand
TCGTCGACGTGCCCCACACCGGCAAACGCAGCTCCATCGAGGCGGCCAAAGCCTCCGCCAAGTCGATCATGGCCAGCCACACCGCGGCGAAGGCGCTTTTCGACTACATCCGCTGCAAGGACGACGAAACGCTCCGGGCCATCGCCGACAAGGACGGACTGATCGGCGTCTGCGCCGCCGCCGATCTGCTGGGCGGCAGTTCCGATCTGCCGATGATGCTCCGGCACATCCGCTACATCGCCGACCTGATCGGCGTGGATCACGTGGGGATCGGCACCGACGGCATGTACATGCACCTCTGGCCCACCTCGGGCAACATCTCCGACTACGAAAATGCGGAGTTTTCCTCCCGCTGGTGGGGCAACTGGGACAACTATCCCTACGATGCCAGCAAAAGCGTCGAAAGCTACTACGGCAGTCTCGCGTGGCTGAACTGGCCGCTCTTCACCGTGGGACTGGTCAAATCGGGATTCCGCGACGACGAGATCGCCGGGATCCTCGGGCAGAATTTCCTGCGGGTCTTCGAGGCGAACCGGGCATGACGCATTCTTTGCGCACCAGAGGACTGCTCTGCGGGCTGGCCGCCACGCTCATGTGGGCCAGCGTCTATCCCGCGAGCAGATTCCTTTTCGGCCGCGAGGCCGAAAACTTCGACGAGTGGTTCGTCGCCTGGCTCCGCAACGCGGTCGCCGTGCTTTTTCTGTTCCCCTTCGCCTGCCGCGGCGAAAATTTCGCTTCGCTGAAAAAATCGTGGAAAGGGGACTGGAAAGTCTTTCTGCTGCTGGCCGTCTGCGCCGCGGCGGAGGATCTTCTGCTTTTCATCTCCCTCAAATACACCACGGCGGCCCGGGCGTCGGTCATGGCCAACACATCGCCCATATTCACCGTCGTTCTGGCCTTTTTCATCACCGAAGAGGCGGTCACCGGGCGGAAAATCGCGGGGATGCTGCTGGGATTTGCCGGTATCGTCGCCGTGTTTCTCGCCCGGGGAGGCGATGTTTTTTCGACCGGTGCTTCCATGTTCGCGGGCGATCTGCTGGCCCTCCTTTCCGGCGCGGCCTGGGCGCTCTTCACCGTGGCCGGAAACGGGATCGCAAAGAAATACGACGGTCTCTTCACCGTGGCGGTCATGCGGATACTGGGCATCTTTCTGATGATCCCCGTTCTGCTGTTTTTCGACAGCCGCGCAAGTTTCGGTTTTCCGCTTCTTGTCTGGATCGGGATCGTTTATCTCGGCTGCGGTCCCAGCGGGCTTGCCGTGGGATTGTGGCGGCAGGCGCTCAAGTATCTGCCCGCGGGCGAACTGGGCGCGTTCGGCTACATCAGCGCATTGAGCGCCGTCGTCATCTCGGTGATCTTTCTCGGGGAAAAGGTGACATGGGGGTTTGCGGCGGCGGCGGTGCTGATCCTTTCCGGTGTCGCCCTGATGCTCCGTCAGGCTCCCGAAAAAGATCCCGGAAGCGGAAATTCCTGAACCTGCCGCACGATCTCCCCCTCAAAACACCCCGTTTTTCTTGAAAAAAGAGAGGGGTCCGGGGAGAGGAAAGAACTTCTTTTTCCGGAAAAAGAAGTTCTCT
>JAFTDL010000146.1 GCA_017454215.1 Lentisphaeria bacterium | reverse complement strand
CGCCTCTCGGAAAAAGGCACAAGGTTCGTTCCCGTATTCCGGGAATTTCTCGCCGACATGGAGACACCCGTTTCGGCTCTCTCCGCTTTCGCGGACGACGAAAACGTCTTTCTGCTCGAGAGCGTCGAGGGCGGCGAACGTATCGGACGCTACTCCTTCATCGGCGTCGATCCCTACGCGGTCTTCACCGTCGAGGACGGCAAAGCCTTTCTGACCGGACGCGACGGCCGCCGCACGGAGTTGCCCGCTCCTGACGGCAAGCCGTTTTTCGCATTGCGGGAACTTCTGAAACAGCATCCCACGGCCCGGACCGAAGGACTCCCGCCCCTTTCCGGCGGCGCCATCGGCAGCATGAACTACGAGATCGCCGGGGAGTTCGAAAAGCTCCCTCCCCCGAAAACGAAATGCGGCAATCCCGACGCCATGTTTCTCCTGACGGGAGAAATGATCGTCTTCGACAATCTCAGACACACGGTGATGATCATCGTCGAGGTCCGGCCGGGAGACGATCCTCAAGCCGACTACGCCGCGGCGCAGAAGCGCATCACGGAGCTTCACGGCAAAATGATCCGCCGCCGGGAACACCCCTTTTCGGACGCCCCCTCGGCCGTCGTGCTGGAACCGGAGATGACGAAGGAGCAGTTCTGCGGCATGGTGGAACGCGCCCGGGAATACATCCGGCAGGGCGACATCATTCAGGTCGTTCCGTCGCAGAAATTTTCGGCCCGAAAAGAGGTCGATCCCGTCAACGTCTACCGGGCCCTGCGGCTCATCAATCCTTCGCCGTACCTCTTCTTTCTCAAGCACGGGGAGCATCTGCTGATCGGCTCCTCGCCCGAAACCATGGTCAAGCTGGCCGACGGGACCGCCTCCATCAGGCCCATCGCGGGCACCCGCAGAAGAGGCGGCACCAGCCGCGAAGACGCCGTTCTCGCCGACGAACTGCTGGCCGACGAGAAGGAACGGGCCGAGCATCTGATGCTGGTCGATCTGGGACGCAACGATCTGGGCCGTCTGGCCGAACCCGGAAGCGGTCAGCTCAAATCCTTCATGGAGGTGCAGCGCTACTCGCACGTCATGCATCTGGTCTCGGACATCGACGCTATCCTGCGCCCGGAGTTCGACGCCTTCGATCTGGCCGCCGCCGCGTTCCCGGCCGGGACCCTCTCGGGCGCGCCCAAGATCCGCGCCATGGAGATCATCAATGAACTGGAGCCCTCTTCCCGCGGCGCCTACGGGGGCGCGGTAGGCTACTTCAGCACCACCGGCAACATGGATCTGGCCATCGTGATCCGCACGCTGGAGATCGACCGCGGCAAGCTGACCCTGCAGGCGGGCGCAGGCATCGTGGCCGATTCCGTCCCCGAAAAGGAGTACGAAGAGACCCTCAACAAGGCCGCCGCCGTCATGAAGGCCCTCCGGCAGCCGGTCATCTGACGTCGAAGAAAGGAGTGTTCCCATGTTTCTCATGATCGACAATTACGATTCGTTCACCTACAATCTGGTGCAGTATTTTCAGATCCTCGGCGTCGAAATGACCGTGGTGCGCAACGACGAGATCACGGCCGACGCGGCGCTGAAATCCGGCGCGGAAGCCATCGTGCTGTCGCCCGGTCCCGGGCGCCCCGAAAACGCCGGCGTCATGATCGAACTTGTCCGCCGCGCGGGCGATATGCCGCTGCTGGGCGTCTGTCTGGGACATCAGGCCATCGCCCACGCCTTCGGCGCGAAGATCGTTCCGGCAAAGAGGCTCATGCACGGCAAGATCTCCGAGATCACCCACGACGGCAGAGGGCTCTTTGCGGGAGTCGAAAATCCGTTTCAGGCGGTGCGCTACCATTCGCTGGCCGTCGACCGCGCCTCGCTGCCCGAAAGTCTCATCATCACCGCCACGAGCGAGGACGGCGAGATCATGGGTCTGCGCCACCGGGAAAAACTGATCGAGGGGATCCAGTATCACCCGGAATCGGTCCTCACCCGGAGCGGCCGGCGGCAGCTGCGCAACTTCATCCGCATGGTCCGGGAATACCGCTCGGGAGGTGCGTCATGCTGAAGGAGGAACTTGAAAAACTTCTGGCCGGAAAGGACCTGACGGCCGAAGAGACCGCCGCGGCGTTCGAAAAGATCGCTTCGAAGAGCGTCCCCCAGGTCCAGATCGGCGCGTTTCTGGCCGCATTGCGGGCAAAGGGCGACTCCGAGAGCGAACTGGCCGGGGCGGCCCGGATGCTCCGGCGCAAGTGCTGTTTCATCGACCACGGTCCCCGGGAGGTCATCGACACCTGCGGCACGGGAGGCGACCGCCGGGACGGCCGTTCGACCTTCAACATCTCCACCACCTGCGCCTTCGTCGCCGCGGGCGCGGGAGTCGCCGTGGCCAAGCACGGCAACCGTTCGGTCTCCAGCCGCTGCGGTTCCGCCGACGTGCTCGCCGAACTGGGGTACAACCTCGACGCCGAACCGGAAGTCATCGAGGACTCCATCATCGACAACGGCATCGGTTTTCTCTTCGCGGCGAAACTGCACCCCGTGATGGGCGCCGTGGCGGCCTGCCGCCGGGAACTGGGGATCAGGACGATCTTCAACATGCTGGGGCCCCTCATCAATCCGGCCAACGCCGGAGCCCAGCTGCTGGGCGTGTACGAGGCAAAACTCACGGAACTCTTCGCCCGTGTGCTCCGCGACCTCAAACTGCGCCGCGCCCTCGTCGTCCACGGACACGACGGCATGGACGAGATCACCATCTGCGCCCCGACCCGGGTCTCGGAACTCAGGGACGGAGACATCCGCACCTACGATCTGCATCCGGAGCTCTATCTGGGCAGACTCTACGGTCCGCGTGAGATCCCCGGCGGAGACGCGAAGGAAAACGCGGCGATCCTCCGCTCCGTGCTTTCGGGCGAGGACCGGGGCGCAGCACGGGCCATCACCGTCATCAACAGCGGCGCGGCCATCCTCGCCGCCGGCAGGGCCGAGGACCTGCGCGACGGCATGCGGCAGGCCGAAAAAGCCATCGATTCCGGCGCGGCCATGGAAAAACTCGAAGCCATGATACGGAGTTCCCGAAATGCCTGACACGCCCGACATCCTCAAAAAAATCGCGGACGCAAGCTGCGGCGCGCTCCGTCTCCGCAAGGAAACCCTTCCCGAAACGGAACTGCTCCGCCGCGCGGAAAAGCGGCGGCCCGCGAGATCGCTGTACGACGCCCTGAAAAACGGGGCAAAACCCCGCATCATCGCCGAACTCAAAAAGGCCTCGCCCTCAAAGGGACTCATCCGGCCGGACTTTCAGTTCGAGCGTTTCGCCCAGGAGTACATCGGT
>JAFTDL010000145.1 GCA_017454215.1 Lentisphaeria bacterium | reverse complement strand
GACGTGCACCGCCCCCGTCTTCGGCAAAGACGGTCTCAGTAGACTTCCTTCACCGGATTCTTGGCGTATTTGGGATAGAGCAGACACAGGATCGGATTGTCGGGATTGCTGTCCTTTGTCTCGCGGTATATGGCGTTGAACTTGAGATTGCTGCCGTGTCCGTCCAGATGGCAGATGTTCATGGAGTCGTTGTGCCTGAAAGCCAGCATATCCCGGCCCTCCGAGGCCCGCGTGATCGCGACGTTGCCATAATTGATGTTATACCAGTCGCTGTCGATGAACGCCCAGTAGCGCGACGGCGTCTTGAAGACGGAGATCTTGCGCGGCCGCGCCGCGGAGTCGACGGAGCCCTGAGTGCCCAGAATGTAGGTGCAGTGCGCGTAACTCAAGCCGCGTCTGTGGGGCGTCTGACCCACGTTGCCCACGGCGCTGGAACTGTAGGTGTTGGGCGTCCGCGAGGGGCAGCCGTTGAGGGACTTGCCCTCGATCCACTGGGTGTCGGAGCAGGCGCCGACGGTCTTGTGCAGCCACTGCCCTGTGCACAGCCACGGATTTCTGACATTGTTGTACACGGTCTGCTGCATCAGGCCGAAACCGTCGAAGGCGTCGGCGTAAAGCGAGATAGCAAGGCCCAAACTCTTCATGTTGCTCTGACAGCTGGCCGTCTTGCCCCGTTCCCGGGCCTGCTGGAGCGCCGGCATGAGCATCGCGGCCAGGATGGCGATGATGGCGATGACGACGAGGAGCTCGATCAGCGTGAAACTGAAATTTTTGCGGCTGCCGTGCGGAGTGAGACTCTTTTTCATTTGACGATCCTTTCTTTTGATTTTGATGGTATTTTTTTGCAGAATGTCTGCGGTTCGACGAAAATCCGGCCCGCGTCGGTTTTTCCGCTGCGCAGGGTCTGGAGAAACTGCCGTACGGTCTGCCGGGCAAAGTCGCCCGCGTCGAAGACCCATGTCCGCATTTCCGAAACGGGCGGATAGGTGAGCCAGGTGTCCTTGCTGCAGGTCATGAGAACGTTCGGCAGTTTTTCCTTCGGCAGGGCCAGAGCGAGCTGAAAGAGAAGGGCGTTGACCAGTCCGCTGCTGAAGGAGATCACAAGATCGGGGCGTTCCTCCGCGGGCATGGCGATGAACTTTTCCACGGCGGTCCGGCTGGGCAGAACGGCGGATCTGTCCAGCATCCGGGGCAGGGGAATGTTCATGAAAGGCCGTCCGCCCGACCGGGCTTCGAGCACTTCGAGCAGGACTTTTTCCGCCGACGGCGGGGAAAAGATCACGGGCTTCCGGGCGGTGCGGAATATTTCGCAGTCGCACATCTCGTTGAGGATCCGCTCGTAATCCCAGACGGCGCAGTTTTTGTTCCCGCGGGCGAGGAAGCCTGCGAAAAGTTCGGGCATGCGTTTTTCCGCGAGAAAGTCCATGGAGTCTGCGTCGAACCGGCCGAAGTGGATCAGCGCGTCGATGGACCGCGTCTCCACGGCGTGCCGCAGACCGGGGAAGGAAAAGAGCGAAAATTCATATTCGTCCTCCACCAGTTCCTTCGGACAGACGAAAAGGCGCGTCCCGCAGCCGTGAATGTTGAGCTCCAATTCCAGGGCGCTCAAAAGAAAACTGTTGCCGGCCAGCGCGTCGGGATGAAAAATGCTGATCCCGACCGTCCGGCCCGGATTGCCGCCCACGTAGGGGTCCTCGACGAACACGCCGACCCGGTTCTGCACGCGCACCACGCCCTCCTTGCGCAGTTCGTTGACCGCCCGCGCAACGGTCGTCGTGCCGCACTTGAACCGCTCCCTGAAAAATTCGATGGAGGGAAGGGGGGAGTCCGCTCCGAGGAAATTATCCTGTATGTAGCGCACGATGAGCTGTTTGACGAGCCCTGTCTTGTTCTGGGTGACCACCTGATCTCTCCCCGTTGCCGTTTATACCATATATAGTATACATATAGTATACACGAGAGGGGGCCGGTTGACAAGACCTCCCCGCCTTAAATGATGTTTTTTTCTCCGCTGCTTGAAAAAAGCGCCGCCGCGTGTATATTTCCCGACGTGAAAACAAACCGGGAGTTTTTTTATGGATATACTGCGGGATTTCATTTCGAGCGGAAGCCCGACGCTGGATCAGCTGCTCAAGTTCAGCATCACCATCGACAAAATGACTTCGGTTCTGAGGCGCAATCTGCTGATCGACCGCAGCCGCCGGGAGAACGACGCCGAGCATTCATGGCACATTTCGGTCATGGCGCTTATTTTTCAGGAGTTCGCCGTGGAGAAGGTGAATGCGCTCCATGCCGTCGAAATGCTGCTCGTGCACGATCTGGTGGAGATCTACGCGGGTGATACGTTTGCCTATGACGTGGAAGGTTATAAAACCAAGGCCGACCGCGAGAAGAAGGCGGCGGACGAACTCTTTTCCACTCTGCCGCCGGAGCAGGAGGAACACATCCGCGCCCTGTGGCGGGAGTTCGAGGCGCGGTCCACGCCCGACGCCCGTTACGCCGACTGTCTGGACAAACTTCAGCCCTTTCTCCACAACACCATGACCGAGGGCCACACGTGGCGGGCAACGGACATCCGCACGGTCCGCGCACAGGTGGAGCAGCGCATGTCGGCGCTCGAGGATTTCATGCCCGAAGTCCACAAGTGGGTCGTGAAAAACATCGGGAACGCCGTCTCCCGCGGCTGGCTCAAAGAGTGAATCACCGTTTCTCCCCGGCGTGCGTTGTGCGGGCCCCTGTCTCACTCGTCATTCTTTCTCTCCCCGGCTTGCGTTACGACGGCGGCCTCCGTACCTATCCGTACTTATCCGTACCCATCCGTACCCCAGAGATAAAAAACTCGAAAAATTTTCGAAAGTCGATTTGACAAAGCAGAAATCGATGCTACATTAAGTAGCGTTTCACCTCTTGAGGGTCGAGAGACCCGGG
>JAFTDL010000144.1 GCA_017454215.1 Lentisphaeria bacterium | reverse complement strand
GGGAAAAAACTTTTTTTCACGTGGGAAAAAAGTTTTTTCCCTCTCCCGCGCTCCCACAGCCTTTCTTCAACAAGAGAAGCACAATGGGCGGGGGAGAAAGAGGCGGAAGCCGTTGGTGGTGAGGGAGCCGGTGTACTGCACGACCCACAGCCGGAGCCGTTTGTTTTTGCAATCCACTTGACAGTTGGTCCTCCATGCCCCGCCGTGGCCCAAAGACGAGCCGTCGCGGCTTGCGGATAGTCCCAGAGAGTAATTGCCCAGTCCGGCGGGCCGCGTGGAGGTCGCCAGAAGATTTTTCACCGTCTCCTCCTTCAGGATCCTGACGCCGTTTTCGCCCATGCCGTAATTCATCAGCATCTTGTAGAACTTGAGCTGATCCTGCGCCGTGGTCCAGAGCCCGGCTCCGGCGGAGGGGTGGATCTGGGGGCCGTTGTGGGGCAGGGGCATCCACTTGTTGAAGGCGCGGAATTTTGCCTTCTCCCCGGCCTTGACGTCGTAGAGACTGATCGTGCGCGAAAGCTGTTCGTCCGTGGGATTGAAGACGGTGTCCTTCATGCCCAGCGGATCCAGTACCCGCTCCTTGAGAAAGACCTCCCAGGGCTTGCCCGTCACCACTTCCACGACGGCGGCTCCGATGTCGATGCCGGTGTTCGAATACAGCACCTTGGTCCCGGGCTCGAATCTGATGGGATTTGCGGCGGCCTCTCTGGCCGTGTCGCGCAGGGAGACCCGGTTCCAGCCCAGTTTTGTCTTTGTGGGCGTTTCGAAGGGGAAGCCCCCGGTATGGTTCATCACCATGCGGATGGTCAGGACGTTCTTCGCGGGCGTCAGCACCGCTTTGCCGTCGGCCCCTTTGCCGCGGACCATCAGCTTTTGGAACTCCGGCAGATATTTGGAGACCGGATCATCCAGAGAAATTTTGCCCTCTTCCACCAGCATCGCGACGGTGACGCCGCAGAAGCCCTTGGTCTGGGAACACTGCATGAACATCTTGTCGAGGCTCATGGGGATCTTTTTTTCCACATCGGCCCAGCCCACGCAGGCGGTTTCCTGCACGTCGCCCTTGACGAGGATGCTGATGGCCCCGGGCAGTTCGCCTGACTCCACGTAGGGGTTCAGGACATCCGCGGCGTAATGGGTCCCGCTCTCCCGCGCCTGCACGCAGGACAAGACAGCTGCAGTCACAATACACAACAACAGTTTGATCTTCATTTCACATCTCCAGTGCTTCTTCAAAAATCCGCCGTTTTTCGCAATGACGTTCAGGTCTCCGCCGGCGGTCTGTTTTTCGGCTTGTTTTCGGAAGAAGACCGGCAGAGGCGCCGCGGCTTCCTTCCGACACGCCGTTTAAGGTATACCATCTGCCGTAAAAATGCAAATGCCCTCCGGGCGTTTCGGAGGGCGCCGGTGCAAAAAAACGGACGGCGAGCCGCGAGGCCTCCGCCGATAGAGCCGTGTCACTTTTTTCCGGTTGACCACGTGACGATCTCGGGCTTTTCCGGGATCTCACCGTGGGTGCTGCCCTGATACCATTTGACGGTCTTGTCCGGCGTGGCGAGATTGTTGTAGCAGACCGCGATGCCGGAGGGGGGACTGGTGTAATCGCCCAGCCCGGCGCGGGGAATGACGAATTTCGCCTTTTTGATGCGCTTGGCCATGAAGACGGGATCGTAATATTCCAGAGCCGGGAAATACTTGACCCGCCCCACGGCGCTGCAGCGCTTCGCCTTTTCGGCTCCGGCGAGGTCGCAGCACCAGATGATCGAGGCATAGACGGCCGTCACGTCGGGATCCAGCGCCGCGACCCATACGGATTGCAGTCCGCCCTGACTGCCGCCCTTGACGATCAGGTCTTTCCGGTTCCATTCCGGGAGGGTCTTCACATATTCCGCCGCCCGCAGACCCCGCAGCGCCATGCCGTTGAAGAAACTCGTCTCCGGATCCTGATTCTGCTTGTGACCGTAGGCATACCATACCCTCTGCCGCCGATGGACTTGAAGAACTCCTTGTAATATTCCGGCGGCTGTTCCAGTTTCTGCCCGTGGGCGTTGACGTGAAAGGCGATGCAGTTTTTCGGACCCTCCGCGGGAGGCCTCTGCGGGGTAATCCCGTAGCCGAAAAAGATCAGGTGGACCGGCAGGGAACGCTCCTTCGCGTTTTTGGGGATCGTCAGATATCCCGTCGCCGGACGGGGGCCGGGGGCGGGGATGCTGACGGCGTAGACGTGACAGTTTTTCGTCTCCTTGACCAGTTTCTTCTCGACCTTTCCCGCGAAGGGAACGGCGGCGAGGCGTGCTTTCTGTCTGGCCCAGAAGGCGTCGAAACCGGCGGGTTCGCCGCAGTCTGCGAGCGTTTCCGGCCGGACGGCCGCTCCGGCGGAAAAGATGATCCGGCGTTTCAGTTTTGTCCCGCCGGGCCGGAGCTTTTCGTTGTGGACGTCTTTGCCGTTTTCGTCCTTGAGGACGACCTCCACGTTGACGAATCCGGGGCGGTCGAGAGAGGTCCTGAAGACGAAGGGCCTGTCGGCGGGAGCCGTTCCCTTGAGCGTTTTATTGTCGTCGCCCCTCCGGAGGTAGTGCAGTTTCCAGTTTCCGGGCTTGTCCTTCCCGGTGTCGAGGGTGAAGGTGAACACCATTTCCTCGCCCGGCTGATGGGAGAGGGGAGATTTGTTCGTTTTTCCGGTGAGCCGGATGTCCGCCGCGATCCCCTGCAGGACCAGCACCGGAGCGAGGGCGAATACGATGCCCGCAAGTGTTTTTTTCATGACAGTTTTTCCTTTCAGTCGGTTACGAGAAATACGTAGCTCTGTCCGCCGACCGCCTGCCACGGCTCGCCGGAACGGACGGTCTTTTTCATGGGACCGAGGATCGGTTTGAGCGCCTTTCCGTGCTGGAGGAAGATCCGTTTTTCCCCGCCCGTCGCGGCGTGGAGCGTCACGAGATCGTTGCCGGCCCAGACGGGATCGGTCAGCGTGTCCACGTACCTGAACACGCCCGCCTTCTTCACGATCCCGGCGAGCAGGGTCTTGGGAAGATCGGGGAACGACGAGAAGATGTGAGTCGCTCCGTCGAGTTTTTTCACCGCCACCGCGGGGCGGCCTTTGCCGTCCCGGGCCGGAACGGCGTCCCAGCCCGCAGCGGGGATGAACCGGGGCGAACCGGTGAACTGGCTCTCGAATTTTTCTTCTTTCCAGAGCAGTTCCCGTGTCTGCGCGGGGGTCTCCATGACGAATTTCATACCGAGAAAGTCTCCGCAGTTTTCGGCGGAGGGACCCCGGTCGGGATAACAGGGCGCCGCGGCGTAAAGCCAGAGAACGGTCGCCTTCTCCTTCGAAAAGCGTTCTTTCAGAGCGTTTCTCTGCTCCCGCGACAGGACCAGCGTCGGGAGCATGATGTAGAACTTGTGGGCGGGGACCCGGTCCTTCTCGAAGAGATCCTCGAGCACGATGCTGTGCCAGGCGATCCCGAGGCGGTTGAAATCCCGGTACAGCCCCTTGATCGCGGGCGGGAAAATTCCGTCATTGCCGTCGGTGGAGTAATAGATGCTCTCCACGTCGCCCACGACGGCGGTCTCCGCCGGGGTCAGCCCTTTGACGGGCGGCAGGGCCGCCGCGGCTTTGTACTGTTCCGCCAGCACGGCGACGATGGCCGGTTCGTAGAAACTGCCGGGGGGATTTTCATACCAGTAGTGGGCGACTCCCGCGGCGTGCGCCATACCGAACTCCCGGTTGATCTGGCCCACCGATTCGATGGGTGTGGAGGGGCGGCCGACGTAGACGTCGACGGGATCCCCCTGACTGGGGGAGTAGGCGTTCCGCTCGTCGTTTTCGATGAAGACCGCCTTGCCGTGGAAGATGAACGACGAAAACGGCTGCATGATGCCGTTGGTGTCGCCGGGACGGCGGAACCCGTAGCTGGAGGGGGCCCGGAAGAAATCCACGGCGTCGTCGCGCAGGCACTTCATGAAGCCGTTGTGGCCGGTGATGAGCTGGCTCCGGTATGCGGAAGCGGCAAGTTCCGTCCAGTAGCCGTAGTAGCACCCCACGAGGGGACCGTTTCCGGTGAGCTCCTTGAAACTGCGTCCGAAGAAGTTGATCGCTTCGGCCAGAGAATCGTTGCGGAATCGGAACCAGTCCATGAGCCGGGCGTCCTTCCTCGGGTCGAAAAGAATGCCGACGGAGCCCTTTCTGCGCAGGGTGGGATCGGGCATTTTCGCGTTTTCGATGGTGACGCCGGGCATATTCCATGCCCTGGCCAGCGCTTCGTCGGTTTTGTAGCGTTCCCTGAGCATGGCCCGGAAAGTCCTGTAATCCGCGGGACTGAATCCGGGATGGGCCCGTTTGCGGTAGAAGTCCGTTCCCGCGGACGCGCCGCCCCAGAACCATTCGCTGCCGCGGCCGTTGGTGAGGTTGAAAGCCCAGATCCGGTCGGCGTAGCCCGTCTTGCGGATGTGATCGAAAATCGCCTTGACGGGGACCAGCGCATCCGTCAGCCAGCGTTTCGAGGCCAGCGCCTGAACGTCGTCGTAGGTGTTGCGCCGGGTCCCCTCGAAGTAGGCCGAGGCCTCTTCCGGGTAGGCTTCGAGCCACCATTCGGGCATGTACAGCCCCACGTCCAGAATGAAAATGGCCTCGGGGTCGATGGTTGCCAGCAGTTCCAGCGCGGTGTCGAGTTTTCTGAAATCGTAAGTGTTGAGTCCCTGCCAGATATCCGTCAGTTCGCAGCTGACGGAGTAACTGTGGACGCCTATGTTCTGAATGGCCTCCCGGCGCTCGGGACCCCGGTTGAGATAGAAGGCGGGATTCCAGAGTTTTCCCCGGAATTTCAGCATCATCCTTCCGCCGATGCCGACGAACCGGGCTTTCTGAAATTCCGCGGGCCTGACGGCCTGTGCGGGAAGTTCCGCCAGAGCCCTGTTGTCTGCGATCTCCCAGAAATCGTCGATGAGATAGGTCTTTGTCGGCTCGGCGACGGGAAGGATCTTGGGATAGGTGACGGTGACCGTGCCGTCGGCGTTTTTCGTCATGGCGGCGGGCAGAAGAAGTTTCGTTTTCTTTCCCGACGCGGTGCGCCGCTCGAAAAGCAGCGTACGGAAGAGCGAGATCACCGGGCGGTCCAGTTTCGCGGTGAATCTGCCGTTTTCGCTCGAGAGCAGCGTGAAGCGTCCCCGGGGGCCGACGTAGACGAAGCCGATGTAGGCGGACCACGGGGCCGTGTGCGCCGGGTCGCCCAGCTCCACCACGGGGGAGTTTATCGCGGCGGGCATTTCTCCCGACTTGCCGTTCTCATGGCAGAGCCACTGTTTGTCGGTCAGTATGTATCCCTCTTTGCCGTCGGCGTTCTTCCAGTAAAGATCGGCGCAGAGCCCCGCCGCGGCATCCAGATTGTAGACCCGGACGGTGAGTTTGTTCCTGCCCTTTTTCAGCAGATCCGTGATGATGAACTTGTCGGGTCTGCTGTACCGGAACGTGGCGCCGACGCGCTCGCCGTTGACGCAGATCTCGGACTTGTCGTCGGCCATGAGCCCCAGAACGGCGTACTCCGGCTTTTCGGCAAGATCGAAGGTGCGTTCGAACCACACGTATGCATAATCGGGCCCCTTGCCGAAACGCGACCAGATCCATTTGCCTTTCCAGAAGACTTCGGGCTTGTAGCGCATCTGGTGGCGGAGACAGTCCAGCCGGGGGAATCCTTTGCCTTTTTCCACGGTCCCGACGGCGCAGATCATCATTTCGGGCGCGGTGAACGTGACGCTTTTTTCACCCTTTTTCAGCGTGACGGCGGTGCCGGGGATCTCCTCCAGCAGATGGTTGAAAAACCTGATCTTCACCCCGGGGCAGGGACCGTTTTCCCAGCCGAGACGGTACGTGCCCTGCGGACGCATTTCGTGGAGAGGAACTTCCTCTCCGGCATTGACCAGTTCCGCGCCGGGGAAAAGGTTTTTGAGCGCGAGTATCCGCGGAGTGCGGATCCCCATGATCTTCCCGTTTTCCCGGTAGTCCACGATGCGGATGGTCCAGCCGGTCAGGGTGGCGGTTTTATCCCATTGGGCCTGTTCCTGCGGATGAAAGAGATACCGCCGGTAGGTCCCGTCGGGGATGACCGAACGGGAGGGCGTGGTCACGTAAAGCGTTTTGCCGTCGGCCTTCTTGAGGATGAACATCACCCGTGCATAACAGCTGATCTCGCTCTTGAGATCGAATTCGAACTGTCCGACGGCGGAAGCGGGGAGGGCGAGGCCGCGCACGGCCGCGCCGGACCAGTAGACTCTCTGCCCCCGGTTGGTGAAGAAATGATTTCTGAAAACGATCTCGTCCGCCGTTTTTTTGAGGACCTTCCCGTACCCGTAGGGGGTCATGCCCTGCTCAGCCGGTTTTTCCTTCGGGGCGGAGTTCCTTGTCCCTCCGGTCTTTTTCTCTTCGGCGGGCAGCAGGGAACAGGCCGTCACGCTGACCGGCTGTTTTGAATCGGTCGACAGGGCGATCTTCACGAAGGCCGTGTTTTTCCACAGCCTGTTCGCAAGGGGAACGGCGGCGCCGGCCTTTTCAAGCCGTTTCCTCATGGGGGAAGTCATGGGAAGAGCCGCCTGACAGCCCGCATGACCGCCGTCGCGGTGGAGACGCACGCCGCATCCGGCCGGGCGGCTGAAACGCAGCGGGCGGTCGAACTCCACCCGGTAACCCTGTCCGGCTTTTTCGACGGACTTGATGTAGAAGCACAGCGTCCGGTTGGGAATGTCGCTTTCGTTCTGTGCGGCGTCCAGCGCCAGAAGTCTTCCTTTGCGGGGAAAGTCCCATTTTGACGCGTCCTCGACCGTGACGGAATTTTCCCCCCTGACCGCGGGCCGCAGGAGCCGGGTGAGGGTGGAAGCGTCCGCGCTGACGTTGTGGAAACCGATCCTTTTGCGGTCTCTGTCGAACTGGTAGAGGATCGCGCGCAGTTTCCCCGACCCGCCGGAGGCGGCGCAGAGAAATTCATAAGCCCGGTCCGGCTTCACCGGAATGAATCCCGCGGCATCGACCCATTTGCCGGGCGTTTCAAGCCGAATATCCGCCGCCGCAGGAGAAAGAAAAGCGGCGGCGCCCGTCAGCAGCAATATGCTTTTTTTCAACATGAGGATACTCCGTGATTTTTTTGTACGGTTCCTGACTTCCGGGTGCGGACTATTTCGCCGCGGCTTCCTTGAGAGTCCACTCCGTGACCGTGACGGGAGAACCGTCTGTGGTCTGCGCGTAGAGCTGGACGAGTTTCACACCCGGCCACCAGGCGCCGGAATAAGGCCCGAGGCCCTTGGCCGCCCCGATCGTTGCGGTGAAGGGTTTGTCGGAGGGCAGGGGGGCCGTGACGGCGAGATTTCCCCCGTCGTAGTGCTGACGGACGGGCGTTCCTGCGGGACTGCTTCGGCGCAGAGGGGTCTTCATTTCGACTTTCCACGTTCCGTCGGCCTGTTTTGTCACGTCCTTGACGTAATAGTCGATCTTGAAGTTGGGCAGATCGCTGCCGTCGGCTTTGACGTCGAAGGCGACGATATTGGTCCCCCTGCGCGGCGTTTTCCACCTGGAAGCGTCCTTCACGATAAATTCGTTTGCTCCGCGGACGGCGGGGCCGGCAAGTTCGGTGATGGAATCGGCGTTGCCCCACACATTGGCCGCGCCGATCCGGCGCCGGGCTCCGTTGAACTGAAAGAAATAGATGTGCAGTTTTCCGCGGCCGCCTTTCGTACGGAGCGTGAGGACGTGATCTTTTGATGCAT
>JAFTDL010000015.1 GCA_017454215.1 Lentisphaeria bacterium | reverse complement strand
CTTGACCACCTTGGACTCCGTGGCGATCCCGGCGTGGTCCGTGCCGGGAAACCAGCAGACCTCGAACCCCTTCATCCGGGCGCGGCGGCAGAGGATGTCCTGCAGCGTGTTGTTGAGCACGTGCCCCAGCGTCAGGATGCCAGTCACGTTGGGCGGCGGGATGACGATCGAGAAAGGCGGCTTGCCGGAATCGGCCCGGCCGTGGAAATCGCCGTTTTTCTCCCAGACGGGATACCATTTCTTTTCGACCTCCGCCGGCTCGTAAGCCCGCGGCAAAGATTCAAGTTCGCTCATGATGACAGTCGTTCCTTAAAAAAGAGATTGCTGCGTAAACACAATGCTTTTATAATATAGCACCGTTTCGCCTGCGTTGCAATCGCTTTCGACATATCGGCCGTCCGGCCTGTCCGTCGCGGCGGCCATATCGGGCAATGGGCCGGATAGGCCGGATAGGCAATGGGCATTGGGGCGAGCAAAACCTGCCCCCACTGCGCGCTGCCCTTCGGGGGCGCGCAGTCACCCCGGAGCCGACGTTTCGGCCGCCAGCGGGTGCTGCCCGCCGGCAGGGGGTGCGGAGGGCGCGCCGCAAGCGCCCCCCGAAAAAGCCCCCTTTTTTCTTGAAAAAGTCGGGGGTCCGGGGAAAGAAAAAACGTCTTTTCCCGAGAAAAGAAGTTTTTTCTTCTCCCGGGATCACCGATCTTTATCGGGAACAGGGCGAAAAAAGGACCGGTCGAAACCGGTCCTGAAGTAACGGAACAAAAGGAAACGTCAGCGTTTGACGCGGGCGTTGCCGCTCCAGATGCTCCACACCTGATCCTCGTCGGCGGGCTGAGCGTAGTCGGTGAGGTGCGTGGTGGCCAGAGCGCCGGTGGCCCAGCCGAACTGCGCCCACTTTTCGGGCTCCCAGCCCCGCGGGATCGAGTAGAGGAAGCCGCCCACGAAACCGTCGCCGCCGCCGATGCGGTCCAGCACGCGGATCTCCCGGGGTTCGATGACCTGCCACTGGCCGTCGATGTTGGCGATGGCGCCCCACAGGTGCGTGTTGGCGTTGATCACCTGACGCAGGGTCGTGGCAAATGCGTAAGCGTTGGGATAAGCCGCCTTGACGCGCTCGACCATCTCCTTGAAGTTGTCGATCTTGTCGGCGATGGCCTTGCCGCCGGCTTCGGGTCCCTTGATGCCGAGGCAGAGCTGGAAATCCTCCTCGTTGCCGATGAGGACGTCGGCGATGCCCGCGATCTCCGAGAAAATGGCGCTCAGTTCCTTTTCACGGCCCTTCCAGAAGGAGGCGCGGTAGTTCAGGTCGAAGGAGACGCGGGTCCCGTATTTCTTTGCGGCGCGGGCGATCTCGAGACAGAAACGGCTGGTGTCGGGCGACAGCGCGGCGATGAGACCCGACAGATGGACGAACTGAACGCCCTCTTTACCGAAGATGCGGTCCAGATCGAAATACTTGACATCCAGCTGACGGCCGACTTCGCCGGCGCGGTCGTTCTGGACACGGGGACCGCGGCTGCCGTAGCCGCTGTCGGCCAGATTGAACTGGTGACGGAAGCCCCAGGGACCGCCCTGCTCGAATTCGGGACCTTCATAGGCCATGTGACGGCTGGCCAGATTGTCCTTGATCATCCGCGCCACGGGGCTGTCTTTGACGAAGGCGGTCAGGACCTTCACCGGCAGTCCGAGGTAGGAAGAAATGCTGGCGACGTTGGTCTCGGCGCTGGTCACCTGCATTTTGAACATTTCACTGCAGTGGAAGGGCTGGCCGTCGACCGGGGTGAGACGCACTCCCATGCTGGTCGGAACGAGAAGAGCATAAGCCGCGTTTTTCTTGAGTTCGAGAGACATTTTTTCAACTCCGTTTGTTTTGTTTGTATGGGCACGGAAAATTTTTCCGCATGACACCTTATTTAACTTACACCCGGATCGTTCAAATGTAAAGTCCCCGGGGCCTGATTTCACCTTTCGAGAACTTCATGAACGACCATACCGGAGATCTTCCATTTCCCGTCGAGGCGGACAAGGCGGCACTCCACGTCGCGGACTTCGGAGACGGAAGTCCCCGTCTTCGTGTCGCCCGAAAGCGTTCCCGAGAACACCGCGAAAGCCTTGTCCTTCTCGGGAAACGATATCTCCTCGTCCTGCGCCCGGACCGTCACCCGGCGGAAGACCGCCCGGCAGCGGGCCAGTTCCGATGTGAGACGCCCCGGCGTATAACTGCCGTCGAAACCGCCGCGGGCGGCCTCGATGTGAACTTCGGGCGCAAAGATCTCGTCGGTCCGGCTGATGAGCAGCGCTCCCGCCGCGGGATTCTCGCCTTCGCGCTTAGTCGTCATGTCGCACAGCCGCCGAATGACCTTTTTCACCCGGGCCTCATCGCTGTCGCCCCGCAGAAAAAGAAACGCTCCGGCTCCGGCGGCCGCGGCAAAGATCAGCAGGACGATGTACTTTCTCATCAGAACAGCGGCGCTCCCACGATGCGGCTCATACGGATCTGTCCGAACCGGTGGCGTTCGATGTACTGACTGCGGTTGTCGCCGACGACGAAGCAGTGTCCGGGCGAAACGATGACCGGCTTGGTGTTCCAGTCCGAAACGTACCGCACATACGGCTCCTTCTGCCGGACATCGTTGACGTAGAGCCGTCCCCGGCGAAACTGCACGACGTCGCCGGGAAGTCCCACGATGCGCTTGAGAAAAAACACCTTGTCGACGTATTTCACCACCACGATGTCCCCCCGGCGCGGAGAAGAAAACCAGTACCGCCCCCTCCAGCAGAACGTGAATCCGCTGGAGGGAAAGGTCGGCATCATGCTCTCGCCGTCGATCACGCACGGGATCAGCAGCCATCCGAAAACGACGAGCGCTCCCGCCGCCACGACCAGCATGCGCAGCAGGACCCAGCGGTTGAACTTCGGGACGAAGAATTCGGCCACCGACGCCGCCATCGTGTCGTCGTCAGAACGGTGCAGATGAAAAATGCGGTATACTATTCCGGGTTTTCCGTCCATGATCCCCCAAACTTATCTGGACCGCATACGGGCGGCTTCCTCGGCTTCCATCTGCTTGATGAAAAGCGTCTTGTCGCTGGCCTTCATGTACGCCTCCTCGGCGGTGATGATGTCCGCGTCAAGAAGCTTCTGAATGGAACTGTCCATGGACTGCATGCCCTGCTGACCGCCGGCGTCGATGATCGAGCGGATGTTGGAGATCTTCCCCTCGCGGATGGTGTTGGGCAGACCGTCGGCCCACAGCAGGATCTCGTGAACGGCGATACGGCCGCCGCCCTTCTTGCGGCAGAGCAGCTGCGACACGACGGCCTGCAGACAGGAGGCCAGCATGGTGCGGATCTGCGCCTGTTCGTCGGAGGGAAAGGCGTCGATGATACGGTCGATGGTCTTGGGCGCGTTATTGGTGTGCAAGGTGGCGAAAACCAGCATTCCCATGGAAGCGCAGGTGAGCCCCAGACGGATCGTCTCGTTTTCGCGCATCTCACCGATCAGCACGATATCCGGATCGGAGCGCATGGCGCCGCGCAGGGCGTCGGGAAAGGAACGGCTGTGGATGCCCACTTCGCGGTGAACAATGGTGCAGTTCTTGCTGGGATGCACGAACTCGATGGGGTCCTCGATCGTGATGATGTGCTTGCTGGTATTTTCGTTGATGTAGTCGATCATGGCCGCCAGAGTCGTGGACTTTCCGGAACCGGTGGGACCGGTGACGAGCACGAGCCCGGATTTGTAGTTGCAGATATCTTTGAGGACCGCGGGCAGTTTCAGATCTTCCAGAGTCAGGATCTTGCTGGGGATCTGCCGCAGGACCGCGCCCATGCCGTGAAAATTGTACATGAAGTTGCAGCGGAAACGGGCCAGTCCGGGGATCTCGTGGGCGAAGTCCAGATCGCGCCGCTTCATGAAATCGGTCCAGCGCCACTCGGGAATGCAGATCTCGTGGAGCATGTACTCCATGCGTTCGGCATCCAGCACATCGTCGTCGAGGCACTGGATGTTGCCGTGGATGCGCGCCTTG
>JAFTDL010000143.1 GCA_017454215.1 Lentisphaeria bacterium | reverse complement strand
GCAGTTCCGCCGCCTGAACTTTACCGCGCGCCGCCAGCGTGTCCGGAGTATATTTCCCGTCCGTTCCCCGGTCGTCGGCGGCATCCATCGTGTAGTAGAGCCGACCGTCCGGCAGGCGGTCGAGGTGGTGGATCTGGATCAAATTCGCATGGCGGCACTCGCGATAACGGATCAGCCCCTCCAACTCGCGTGCCTGCTGTTGCCCGTTAAGGAGCTTTAGAGCGATGCGCTGCCCGGAGATCGTGCTTTCGGCGAGGTACACCACTCCGTAGGAGCCGCGTCCGCACTCCCGAAGTATTCGGTAAGGGCCTATCTGCTCACACATCGAGTTTCAGCTCCGGATCTTCGGAGTTGAGGCGGGCAACGATCCCGCGCAGTATTTTGATGCATCTGGTTTTGGCGACGTAAACGCTGTTGACGGATAGCCCCAGCAGCTCCGCCGTCTCCTTGACCGGCTTGGATTCAAGCGCGTAAAGTTCGAAGGCCTGAAAAGTCTTTTCATCCACCCGGTGAGCCAGTTCCAGCATGGCTTCTTCGCTGAGGATCGTCCGCCATTTCTCCAGCAGCGCCATGTCCAGCAGTTCGTCGGGGCGTTCGCCCTCCGCCGTTTCCGGAACCTCGGCCACGGCGAAGCAGTGCCTGTCGCGTTTGCGGAGAATATCCCAGATGCATCCCTGGATCAGACGCGAGAAGAACGTGCGGAATCTTGCAAGATTGGGATCGTATGTGAATCCCGCCTGAATTTTGTTGTGAAAGCGGATCATCACGTTCTGGACAAGTTCGCCGCATTCGTCGGGCGAAAGTCCCTTGAAGCGCCCGATGTCGGCGATGATTTCCCGGTAACGGTCGAAAAACTCCGTCCAGGCGGCTTCGCCGCTGTTCAGGCTCCTCAGCAAAGTTGTTCTGGTCGTCGGATACGGCATGACGGTTCCCGCATTGAGAAGTTGCATCCCCTTTCGGATCGGACCTTAATATACTTGGAAAAAACCGCTCTGTCAAGGCGTCGGTATTCCCGCCGCTGATCGCGGACGGCTTGCCCAGCCGTAAAAAAAGCCGTCAGCGGCTGCTGATGGCTTTTCGAAGGCTGGTGGGCGTATCGGCATATCAACTCCAAATTGTTTGGTCCGCCTTCGCCAAGGCTGCGGCGGGACAGCCTTCGGCGCGTTCCGCGCTTTCCGCCCGGGCAATCCGCCGCTGATCGCGGACGGCTTGCCCAGCCGTAAAAAAAATCCGGTCGATCGACCGGATTTTTCGAAGGCTGGTGGGCGTTAAAGAACTTTCTCATAATCCGCTTCATGACATACGAAATCAGCAAACTCAATCGGTATAATCGGCTTTTCGAGCGGACTACATGAACATTTCATCAATAGGGCAACATATTCCCAGATACTGGGGATCGATTGCCGGATGTTTTTTCAAAAGTCCTTCAATGTCTTTGCGAAAATCATCTTCCCTGCTGATTTTCTTCAGCATATCGTGAATTATAAGGAACATCACGTAAATCTTTTTTTCGTTGCCACGCATGATTTTCTTTGATATGCAAGGCGACAACCGCGGCGCAAGTGAAAAATTACGATTCCAAATTCTGGCATGGTGCGCACAGGCGTTGCGCAAAACAGTCAATGACTGCATCCAAGAAATCAAATATTTCTCAGGGATTCCTTGCTTGTGAGCAATTATTTTACGTAAGCCACTATCCGACAGATTCTGATAAAGCTTAGACCATACTGCAAAAGGCATCAATTCCGTTAACATCCATATCGGAGGCAAGGCTGGGGCGGCGTAATTATTTCTATAACTTGTGATAAAGATTTCCCTGCTTCGCGTCACTTCCGCATTGCAAAGATCGATGAATTTTGAATATCTGTCTGTATCTTGAAAGTATTTCGTCTGAAGAAACCAGTGCGCATCATTGTAATACCATGCGGATTCGTTGCCGATGGTTCCCCGAACGTCAATTTCTATAAGACTGGTATAATGAAAAATAATTCGGCGTAAAGCAGCATCAAAATGATAGATATCTTCTACTGCCGGGAATGTTGCATGTGGCTTATACCGATGCGTTCTTTCTCCCCCGGAGGACAATTCTTCAAAGTGCAATGCATAACCGCAAAATCGATAATAAGAGCAATAGGCCAGAAAATGTTTCGCATGCTCCACGTTGGGGATATCCATTCCCCTTGATTGAAGAGTTGTTATTTGTTCTTCAATCGTTGTCGGCTTCTTTGAAAACGTTTTCCCCATAACTGCACGTCGGATAAAAAATGACCCATCGTGGTCCGCTTATTCCGAAGAATAGTCGCGTGATGGGTTCTGTTGTTGTATAGTATAGCCTGTTTTGGGGAAGATGTCAAGCAAAATATTTAAAAATTTTTAGAAAAAGTTAGAAAAAATGAAGAAAAACACTAAAACGGTGATGCCTCTTTTCCTCTCTTGTCACAAACAAAATTGGACAATTCCGATGTTGTGCGAGCGATTCGGCATCTGCAAGAGTACGGCATACAACTGGATTCGGGAATACTCGCCGGTCAAGCGGACAAAAGGACGGACGATCACGGCGAATGACTACTACCAACTGGAACGGGAAAACCGCACCTTGCGGACCGAAAACGAAATTTTCCGGCGAAGCGGCTGTTCTCTCTCGTCGCCTCTGGCTGAAAAACTGGCGGCGATCGACCGCCTGAAGTCCGATTTTACGGTTCATATGCTCTGCAAAACCCTTGATGTGCTGAAATCGACCTATTACCACCATGCTCTGCGCAGTCCCGTCAAGAAGCAACACGAACTGGTCGACGATGAACTGCGCCCTCTAATAAAGCAGATGTTTGTCAACTCCCGGGAACGTTTTGGGGCACAAAAAATAAAATTTTGCCTTCAACAGCAAGGAAAAATTGTAAGCCGAACGCATATTTCCCGGTTGATGCAGGAAATGGGGCTGGTCTGCAAGCAACTTCGGCTTCGCTATTTTTCCACGACCAATCGCAAGTACAAGGTCTATCGCAACCGGATTCAACAGAAATTCATGACGGAAGCGCCGAACATGGTTTGGGTGAGCGACATTACCCACGTTTACGTCAAAGACGTTCTTTATTCCATCGGGATCATCGTTGATCTTTACGCCCGGTTTGTAGTGGCGTTCGACATTGCCGATGTCGCGGACGCGGCATTTGTTCAAAGGATGTTCGATGATGCCTTTGAAAAGCGCGGGCGTCCAGCCGGGCTGATCTTCCATTCCGACCAAGGGCTGCAATATACGGCGTTTGATTTTCGGAAACACCTTCGGCAACTCAAGATCAAACAATCGTTCTCCAATCCCGGAACTCCGCTTGACAATGCGGTTGCGGAATCGTTCTTTTCCTGTATGAAACGGGAAGAGCTTTCCCACAACTATTATGATGAGCCTGATGAATTGCGGCGGACGGTAGCCGACTACGTCGACTTTTTCAACAATATGCGTCCGCATCAGAAGAATGGAATGCTGACGCCGAGTGAAGCGGAACGAATTTTTGGAGACTCAAAAAATTAAAGGGCATTTTGGAATTCCAGCCGAAACTGTCCAAAATACCCTTGCAATACCAAATGGTGGGCGTAATAGAACTCGAATCTATGACCTCCACGATGTCAACGTGGCGCTCTAACCAACTGAGCTATACGCCCTCAAACGGCATGAGACTTAATATAGGCCGCTTCGGTTCTTTTTGCAAGCGGAAACGAAAAAATTTTTGACTTTTTTATTGCGGAACGGCGCGGCCGGTCCGGGAGGCGTACTGAAAACGCAGCAGGTCAAGGTCGGACCGGGTGGTCAGTTTGAGATTGCACGACAGGTTCTCCACCACGACGACCTCCCGTCCGCAGGCGCGGAAGGCGGCGGAGTCGTCGGTCAGAACGACGTCACCCAATTCTTCGTAGCAGGCGCAGATCCCGGCGTATGGAAACACCTGCGGAGTCTGGATGCGCCAGAGGTTTTCACGGGAAACATTTTCGACGATCCGCCCCGCCTGATCGGTCCGGCAGACGGAGTCCACCATCCTTTCCGCCGCAATGGCTCCGCAGTGAAACGTCTCCACCGCCCGAACCAGTTCGAGCATAAGGTCCTCCGACGCCAGCGGACGGGCCGCGTCGTGGATCGCCGCGATCTCCGTGCCGGGCGGCAGCGCCCGCAAACCGTTTTTGACCGATCCCGTCCTCACCGCGCCGCCGGAAACGAGCCGCACGCCGAATTCCGGCGCGTGGAGTTCCAGCGCCTCGCGGAAATGTTCCGTTTCCCCGCGGGGAACGACGAGAACGGTCCGCCCCGGCTCCGTCAGGGGCGCGAAGGTGCGCACGCTGTGAATGAAAACGGGAACGCCCCCCAGATCCGCAAAAAGTTTGTTCCCGCCTCCGAAACGGGTCGAACTGCCGCCCGCCACGATGACGATGCCGAGACCGGGAATCTTTTTCATAGCCGTCAGTTGCTCCAGTCGATGAGAAGTTTGCGCGCTTCGGCGTCGCCCAGATCGGCCGCACGCTTCAGCAGACGGGATCCGGCGGCAACATCTTTCGTGACGCCGCGTCCGGCAAGGATCGCCAAAGCACAGTTGCGCACGGCCTCCGGCAGGTCGCTCTCCGCCGCCCTTTTGAACCAGTAAAACGCTCCGGCGGGATCGGCCGGAATGCCGGTCCCGTCCCGGTAGCACTCGCCCAGACGCAGCTGCGACACGGGATCGCCGTGCCGGGCGCCGCGCATGTAAAGATCGAAGGCGTCCTCATAAGATATCTCCGTGCCGTAGCCGTATCTCCGGCAGTCGCCCGCCTCTGCGAAGGCCGGAGGATAACCCAGCTCGGCCGCTTTCGAGAAAAGACGGAAAGCTTCGTTCAGGTCGGCCTTGACGTGGAGTCCGGCCTTGAGGTGTCTGGCCAGTTCGGTCATGCCCCGGGGAGAACCGGCGCGGGCCGCCCTGCGGTAGAGCAGAAGCGCCGCCGCCGGATCGCACTTCCGGCCGTGCCCGTACTCCAGCAGACAGCCGTATCTGACCTGTCCCTCCGGAAAATTCATCGCCGCCGCCTTCTCCAGCAGATCGGCGGCCCGCTTCTGATCGGGAAGGCCGCCGATGCCGTCCTGAAGCACCGTCGCCAGAAGCAGATACGCCTCAGGATCCGGCGCGGGAGCAGAGGCGGCTTTTTCCAGCAGGGCGCGGATCTCGGAGGCGTTTTCGTCAAGCGTCTTGCGGTCCCTCAGAAGCAGGGAAGCCAGGACCCGGCAGGCGACGGGATCGTCCGGGATCTTCCGCAGGGACGCAAGCGCTTCCGCGGGGGCGGGGGGGATCCCGGGGAGTTTCGTCCTGCCGTCGGTTTCATCGGGCAGGCCCGAAAACAGCAGTTCCGCCCGGCGGATGATCGCCCGGTTCAGTCCCTGCGCGGCGGCTTTCGCGTACCATTCGCAGGCCAGAATGCGGCTGGCGCGCACGCCCCAGCCGTATTCGAGGCAGGCCGCCAGATTGTACTGCGCCTCGGCACTGCCTTTTTCGGCCGCTTTGCGGTACCAGTAGGCCGCCAGCGCCGGATTCACGGGCCGTTTCCGCCCGAAGAAAAACGCGTCGGCGAGGGCGAGCTGACTGGGCACGTCTCCCTTTTCGGCGGCGTCATGCAGAGGATCCGGAGGCGTCTGCGCCGCAGAAAGAAAAAGCGTCCCCGCCGCAAAAAGCGGGGACAGCAGCGATTTGGACGTGATCCGCAAGATCAGTTCTTGGCGAGCTTGTTCAGCTCGCTTTCGAGTTTTTCGACCTTGGCCTTGAGTTTCTCGAAGCGCGACGGCAGGGAGTAGCGGGCCATGAATTCACGCTGGGATTCCGCAGGGGTGCCCAGCGCGATGGAGCCGGCGGGGAGGCTCTTCACGACACCGCTGGTGCCGGCGACCTGAACGCCGTCGCCCAGGGTGATGTGTCCGTTGACGCCCGACTTGGCCGCGAGGATGACGCCTCTTCCCAGTTCGGCGCTGCCGGCGATGCCGCACTGCGCCACGAGAATGGAGCTTTCGCCGATGACCACGTTGTGGGCGATCATGACCTGATTGTCGATCTTGACGTTGCTCTTGATCCAGGTCTTGCCGAAGCGGGCGCGGTCGATGGTGGTGTTGGCGCCGATCTCGACGTCATCGTCGATCTGGACGATGCCGGTCTGAGGCACCTTGACCAGTCCCTGGGGACCGGGAACGAACCCGAATCCGTCGCCGCCGATGACGACGCCGGGATGGATGACCGCCTTGCGGCCCACGATGCAGCGGTACATGACCGTG
>JAFTDL010000142.1 GCA_017454215.1 Lentisphaeria bacterium | reverse complement strand
GGGGTGTTTCGGGGCATCGGTCTTTTTCAGAAGTTCCACGGCAAGTTCGCCCAGCTGTTCGCCGGAGGAGACGGCGTCCTCGCGTCCGAGGGAACGGGTGACGGTCCGGAAGTCCGCAAATTTCACTTTGAGATTGACCGTCCGCCCCGTGACCCCGTGACGCAGGGCGCGGCGGTAGACCTTGCGGGCCAGCGTACGCAGAACGATGCGCATTTCGCGGGCGTCGGTGAGATCGGCGTCGAAGGTCGTTTCACGGCTGATGGATTTGGGATCGTACGCCGTTTCGACCGGGCGGTCGTCGATGCCGCGCACGACGGCGTAGAACCACTCGCCGGATCTGCCGAAAAGCTGTTTGAGCACAGGCAGTTCCAGTTTGCGCAGATCGGCCCCGCAGCGGATGTTCATGTTCCGCAGTTTTTCGGACGCCACTTTGCCCAGGCCGTGGAATTTCCCGATCGGCAGACGGTCGAGAAAGGCTTCGGCCTCCTCGGGCGGAATGACGGTCAATCCGTCGGGTTTGCGATAGTCCGAAGCGACCTTGGCCAGAAATTTGTTGTACGACACCCCCGCCGACGCGGTGAGTCCCGTGCGGGTGCGGATGGCGTTGCGGATGTACCGCGCGATGCGGGTCGCGCTGGACCAGCCGAAACTGTTTTCGGTGACATCCAGATAGGCCTCGTCGATGGAGACCTGTTCGACGGTCCGCGTGACTTCGGAAAATATCTCCATGATGCGCCGGGATTCGGCAGCGTATCTGCGGTGGTCCGGTTCGATGAAGACCGCGCCGGGACACAGACGCACGGCCGTGGCGCTGGGCATCGCCGAGTGGACGCCGAACTTCCGCGCTTCGTAGGAACAGGTGGAGACGACCCCCCTCCGGGCGGGCGAACCGCCGACGATCACGGCGCGTCCCCGCAGTTCGGGCCGGTCCCGCTGCTCCACGGAGGCGAAAAAAGCGTCCATGTCGATGTGAATGATCTTTCTCATCGGGCAGGAAAAGGCATCATGATCCGCCGATCAACCTCAGACGGCGCTTGACGAGGGGGAATTTGAGCTGAAAGACCAATCCCTTCCCCGGCGCGGAAACGATGCCGAAATCCGCGCCGTGGGTGCGGCAGACCCGTTCGATGACCATGGTGCCGATGCCGTTGCCGCCGGCTTTTCCGGTCTCGAAGGCGTTGAACATGCTGCGCAGACGGTCGGGATCCACGCCGCTGCCCGTGTCGGAAAACTCCACGATCCAGTTTTCGGAGTCGGCGTACCCGAAAATTTCGAGAGTCCCGCCGTTGGACATGGCCTGGACCGCATTGCGGATGATGTTGTAGAAGGCCTGCTTGAGCTGTTTCCGATCGCCGGTCACCGGCGGGAGGACGGAGGACCAGTTGCACTTCACGTCGACCTTGCGGGCCTCGATCTCGGGACGCATGAAATTGAGGACCTCGATGATGAGTTCCCGCAGATCGGTGGGACCGAACTCGGGAACAGCGGGCCGGATCTCGGTGAGGAAGCCGTGGATGATGCTGTCGAGACGCTCGACTTCGCTTTTGCATATCCGGATCATTTCACCCATATCCTCCTTTTCGGAGGAGTTTTCGACATCGCCCAAAGTCTTCTCGAGTATCTGCAGATTGAGGTAGAGACTGTTGAGCGGATTGCCTATTTCATGGGCCACGCCGGCGGCGAGCTGCGAAACGGCTTTCACGGTATTGCTTTCGAGTTCCGAAAGGGCGCGCTTGCGGTTTTCGGTCACGTCGCGGAGTATCACGGAGGCAAGTTTCGTATCCTCCGGCAGCGGGACCAGATAGAACTGGATGAAACGCTTTTCGGGGTAGAGTATCTCCACCTCCTGCCGGGCGAGACGGCTCCACTCCTCCTCGTCCTCGCGGATGATCTGACGCCAGTTCACGCCGCGCAAAAGCTGCGAGACACGGATCCGCGAAATATCGTCGGGCAGTCCCAGCAGGCGCTTGGCCGCCCGGTTGAAATAGCGGATCCTCAGATGCTGATCGACCACCAGCACCCCCTCCTCGATGGAGTTGAACACCGTCTCCAGAAATCCTTTTTCCCGCGCCAGACGCAGAATATACGCCTGACGGCTGCCCGCATCCAGATCATCGAAACGCTCGCTGAACCTGTCGAGGAAATTTTTTTTGACCGCCATATTTACAAATCCCTCTTTTACGTGTATATTTACACGGGATAACATAGCGCACCTTGGCGAAAACTTCAAATCACTCCCGAAAGGATGATGCCATGAAACGGAAATTTCTTCTCTCCGCCGTCCTTTTTCAATTTCTTCTTGCCGCCGGTCCGGCTGTCCCCGTGATCCGCATGGAGCTGAGGGAGGAGCGCCCGCAGGTCGCCGAGACCGGCAAACTCACCGAATTCTCCCCGGCCGCGGCGGCCGTCAGCGCCCCCGAAGGGACCGCCGCCGCCAGACTGGCCTCGGGAAAAGATCATCAGTGGCAGCCCTCGCAGCTGGCGGGACGGGCCACCGGCGGCGCCGATCTTGCCGATATCGTCCTCTCGCCCGACGAAAGTCTGCTGGTCATGGCCGAACGGGTGGGCGGTGAAAACAAACCCAATTCGACCCGTTTCATTCTGGTCGGTCTGCGCGACAGAAAGATCATCCGCGCCGTGACGCTCAAAGAACGCAGGATCTCGCACATCGCCTTCATTCCCGGCACCGACCGGCTCATCGCGTCCGAAGACGCCCAGAGCGGATTCGACCGCAAGAACGGTCTTGCCGTCATCGACCTCAAAGAGGGAAGGCTCCTCGCCTCCTCGCGTCCCGAAGAGTCCCCCGTCACCTCCCTCTGCACGGATGGGAAAAAGGTCTGGTACACGGTCGAAAAGAGCGGTCTTGTCCGCGAACTTGCGCTCGACAGACTCGGTGAGGGACCGGAAAAGATCCGGACGCAGGTCCCGGAGGCCCGCGTGATCCTGTCGTCCGACGGCGGAATGCTGATCTCTTTCGGCAGAGAAAAATGCGAACGTTTCAAGATCAATGCGGAGGGCCCCGCGACGCTCCATCAATCCTGCGATACCGAAAGGGACTTCTCTCCGGTGCAGGCCGTCTCCCTCAACGGCGACGGGTCGAACGTTCTGCTGCTGGAGCCCGCCGGACGGGCGATCCTCTCCTTGAACGGCAGTTCCAGGATCCTGACCGAAAAGTCCGGCGCGGTCGCCGCCTTTTTCAAAAAAGAGAACATTCTTCTGCTCGGTCTGCTCAAAAACGACGGCATCGTCAAGATCCCCCTGCCCGCGGCGGAACCGGAAGGCAAGCCCGTCACCCCCGGCAAACTCAAACCGGCCAGCCGCAACGGCAACCTCAAACTGCTGGCTCTTTCCGGCTCTCCGGTCAGGGCGGTCCTCGTGGACACCAGAGCCAACGTGATGATGCTCGAGATCACCAGACGCCGCTGGAAGAAGATCCCCATACTCACGGTGGATAAGACCGGATTCAGGTAAGGATCCCTACGATCTCAGCGCCCGTGCGAGAGGACACGTTTCGGGATCGACATCTTCACCGCGCCGGTACCTGTCGAGCAGTCTGCGGGACTCTCCGGCCAGTTCCCGGCGCACGTTCCGGCGCTCGCCGCGGATCCGGGCGATGGCGCGGTGATCGTAATCGGTGGTCTGGTGGCGCATCCAGGCGATGACCGCCGCCTCGGCCCGGTCGGCAAGCGGGATGCGCTGAGTCCGGGCCACCGTGCCGCTGCCGACGGGCACGGCCTGATCGGTGACGGCGTCGGCGATGTCCCACGCCATCTCCCCGTAGCGGGGGGCAAAGCCGAGAAAGTCCACCACGGCCTGCCGGAATTCGACAACGTAGGCATCCTGTTTCGCGATGCGGGCTCTGCGGGAAGCTTCCAGTTTTTTGAGGTACTCGGGCGAAGTGCGCTCCCGATCCAGTTCTTCTTTGATGCGCGCGACGGTCGAAGCCGCGGTCCACAGTCCGATGGATTCGATGCGGTTTTTGCGGCGGCGCACGACGGTCCAGCACTCGCCCGCCGCCTTGAGTCTGCGGGTGAGCCCCGGGTCCCCGGAGGGGACGAAAGTCCAGTCGTCCGGCACGGTCACGAACCTGCCGTCATGCCGGAACTCCCGTTCCCGCATGGTGGGCCACACCTGAAACCCGGCCGTCTTTTCTTCCGCCATTCAGCACACCGAAAGGATCAGTCCGATGACGATGAGCAGACTGCCGAGGATCTTCGGGAACGTGCAGCGTTCTTTCAGAATGAGGATCCCCGCCGCGACGGCGAAAACCAGTCCCATCTGGCGGAACGCCTGAACGAAGGAGACATTGGTCACGTAATTCATGGCCAGCAGCACGAGCACATAAGCCATGGAGGCGAAAAGTCCCGCGTAGACCGGCGCCGGATTCCGCTCGCGGACGAACTGCCGCACACAGCTGCGGCCCTCGGCCGTCACCAGCGTGCAGATCCACAGCGTCGTCGAAAGCATAATGCCCCGCGAAGAGTAGTAGCTGATGGAGATCATCGGCTTCGAGAGCTCCGCGAAGGTCTGCATCAGAACTCTCTGCGCCTGACTGTCGAAGATGGTGTATCCCGTCGTCCCCCCCGCCACGACGATCAGAAACAGGATGTTCCGGTTGAAGTAGTTGGAGAGTCTGAAATCCGAAATTTTCGCCATCGGCATGAGCAGACAGCCGCAGAACACGACGAACATGCCCGCAAGGGCGGGTGCGGTCAGCGGCTTTCCCAGTCCGGCGGAAGAGGTGATGAGCGCCGTGAAGATCAGCGGCAGAGAGCGCATCATGGGATACGCCGTGGACATTTCAAGCTTGCGGTAGGCATGGACCAGTCCGAGGCAGTAGACGACGTCGCTGGCCACCGATCCCGCCATGAGAAGCAGAACTTTGCCCGGCATCGAAAGAAGCGGAACGGGAGTCCAAAACTGCGTGTGCAGCCAGACCAGCATCGCCGTTGAACAGATCACCGTGTAGAACGCCACCGACATGCGGGACTTCTTGGCCAGCAGATTCCACGACGCGTGAAGCACCGCCGAAGCAACGATGAAAAAGAACGCTATGAAATTCATCTGAAAACGAACCTTTTCCGACACGGACGGCGGCCCGCACGAACTGCCGGCCGCCGCGTTTTCTCTACGGACAGTTGAGCCGTCCTCCGGCAAGGATCATCACGATGTCCTCGCCCGAGAGCGGATGATTGAAGAGGATCTTCCTTTTCGTTCCGTCCGCCTTGACCAGTTCGCCCTCGACCGGCTTGCCCACGGCCAGCTGACCGCGCAGACCGTGGAACAGAAGGGCGTCCCCCTGCTCCATGGCGCCGTAGTCGGCGGGATCGGCAAAGAGAAGCGGAAGAATGCCGAAATTGATCAGATTGGCCCTGTGGATGCGTTCGATGGCCAGCGCGGCCACCACCTTGACGCCGAGGTACATGGGGCAGATCGCCGCGTGTTCGCGGCTGGAGCCCTGCCCGTAGCTGTCGCGCCCGATGATGACACCGGCTTTGCCCGAATCGCGGACCGCGGAAGCCCGTTCGGCAAAGGAGGGCTTGCCCGGTTCGGTGAAGCACTCGAAGACCACCTTGGAATAGGCCGGGATGTTGCTGCGCAGTTTGAGATGCACTCCGGCGGGCATGATGTGATCGGTGGTGATCTTGTCGCCCACCTTTATCACGATCTCGCCCGCAAGTTCATCCGGCAGGGGCGTGTTGAGGGGCGGTTCGCCGATGGTGGGCTTGCGGATGATCTCCGTTCCGGCGGCGGGCCTGAGGAACTGTTCGTCGTCGCTCCAGAACTTTTCGGGCTCTTCCACCTGCGGATAAGCGATCCCGAGCGTGCGGGGATCGGTGAATCTGCCCGTCAGCGCCACGGCCACGGCGGTCTCGGGACTGACCAGATAGGCCTGATCTCCCTTTGTCCCCGTGCGTCCGGCGAAGTTGCGGTTGAAGGTGCGCACGCTCACCGTGCCGTCGGCAGGACTCTGCCCCTGTCCGATGCAGGGACCGCAGCCCACTTCGAGGATCCGGGCGCCCGCGGCGACCAGATCGGCCAGCATGCCGTTGCGGGCCAGCATTTCCAGCACAGGACGGCTTCCGGGGGCGATCCCCAGCGTCACGCCGGGAAAGACCCTGCGGCCGCGCAGCGCCATGGCCGCCATGGCCAGATCGCGGTAACCGCCGTTGGTACAGCTGCCGATGAGCACCTGATCGACTTCGATCCCCGCAAGTTCGGAGACCGCCTTCACCTGATCGGGACTGGAGGGACAGGCCGCCAGCGGCACGATCTCGTCAAGCGCGATGGTTATGACCCTGTCATACTCCGCGTCGGGATCCGCGGCAAGGGGGGCAAAGGCCGCCTCGCGGTCCTGGCGGACGAGCCAGGCGCGGGTCATTTCGTCGGAGGGAAACACGCTGGTGGTGACGCCCAGTTCCGCGCCCATGTTGGTGATGGTGGCGCGCTGAGGCACGGGCAGCGTCGCGACGCCGGGACCGAAGTACTCGACGACGGATCCCACATTGCCCTTGGTGGTCAGTATGGAGAGCAGTTTCAGGATCACGGCCTTGGCCGCGCACCACGGAGCCAGCCTGCCCGTCAGCTTCACGCCGATGACTTTGGGATAGGGAATGTGAAAGGGCTTGCCCGCCATGGCCAGCGCCACGTCGAGCCCGCCCGCGCCGATGGCCATCATGCCGATGCCGCCGCCCGTGGGGGTGTGGGAGTCCGAACCGATGAGCGTCTTGCCCGGCACGCCGAAACGCTCCAGATGGAGCTGGTGGCAGATGCCGTTCCCCGGAGGCGAAAAAAGCACGCCCTTGTTGGAAGCCACCGTGCGCAGATACAGATGGTCGTTGCGGTTCTCGGGACCGTTCTGGGCCATGTTGTGGTCCACATAGGAAACGGAGAGCTCCGTATCGACTTTCGGGGTCTTCATCGCTTCGAGTTCGAGGTACGCCATGGTGCCCGTGGCGTCCTGCGTCAGGGTCTGATCGATGCGGATCGCCACCGGTTCTCCGGGGACCCGGGAGCCGGAGACATAGTGGGCGTCGATGATCTTCTGAACAACTGTTCCTTTTGCCATTTTCAAATATCCTCCCTCGGCAGTTATTCGGCGGTCAGTCCGGCCAGTTCATCGAAATCGGTCAGTTCGAGGAACCCGGCGGGCAGCATCGACTGGGGGATCGGCCCCATTTTGTCGAGACTCGCCGACGCGCAGCTCTCGAGCGGCCGGTCCGGAGCGTATCCGGCACGGGCGATGACCGCGGCGAACAGCGCGGGGATCCGGCCGATGCCGGAGCAGCGCAGCACGATCTTCTTCGCTCCGTGCTGTTTCAGCAGAGCGATCGCGCCGAGAATATCCCGCACCCGTCCGCCGATGTAGGGCTCGCCGAGAAGAAGTCCCAGAGACGCGTAGTGGTAATCGTAGAGGTACGGGGCGAAGAATTCGCGGCTCCCCTGGTCGCAGCCGTCGGGACAGGTCTCGCCCACGCCGCGGTAGTCGATGCCGAAGAGCAGTCTGCCCGGACCGGGCGTCAGCGTCTTCATTTCGGACTTGGCGTCCTGATGGGGACCGTAAAGTTCGACCTCGTCCAGTTCGGGGATGTGGTAGAACCCGGCCTTTTCGTCGCGCAGGAACATGGGTACGCGCATGTCTTCCTCGGTCTCCAGCAGATACCGCGATATGATGACGCCGCCGGCATCGGCGACGCGCAGCTGACGGTAGTAGGGCGGCACGGGAAGGTCCGCGGAAACGCCCAGCATCTGCGCAAGTTTCGCGCGCAGCTCCTCCGGCGGCAGCGCCTTGCGGGAACGGACCGTTTCGGCCGCCTTTTCGGCGATGATCTCATGGATCGTCCGGCTGCCGGGCACGGTGAGAACGCTGCCCTCGGGCGTGCAGTAAAGTTCCTTTGCGGTCAGCGGAGACACGGCCGCGGGTTCGCCGTCGGTCCCGGTGATGCCCATGAACCGGTTGAAGAACCGGTAGCAGTTTTCGCGCAGATGGATGGAGTAGCCGTGGCCCTGGGGGCCGTTGAAGTATTCCACGCGGTCGCCGTACCCGAGAAGCTCATAGACTTTCCTGACCTGCAGATAGGCCTCGCGGGTCCCGCGCAGATCGAAGAAATCGTTTTTCTGCCCCTGAATGAGCACCGGGCGGGGAGCGCCGGCGATGAGCAGATCGGCCATTTCGCCGCCGTTGACGGCGCATCCGGCGGGAATCTGCTCGGCGTCCACGGGAAGTTCGTTTTCGACGTTGCGCAGCCAGCTGGTGATGTAGCAGTTGGGACTGGCCATGCACACCCGGTCGTCGACGGCGAAGATGAGGCTCGTCATGGTGCCGCCGCCGGAATTGCCGTTGACGGCTATGCGCTTACCGTCGATCTCCTTGCGGGTGAGCATGTAGTCGATGCCGCGGATGGCATCCCATATCCGCCACGTGCCGGTGGAGTCGCCCAGCGGCAGCAGGCGGCGGTTGACGATGTTATGCTCCGAACAGACCATGACGCCCGACTCTTTGCCGTACTGGAGACGCTCCCCCTGACCGAAGGGCTCGATGCCGAAGACCACGTAGCCCTGCAGAGCGAAGCCCTGCATGGCGGACTGATAGGGGCCGGCGGCCTTGCCGTCGAGAGAGTGTCCGCAGACGAAGAGCACCGCGGGCGCGGGCCCCGTCAGATTGTCGGGGATGTACAGATTGCCGGTGACGG
>JAFTDL010000141.1 GCA_017454215.1 Lentisphaeria bacterium | reverse complement strand
GGAGCTTTGCCGAGAACGTCTCTTCTGATGACTTCCGCCCGGGGAGCAGCCACGTCCTGCGCCGTTTTCAGGCTCAGACTGTAACTTACTTCCGCGGCCTGCCTGCTGAAGTGGGGCGCGTTCATGTAGGTGTAGGCCGCGACGGCCAGAACGATGTACATCATGACCGAGAATCCGCCGCGCCAGGTGCCGAGCAGACCTCCCATTTTCTGTTCGTGGGCGTTGATCGCCGCCGCCGAGTAGCCCTGCGTTCCGGACCAGCTCATGCGGTTGATGATGGTGGACACCATGCCCACGCCCACGTAGAAGAGATTGAAGTCCCGCAGCTGGGCCGTGTCGTAGGGATTGAGAAAGCTCTTGCCCGGCGGCTGATTCAGCAGTGCCGGAGCCATGTCGTTCGCCCACGAGAACTTCCACAGGATGAAAAGGACCAGGATGCAGTACATCGGATAGCTGAGAAGCCCCTGCACGCAGTCGGTGACCATGATCGTCACCTGACCGCCGAGGGAGATGATGAGGACGGCTATCCCCAGAAAGACCGCCATGATGACGCCGAAGGTGGGGAACGCCCAGTCGCCGACGCTCAAAGTCGCGGGCAGATCGAGAAAGTAGATCAGAAACCGGGCGCTCACCGCCGGAAAGATCGCGTAATTTATCACGCCCGAAAAGGACTGCAGCACCGCGGCCAGCACCCGGAATTTGCGGTTGTAGCGCATTTCGAGGAACTGCCCCATGGTCATGGCGCAGGTCTCGCGGTAGCGGTAGGTGCAGTATCCCGTCAGCGCGAAGATGAGTCCCAGCGGAGCGGTCAGGGTGCTCCAGAAACTTACGCCGAAGCCGACCTTGTAGTACATTTCCATCATGGCGACCACGCTGATGAGGCCCATGGCCGCCTCGCCGCCCGCCACGGCGACGACGTAGCGCCCGGCCACCCGGCCCGCGGCCAGAAAGTCCGCCACGCTGGTGACGTAACGCTGGGACCTGAACGCCGTCACGATGACGATCACCATGGGGACCAATACGATGAGCCAGTCTATCCAATGCATCCTTACATGTATCCTTCCGTAAAATTCACTTGGGAAAAACGTGTTCCGGTGAATATACATCCTCCCGCTTCGGATTGCAAGATTGCCGTCCGGCAATTTTCGGACTTTGTGCGGGCGCGGGGCTCACGCCTTGCGGCTTGCAGAGAGTTTCGAGAGCAGGTAAAAGAGAAGCAGGCCGTTGACGATCGAGACGGCGATCCACGAAAGAGGATATGAGATGAGAAGGCTCTCCATGGAGCGGAAGCGGGGAAAGACGAAGAACACCCAGAAGATGCGGGAACCGCAGACGCCGACAAGAATGACGAACATGGGCTTGATGGAGTGTCCCAGTCCCCGCAATGTGCCGCTGATGACGTCCATGACGCCGCAGAGGAACCAGGTGGTGAAAAGTATCTTCATGCGCAGAAGTCCCCAGCGGATGACTTCGGGATCGGTGTTGTAGATGCCGAGGAGCTCCCGGCCGAAAAAGAGAAAGATGTAGCCGATGACGAGGGCGGAAACGGTCGCGCAGATCAGACAGTACCGGAAGCCCCTCTTGATGCGGTCGTATTTTTTTGCGCCGAGGTTCTGTCCGGTGAAGCTGATGGCCGTGTGGAAAAAAGCTGAACTGGCCACGTAGATGAGTCCTTCGAGGCTCATGGCGGCGGTGTTGCCCGCCACGGCCTGCCAGCCGAAGGAGTTGACCGAAGACTGGATGACGATGTTGGAGATCGAGAAACAGGCCCCCTGTATGCCGCCGGGCAGACCCAGATGAAATATCTGCGCCAGCGACGGGCGGTCGATGCGGATCATCTTGCGCGAAAAATGAACGGCGTCGCGGGATCTTCTCAGCGTGACCAGCACGAGAAAGGCCGACAGCGCGTTGGCGATCATGGTGGCGACGGCCACGCCGCCCACGTCCATTTTGCAGACCAGCACGAAAAAGAGGTTGAGCAGCACGTTGACGATCCCCGCCGCCAGCATGAAGATCAGCGGCCGCTTCGTGTCGCCCACGGCCCGCAGGATGGCCGAGCCGAAGTGAAAGAACACGACGAAGGGGATCCCCGCGCAGAAGATGTGCATATACAGCGTGGCCTTGTCGAGGATCTGCGGCGGCGTCTCCATCCACAGGAGCATGGGCTTCGAGATCAGTATGCCGATGACCGCCATGAGGAAGCCGCCGCGCAGGGCGATGGCGGCGGCGGTGTGGACGCTCCGCGAGACGCCCAGATGATTCTTTTCGCCCGTATTGCGGGCGACGACCACGTTGATGCCGGTGGAGAGTCCGAAAAAGACGTTGAGCACGAGGGTGGTGAGCCCGTTGGTGGCTCCCACCGCGGCCAGAGCCTCGCCCGCGGCGAAGCGGCCGACGACGATGAGATCGGCCGCGTGGAACAGCAGCTGCAGCACGAAGGTCAGCATCAGGGGGATCGTGAAAAACACGATCTTGCTGAACAGGGGACCGCTGCACATGTCCATGCGCTGTTGTTTGCCGCGGATCATAAAAGTTCACTTCCTTTATTCGGAAAAGAAATACCTTTCCATCTCGCCGCAGAAGAGGGCGATGTCGTCGAAGCGGAACGCCGCGTCCCGGTCGAAGGGGGTGGGCTGTTTGTTGACGATGACGATCTTCCTGCCGTTGATGCGGGAAGCCATGGGCAGGGACGAGACGGGGGAAACGGTGAGACTGCTGCCGAGGACCAGCAGGATATCCGAGATCTCCGCGTCGCGGAAGGCGCTGTTGAGATCGTTCTGGTCCAGCTGTTCTCCGAAGAACACGACTTTGGGTTTGACGAGCCCGGAACACTCGGGACACCGGGGCACGGAACCGGCTTCGGCGCACTCCCGGGCTTTGGCCGTCTCGAAAGCCAGTCCGCAGTCGATGCACGCGTGTTCCCGGAGCGTGCCGTGGAGTTCCACCACTCTTCCGCCGCGGGCCTTGGTGTGGAGACAGTCGATGTTCTGCGTGTAGACCGTGCCGACGGCTCCGGACTTCTGCATTTTTGCCAGAACCGTGTGGGCGATGGAGGGGGTCTTGTCCAGCATGGGATAGAGGTAGTCCCGGGCGTAGCAGTAAAAGATCTCCGGCCGGGCGCGGAAGAAGTCGATGTCGAAAAGCTGTTCGCGGCTGACGCCGTAGAGGGGGCCTTTCTGATTGTAGAAGCCGTTTTCGCCCCTGAAATCCTGAATGCCCGAGAGCGTCGAGACGCCCGCGCCGGTCAGCACGGAGACCCGGGACGCTTCCTCGATGGCCTTGAAGCACGGGACGAAGTCTTGAGATGAGGGCATGTCACAGATCCTTTCCGTATTTTTCCAGCGCCTCGAACGCGCAGCCGCGGAGGACCCGGCAGAGGTCGGAACCCATGTTCCCGGGCTCGAAGGCGATCTTGCGGGGATCCTCGCCGAAGAGGGAACCGTACCACACGCACGCCTGCAGATATTCGCCGCGGAAGTTGAGGTGGATGGCGTCTTTTGCCAGACGCATGACGCCGTTTTCGTCTTTTTGCCAGAAATCGCGTCCGATCACGTCCGCGGCGGCGGGAGGCAGGTCGGGGAAGCGGTACGCCGCTCGCCGTTCGTCAGAGAGGACTTCATAGGTCATGCCGCATTTCTTACGCCAGATGTCGACGGCGCACCCCGAGGGGATGAGCTCGAAACCCGTGCGGGCGGCGAAGGCGTCGTACGCATTGACGATGCGGCGGAACATTTCACCGCTGTCGAACTTCCATTCGGCGAGCCGGGGCGAATCGGGGCGGTAGGACCAGGTCTGCTGGATCATGATCTTCGCGCCGGGGTTGAACTTTTTCACACACGAGATCACGGTCTCGGCCCATGGGTAGAAAGTGGAAAAATCCCAGCTGGCGGAACTGGCCTGCTGGATCGTCACGACGTCGAAGCGCTCTCCCCGGAGGAGCCGTAAAACGTTTCCCGGGCGCCTGCCGTGTTTTCTCAGATCGGCGGAATCCCATCTGCTGACGACGTAGGGGGAAAATGCAGGATCCTTTTCGGCCTTTTGCAGATGTTCCGCGTGGGTCTGCAGGGAACAGCCGCCGATGTACGCGCTTGTGAGCTCCAGCCGGTGTCCGCCGCCGGAGCGGACGATCGCGGGAAGATTTTTCCCTACGCAGATGGAAAAACTGTTCCCGATCATGAGGACTTTCATACGGCGCCCGAACTCCTTTGCTTTCTGTTTCCGTTACCGGATCAGGTCATCGGGTTAATATAGCTTTTGCCGCCGTTTTTTCAAGGTCCTTGCTGTGCTTTGATAAAATAACGATGTACGCGGATAAAAACGGATGTGTACGGATGTGTACGGATGTGTACGGATGTGCACGGATGAAAACGGAGTCGGCGTGCGTAAGAGCGACTTCTTCTCCGTAATATTCCGTATCGATCCGTAATGATTCGTTTCACCTTGCCCGGACACCGCAGTTCCCTTATCGGGAACAGGGCGTTGCAAAAAAATGCTGTTTTTCCCGGAGAACATGTTTTTTTGCGCTTGATTTACATGGGAATCGGGGATATCTTGACAGAAGAAAAGAGGAGCGAATATCATGCTGCTGACATCCGAGGGACATTTTTCCGACCGGGATCTGCCGGTACAGCTGTTTTATACGCAAAGCAGCAGCAGTCTGCAATGGCACAGTCACGAGTTCACCGAAATCGCTATCATGCTGGGCGGCAGCTGTGTTTACGAGACGGATTTCAGTTCGACCGTCATATCCCGGGGGGATGTGATGTTCATTCCCCGGGGCGGAACGCACCGTTATCTGGAGGAGAAGAACGTCTCTCTGATGAACGTCCTTTTCATGCTCGAAAATCTCACTTTCCCCTATCAGGACATCTTTGCCGATCCGCGGTTCACGGCGCTTTTCCGCATCCGGTCGGAGTACTGCCGGCAGAGACAGTTTTATCCCCATCTGCATCTGGCCGAAAAAGAAATCGAGGAGGTTTCCGGCATTCTCATGCCGGCCTGGGAAAAACAGAGGAAGGGACTTCCGGGGGCCACGCTGGGGGTCTACGGAGCGTTTCTTCAGATCATTCCCGTTCTTCTGGGGGCCGAGAGCAAGTGGATATCCGCCCCCGAAAAGACTCCGGCGCGCATTTCGGAGGCCATCGGCAAAATGCACGAGCGTTTCAGAGAGAAAGTCTCCATTCAGCGTCTCGCCCGCGAGGTAGGCATGAGCGAATCCTCCTTTTCCCGGCACTTCAAGACCGCCACGGGCGAGACGCCGGTAGAGTATCTTCTCAAGCTCCGTCTGCAGGACGCTGCCGACAAGATCTGCAACGGCATGGCTGTTTCGGACGCGGCGTTCAGTTCCGGCTTCTCCGACAGCAACTATTTTTCGCGGATCTTCAAAAAGAAATACGGCATATCCCCCCGCAAATTCTGCAAAATTCCGAAATAGTGCTGTTTTTATACGAAATAGTTAAGGCCGGCGGCCGTTTTTTCGACTATAATATCTCCTGACGCGAATTGTAGTGTCAGGGAGTCGGAATTGGTGACATTCGAAAGACAGAAGTGGCTGCTCGATCCGTGGAAAAAGGGCGGAGTGCCGGGGCCCGTCAGTTGTTTCCGGCGCGGATTCGTTTCTTCCGGGGGGGAGCTCACGCTGATGCTCTCCGCTCTGGGGCTGTACGAGGCCCGGGTGGATGGAGAGAAGATCACTGAAAACATCTTCACGCCCGGCTGGTGCGATTACTCACAGCGCGCGGAGTACAACAGCTTTACTCTGCCGGTCGCTCCGGGGGCGCATGTCCTTGAAATCCTGCTTGCCGACGGCTGGTACGCGGGGACCATCTCCGGCACCCAGTGGGGAGACGAGGCGAAACCGGCCATGCTTTTCTGCCGTATGGAACTGCCCGGAAACGGGATCGTTTCGGCGGACGGCTGCTGGGAGGTCTCCTCTGACGGACCTCTGCTTTACAGCGATATCTACATGGGCGAATCCTGCGACCTCAACCGGAAATGGCGGAACTGGCACCCGGCGGGAGTGCGGACGGTCGACCTTGTCGTGGAACCCTTTTCCGGAGTTCCCGTCCGCCGGATAAGAGAGGTCACGCCCGTCGCGGTCAGGGGCGGGCTCGTCGATTTCGGCGAAAACCTCACCGGCCGGGAAAAAATCACCTTTTCGGCCCCCCGCGGGACCGTTGTCACCATCCGGCACGGGGAAGTTCTCGACGAAAACGGGGAACTTTACACCAAAAATCTGCGTTCCGCCAAAGCGACCGACATTGTGATCGCCACAGGTGGGAGCGATGTGTACGAACCCGTCTTCACCTATCATGGATTCCGCTATATCGAAGTCGCCGGCGTGACGAATTTCGAGGCGTCGGCCTATGTCATTCACTCTGTGATGACGCCGCATCTCGATTTCAAATGCTCCGACGAACTCCTGAACAGGCTGGTCGACAACATCCGGCGCGGCTGGTTCTGCAATGCGCTCGACGTGCCGACCGACTGTCCCCAGCGGGACGAACGGGTCGGCTGGATGGGCGATGCGCAGGTTTTCATCAAGGCGGCGTTGTATCTTTGTGACTGTACCTGTTTTTTCCGCCGATGGCTCAAGGACGTGCGGCTGGCGCAGACTCCCGAGGGGTATTTCACCATCGTGGCGCCCCGGCTCCGGCGTTTCGCGACCGCTGACGCTGCCGGCTGGGCCGATGCCGGAGTGATCTGCCCGTGGGAACTCTACCGGTTTTCCGGAGATAAAAGTTTTCTCGAAGACAATTACGACGCCGTGCTGAAGTTCGTCACGGCAAGATGGCAGGCTTTTCAGCAGGGAAAACTGCCGCCGGCCAATTTCGGCGACTGGCTCAACTCAGGCGAGGAGACCCCAAAGGAACTGCTGGCGTCGGCTTTTCTCGCCTATTCCTCTTCTCTGGCGCTGAAAATGGCGCAGATCCTCCAAAAGGCCGGGGACGTCCGGCGCCTGGAGGAGATTTTCAACGCCGAAAAAGCGTATTTCAACACTTGTTTCGGCGACCGGCTGACCACGCAGACCGCCATGGCGCTGGCGCTGGACTTCGATTTGCTCCACGGGGAGAGAAAAAAGGAGGTCTCCGAGGCTCTGGACAGGCACGTCCGCGAGAAGTGCGGCATTCACCTCTGTACGGGATTTCTGGGGACGCCGCATCTGCTTCACGCGCTTTCCGGGAACGGATTTGCCGCCACGGCCTGGAAACTTCTGGAGCAGAAGAGCTGTCCTTCGTGGCTTTTCCCCGTTCTCAACGGCGCCACCACCGTCTGGGAGCGCTGGGACAGCTGGACTCCCGAAAAGGGATTTCAGGATCCCTCGATGAATTCCTTCAATCACTACGCCTACGGGGCCGTCCTCGATTGGATCGTCGGTGTCGCCGCGGGAATTTCTCCCGACTTCGACATAGATCCTCATCCCGGCGGAAGTCTTTCCTTCATGGAGGTCCGGTACAGAGGCGTATTTCTCCGTTGGGAGAAGAGGGGCAATGCGGTCGATTACACCCTGAAAGTTCCCGCCGGCATTCCGGCGAAATTCCGCGGCCGGGCGCTTTCAGGGGCGGAGATTTATCATTTTTCGGAAACTGTCGGATAATCCAGGGAGGTGAAAAAATGAAAAAACTGATTTGTTCGCTGGTTCTGCTGCCCGTGATGCTCGCCGCCGGTATGACGATTGTCGAAAACGGCAAAGCCGATGCCGCGATCGTCTACTCGCTGGCCAATGATGATTCGGGCAAGGTGACGATCTTTCCGTCAAGCGCCGCCCGAAGCGCGGCCCGTCTGGCCGATTACATCAAAAAGAGCACCGGCGTGCAGCTGCCTGTCGGCGAAACGAGTTCCGCCGGGAAGGTTATCCGTCTCGAGATCGCGCCTGCGGGCGCGATGGACCGCGAGGCCTTCACCATCACGTTTCCCGGCGAGAACAAGGTGCTCATCACCGGAGGATCGTCGAGGGGGCTCGAATACGGCTGTTCGGAGTTTCTCGAACGTTATCTCGGCGTGCGCTGGCTCTTTCCCGGTCCGCTGGGAACGGAAATTCCGCGGCACAGGACTTTGACGATTCCCCGTACGGAGATCAAGGGGACACCGTCATTCCTGCGGCGCTTCCTCGGCGGCGGCACCCATCGCGACAAGACTTCCGCCGTATATTACCGCTGGATGGTGGATAACAAGGGCTGTTTCCATGAACGTTACCATTGCTTCCACAATCTCTTCAGTATCGTTCCCGTCGGGAAGTACGGCAAAAGCCATCCGGAGTTCTATCCCGTGCTCAACGGCAAACGCTTCATGCCGCGCAAAGGCGAAAACATCTGGTGGCAGCCCTGCCTGACCGCTCCGGGTATTGTCGGGGCGGCACTGGAACAGATCCCCGCCGACGCCGTACACTGCTCCCTGGCCGTCAACGACGGCGGCAACCACTGCGAGTGTGATCGGTGTCTGGCTCTCGACAAGGGAAAAAATTATCTGGGCCGTCCCAACCGGAGCGCAAGTTATCTCGCCTTTTGCGCCGCCGTGGCGGTCCGGCGCCCCAAAACACTTTTCGGCGTTTCCGCGTATGCCGACGTGGCGGAGCCGCCCGATGGTGTGAAACTTCCCCCCAACGTCGTTCCCGAGATAACCTACGACAGCTATCAGAGGATCGATCCCGAACGGGCGGATTTCACTGCGAAACTGCTGGCGCGCTGGAACAAAGCCGCTTCCGGTCCCGTGGGCTGGTACGATTACACCTACGGGCAGCGCTACACGCTCCCGCGTGTCTACACCCGCCACCTGGCGAAGCAGCTCAAGTGGATGTACGCCAACAACGTCCGTTATCTGAGCGGCGAATACTATCCCTCCGGGGATTGGCATGATGCCGTCAAGATCTATGTCTGGCTGAAACTTGCCTGGAATATCGATCAGGATCCCGAAGCTCTCATCGACGAATGGTGCTCTGCCGCCGTGGGCAAAAAGGCCGCGCCCTGTCTCAAGGCGTATTTCGACCGCCTGGAAAAATTCTGGACCTCAGAGGAAATCCGGAATACCCGGTACTTCCGGAATGCGTGGACTTATCTCAACTGGGGCGATTCCTCCTACCTTGACGCCATGCCTCCCGAAATGATCGACGAATGCGAAAGCCTGCTGAAAAAGACCGTTGAACTGACCGACAACAAGACGCGTGCCCGGTATTTTCTCGACCGTTTCCTCAAGTGCAAACCCAATCTGCTGGCGTGGAAAAAGAATCAGAAACTGCGCGAGAGCGGAAAGAAACTGGTTTTCGACCGCATTCTTTTTGACGGCAATGCGGATAAATCCGCGGCGGGCTTCTCCAAATGGCAGGAGTCGGCCAAACGCGGCAAAATGTTCTGGCAGGCGAAGGGCGGCGTCGATGACTCCGGCGTTCTGGTGCAGGATCTCGACGACTCCCGGCGGCTTTCGCTGTGCTGGCTCAAAGGCCTGGCCGCCGACCCGGGGCGGATCTATAAAGTCACCGTGCAGGTGAAGTTTTCGGGCGTCGCCGTCGGAACGGGCATTTCGCTGCGGGCGTCTTACCAGAAGAGCAACCGCTGGATGGACAGCAGCTTCTCTTCTTCCGTCGGGATCGTCGCCACTGAGGATCAGAACAAGTGGCAGACCCTCGAGGTCTACAGCCGCGCTCCGGAGGAGGAGGGGTGCAGTCTCATCGTCCTGATGAGTTCGAGCAAGTCCGACACCGGCAGAGTCTTCTGGGACAATCTCAAAATCGAGACCAGCAACTACACCGAAGAGGAACTTGCCGCCTGGCGCAGGGTCAAGTTCGGCAGGCCTGCGGTCAATTACACCTTCAATGCGCCGCGCTCGATGTGGATCAAGTCCGGCAAGGAGATCTCCCGTGACGAACAGGGCGGCAGAGAGAACACGCCCGCGCTGAGGGTGGCGAATACTTCCTCCGCTCTGAACATCTTTGCCTTGCCGGGCAAGGGGAAAAGGCGGGTGAAAGTTGCCGGATTCTACAAGGGGGACGCCCTGAAACTTGTCGTCAAATGGCAGAGCGCCAAGCCCGCGTGGCTCCCCGAAAAATTCACAGCGTCCGCGGTGTTCCCTCCAGCGAAGGAGTGGGCGGAGTTCGTGCTTTACACCACGACGCCTGAAATCGAGAACGTGCGTATCGTTCCCTTTATCTCCCCGGCCCGGGGCAAGGGGGAAATTATTTTCGACGACTTCACCGTAACGCTGGAAGAGACAAAATAAGACAGCCGAGCTTACAGGAGGATGAAAATGAAAAAGCAAAAGAAAGAGTTCTGTCGTCCGGGAAGATTTTTCACGCTGATAGAATTGCTGGTGGTGATCGCCATCATCGCGATTCTGGCGGCCATGCTGATGCCCGCGCTGCAGCAGGCCCGGGAGCGCGGACGCGCCGCCAGTTGCACCAACCTGATGAAGCAGATAGGGTTGTGCTCCAACCAGTATGTGGAGGATTCTTCCGGGTTTCTTCCGCAGACGGAGTGGGCCGTCACCGGCGGTTCGGCTATGTGGACCCGGCAGATCGCCCTCTATCTCAACGCGGCACGCAAGGCGGAGTTCAATTACGACATTCTGTGGCTGCAGCAGAAACGGGTGCTGGTCTGCCCTTCACAGGTCAAGACCGACTCGGTCTGGGGCGAGGGGGTGACGAATCTTGCGTGGAACCTGTGGTGCGGCGGGCGGAGCGGCGGCTCCTCGCACCATTTCGTCAAGATATCGCAGGTCAAAAAAGCTTCGAGATCACCGCTTCTTTATGACTCGCCCATGCCGGATTCCATCGCCGCGGGGTACAATTCCGGCGACTACTACTGGAAGAACATGTACGCGACGAGCAACGGCACTGCGACGGCGCACAAGATCATTCCCCCGCGGCACAACGGCGGCGCGAACTTTCTCTACATCGACGGTCACAGCAATCACCGCACAAAAGACTCCGTGGACCACAACGACCTCGATCCCAAAAAATGACGGGGTGTGCCGCATGAAACTTCTGTTCCTGGGAACCGGCGCCGCCGATTACGACTGGAGACGGTACGGTGACGCCGGTGTCTTGGGCAGTGCGGCGGCGCTGCTCGAAGATCACGTGCTTCTCGACTGCGGGCCCACCGTATGCGCCGCGATGGAGCGCTTCGGCGTTGACTTCGGGTGCGTTGAGGCCGTCGTCAACACGCACAGTCACGGCGACCACTTCGACGTGGAAACGGTTAAAAGAATCGCGCAGGGGAGAAGGGTTGATTTTTACGGTACGCCCCAGGCGTGTGTGCGCGTCCGGGCGTTCTGCCGGGTGCATCCCGTCGAATCCGGAAGCGTCTTTACCGCCGGAAACTGCCGGTTTCTCACGCTGCCCGCCAACCATGCCGTGACGGACTTGAAGGAAGAGACCTTCAACTACCTCATTTCCTGCGGGGAAAAGACCCTGCTGTACGCGCTGGATACGGCGTGGATGCTGACGAAAGCCCGGCGCCTCATCGGCGAAAAGAAGATCGACGGCATCGTCTGGGACGCCACCATGTCCGAACCGGGCGACTGGCGGATCTTCGAGCACAGCGACCCCGAAATGTTCGGCGTCCTCCGCCGCGTTCTGCTCAAGACCGGGAATATCACGCAGGACACTCCCGTGTATTTTTCTCATCGCGCCCGGACGCTCTGGCCCGAGGATCCCGCGGCGCAGCAGAAGATCGCCGCCCGTTACGGCGCGCTTCTTGCCGTCGACGGAGAGACTGTCACCCTCTGAAGCCCGCCCGCGGACGGCGCGGTCGGGGCCCCTGCATTCTCTATTTCGAGGTGAGCTTTTCGATCTTGACGTGATCGACCTTGAGCTGACCGGAGTAGCCGTAAGAGACGCTCAGGTGGTAGGCGTGGAAGGGCTTCTTCTTTTCGAACTCGACCACGATCCGCCGCATGCCCGAGTCGCCCAAGGGCGTCGTGATGTGGTGGTGGGCGTAAAACGCCTGTTTGGTGTTGCGCAGATAGAAACTCCAGCGGTAGTTCGGACCGGGCACGATGGTTCGCATGTCGATGGTGAAGCGGACGCGGGCGCCCGCGGGACCGGCCCAGATCTTTTCCTCGTCGGGGAACACGAGACGCGACGCCCAGGTCTTTCTGACGACGAAGAAACCGTTCTCTATCGGATGCTCCCTCTTCCAGTCGGGTCCGGCGAGGAACTTGCAGACTTTCATCGGCTCCGACGATTCGAAGGTCACTTCGTACTTCTTCTTCTCCGGCGCGGTGAAGGCCGTTTCGAGGGGCTTGCCCGCCGAATAGAAGAAATTGACGGGTTCGACCGATATCAGATACTCCTTCCCGGCGTCGAAGTACCCGGCGCTCAGCGGATGCCTGCGGACCGTGCGCTTTTCGGGCGGCAGATCGTAGCCGCCGTAGATCTCCTGCACGGCAAACATCTGCCACTTGCCCGCGGCGTCTCTGCGCTTCATGGTGATCCGGTAGATGAAGACGCCGTCGCCGGAGGCGACTTCGGGAATGGCGAGGATCATGTTCGAGAAGGGCACGGCGTCCGGGACAAGTTCGAGTTTTGCCCCGGGCGAAAACTGCGGCGGCGGAATGAGTTTGCGCTTTTCCGCTGTGTACGGCGCGGTCGCCCGGTCGAAGGGCAGGGGCACGCACCACGGGGATCCGGGCCTGTACTCTTTGTTTTCCGCCAGATCGAAGCGGCGGAAAAGGATTTTGTCCTTATACAGCTCCATGATGAACGCCTCGTCGGCGCGCAGACGCGGCGGCGCACTGCCGATGAGGTCGCCGCTCCAGCTTTCGCTGGTGCATCCGGCGTTGAGGGCGGTGAATTCCCCCTGCCAGATGTTCTGATCGTTTTTGAACGTGCCGTGCACATGGCCCGACAGCTGGACGATCTGCGGATATTTGGCCAGGACCCGGCGGGTCATGCCGTTGCCCCACAGCATACTGTTGTAGCAGGTGTTGAGCGCCGGCACGTGGTCGATGAGAAAGACGGGCTTGCCCGGCGTTTCGCGGCAGGCGTCGGCGATCTGTTTCTCGTAGATCTTCCAGTCGGTGTTCTGCGGGGCGGTGAGAAAGATGTATCCGGCAAACACGTTTTTGCTGTAGGGCTCGTGCGTGACTTCGAGCCTCTCCCTGAAGAACGGCCACGCCTTTTCGTAACTGTCGAACCCGATCCTGTCGTGATTGGCGAAGGCGAACAGTTCGGGCGGCTTGTTTTCGGGATAGACTTTCCTCACCGTCGCCCGGTAGTTCTGATAGGCCTTCTCCTTGTGGCTGGCGGCCACGTCGCCGCAGTTGATGACAAGATCCACCTTGTTGTCCCTGAAGATGCGCAAAGCCCGTTCGAGGCTCCGGCAGCTTTTAATATCCGGGGTCACGTGGGTGTCGGACATGATGCCCGCCCGCAGGATCGGCTGTTCCGCGGCAAACAAACCCGTGGCGCAGAGGAGCGCCGCGAAGAAAAATGCTTTTTTCATGACGGTTCTTCCTTATCTGATGCCTATGAGCATGAAACTTGCGCCGTCGAGGGTGAAGTCCCGCAGCTCCTTCAGGGATATCTCGCGGTCATTCCACAGGTCGAAGAAGCGGGCCTTGCCGGGATCGACGCCCAGAGCCTTGAAATCAAGTTCGAGGCCCGGCTTCTGCTTTTCGCGCGAGAAATTGCCCGCGGCGATGACGCACTTGTACGGCGCGTCGCTTTGCGTCCACTCGTACCAGCTGGCGTAAGTGCGCGGCGCAGAGGTTTTCACGCCCCTGTTCTCCCAGTAACCGTGGAAGCGGGCTTTGTTGGCCTGAATGCGGCCCTTGATCTTCCAGAGTTTGTTGATGGTGGGTTTGTGGACGTAATGTCCCCACGTGCTGATGTCGTGCACCACCATGGGGGTCAGGGCGTGGACCGCGACCTCGGGAGAGGTGAGCGAAAGCTGCTTCTCCTTCTTCATGGTGGGGGTCAGACCGGCGGCCCGGCCGTTCTGCAGAATGAACTGGTAGCTCACGCCGCTGCGGTACTGATTGTAGTTTGTCCGGTATTCGATGAGGGGGATGTCTTCGCAGTAACCGTAGTAGAAGTTATTTTTGCAGACGTTGCAGGTGTTCTCTCCCGGCGCGAAGAAATCGCAGATGTGGGTCATGGGAACGAAGGCCGTGTGACAGTGGATCATCATGTCGCCGCCGTACTTGTGGCAGGTTTTGTAACAGCGCATGAAGAAGTTGCGCAGTCCCAGCGCGTCGCTGCTGATGAATTTCCGCCCGAAGGCGTCGGTCCCGGCGCAGCCGTGCTTTTCGTTCTCGCAGTAGTGGACCATCGACAGGTCGAAGTAGAGGCCGTTGTAGTTCTTGAGCTTCGTCATGGCGTCCTTGCACCACCAGCTCCACAGGTCGGCGGGCGCGCTTGTGGCGTTGGAGCAGAAGAGGTAGCTCATCTGCTTGACGCCCAGCTTGGCGCCCTGGGCCATGACGCCGGGACGGCTCAGGTCGTCCTTGTCCCACACGTCGAAGTCGGGGGCGTAGTCCGAAAGGTGTCCGGGGGTGGTGTACATGTGGATGCGCACCTTGCGGCCCTTCCAGTGGTCGGCAAAGGCCTTGAAGTCCCGGGGATAACAGCCGTTGAACACCGAGGCGTCGTCCCGCCGGGGCTTGTCGAAGCCGCATCCGGTGTTGCCGAACTCGTACTTCGTTTCGGAGCACTTGCCGAAACTCAGGTAGTTGACTTCACGGAAATTTTTCGGCAGCGGCCGTCCGGGCGTGCCCTGAAACGCCATGGTGTAGTCGATCCTTTTCGCCGTCGAGGCCGGGCGGCTGATGATCGAAAGCGTCACATCCGTGAAATCCTTTTTGCGCACCGCGGCGAGGGGCTTTTCGTCCTTTGCGTTGACCCAGTTGGCGTTGGACTTGACCCAGAAGAAGAACCCGCGGTCATCGCCGCTCAGCCACAGAACGTTGTTTTTGCGCGACGCGGATTCCGGCAGAAGCGAGACCGCCGCCCGGTCGTTCTTCCACGGCACGAAATCGGGATTGAAGACGAACTTCGAGAACTTTTCAGGCATGCTCCAGGTGATCTTCATATCGGAAAAACGGGTCTCCTTTTCTGGCGAGAGAGACCAGTCGACCCTGAGCATGCCGTCGAACCAGAGTTCCGACCGGTACGACAGGGGGATGCCGTCGAGACTGCCCGTGCCGGAGAACACCGCCCGGTCGCGGCGCAGATCTTCGAGCTTACGGCTCCGCCACTGGGCTTTCTTGCCTCCGAGGGTCAGCGTGACGGGGGCCAGCAGCAGTTTTTCGCCTCCCGCCGTGACCTGAACGGGGAACGGAGAGGCGTCGTCGAAGATGTAGTCGCGGTTCCACACCGAAAAGACGTTGGCGGACTTCCGCACCACGGGCGTCCACGGTTCGGGCACGGTGTCGTCGTCGCCCACCTTTTCGGTGTAGGGGGCCGGATCCGGCACGCGGAATTTGATCTTTCTCGTCATGTCCTGAGCCTGAGCCGCAATGAAATACGTGCCGGAAGAGAGGTTTTCGGGGAGGGGCAGATGGGTTTCGCACTGGGGCTTCTTCGTCGAAAATGTGCCGCGGGCAAGCTCCCTGCCGGAACCGTCGGTGAGACGGACGACGCCCGTTACGCCGCGCTCCGCGATCTCCTTGAGCCGCTTCCCGCCCGCGTTGGAAAAGTCGATCCTGATTTGGATGCGTTTCTCTTTCCGCTTGGTGTTGAAAGCGAGCTCCATGGGAAAGTCCACGTAGTAGTCGGTCTGATAGCGGTAGACGGTCCTGTCTCCCGCCGCGGCGGAGATGTTGAGCGACTGGTCTCCGGCGGGCAGAGTGATGCGCCACGGTTCTTTTTTGATGTCGCCGGAAAAGACTTCTCTCCGGCCGCTGACGGGCAGATACGAGACCTGCGCCTTGACCTTTTGAGAACCCCGGGCGTTGAGGTCGAGCGCACCCGTCTCGAGATCGCCCAGCCGGTCCGGCGTGAACCAGAGCCCCTTGGGCAGAAATTCCATTTCTCCCGTCGCGGTGAAGGAGCCGTCGAAAATGACGTTGCTCCAGCGGTAATAGTTGTTTTTTCTCCCGGTGGCGGCCATGGCGCAGACGTCCATGAGCCACTGCCCCGGCAGGGGCGACAGGGAGGCAAGGGGGATCTCGAGTTCGGCTTTCCAGCCGGAAGCGGAATGGCTCACTCTATGCACGAGACCGGGAGCGTTCCACTTGACGTCGGTGTTCCTGCGGTCGAAAACGGCGTTGTTCCCGTTGATGATGAACTGGTAATAATTCTGGTCGGGGGCCTTGAGGTGAAGTTCGAAGGAGTCGTCTTCCCAGATCTTGCCGTCGCGGGCGGTGTGGGTCTTTTTGCCGCACGGGCGGTCCGAGGTGAAGGTGACGTAGAGCTTCTCGGCGTCGCGCCGCAGATCGGCCGCCGCATTGAAGCGGATCACGGGTTTTGCCATGGGTTCCCGCAGAAAACACCGCACGAAACAGGCGGCGTCGTTCGAGAACGGGATCCCGGCGAAGTTGAGGGATTTTTCCTTCTTTGCGGGAGGAACGACCGCTTCGTACATCTTCTTCACCTCCACCGCGCTCAGGGGGCGGTCGAAGATCTGGACGCGGTCGAAGGCGGTCTGGTCGCCGGGGTTGGCTTTCGCGAACACGTTGCCGATGTGGATCATGGCCTTTTCGGGCATCTGCGGCAGTTCGAAATCGAACTTGACGTCGGGGTGGTCGTAGGGGATGCCTTTGCCCTCGGCGTTGACCCGCGGACCGCTGGTGTTCGAGTGGGGATGGAGCACGCCGTCGATGTACATGGCGAAATGCTTTCTGTTCCACGTGAGCACGATGTGGTGCCATGTTCCCTTTTTCCAGTTCACGGTCTTGAACTGGACCTGTTTGCTGAAGGCTTTATCCATGCCGTCCGCGCGGTAATAGATCTGGGCGATGAGAAAATCCTTCCATTCCCGGCCGTTTTTGAGGAGACGGAAATAGAAGCCTCTGGGCCACTTGCCCACGTTGCCGCTGACCGAGAAAAAGGTCTGTATCTTCGCGTTGCCCAGATCGTAATTGACGGTCTGGACCCACATCGAAATGGTCCCCTGCGGCGCGTTGAAGTTGCCCTTGGCCTGGTACGAAAGGCGTTCGTTGTTGGCGATGAGCAGACTGTTGCCCTTGCCGTTGACGCCGGGGAACATGCGCAGCTGAAGATCGGGTTCCTTGAAGTCGAAGGCCTTTTTCTCGCCGCGGGCAAAGTCGGCGGCCAGATTGTAGGTGTCGTAGGTCGCGTCGAAAATGACGTCGGACTCCGCGGAAAAGGCGGCGGTCAGTACGCAGACGGCGCACAGTGTGAAGAAAAGTTTTTTCATGATGTTATCTCCCCTGCCATGCCGGTTCGCCGCTTGCGACGGGATAGACGCGGCGGTATGTTTCGATGCTCTTGTCCTTGACCTCGGTCTCGCTTGTTCCGCGGAAGAAGCTCAGATTCCTGTTGGTCTCCACGTGACCGTCCGAAAGAAGCGTGTTCATGGACTGATTCCCGCTGTGCCGGAAGTCGGAGTATTCGTATGTCTTGCCCATGGCGACGGTCCAGAAGTAGGTGGATCTGTAGGTGTTGTGCGCTTCGCCGTCCCACAGCGAAAAATAGTACGATGGCTTTCTCAGCGAAGCCAGTTTGTACATGACGTTCTTGGGCGGTGTTTCGCCGACGTAGCCGTGGAGGTCGCGGTTCAGTGTGTAGCTGCAGGCAAGTTCGCTCCATGTGGAGGAGTTGATGCACTTCCTGCCGGTGGGGACCCGCGACGGACAGCGGTTGATGGTGCGTCCGCCCTCCCAGACCTCCTGGGAGACGCCGAGATAGGTCGAGACGTAGCCGTTGTAGATCATCCACGTATTGGTGCCGTTGGCGCCCTTGGGGTGGACGTCGCGGGGCATGATGTAGCCGTCGTACTCCATGGTGTACGAGGCGAAGGCGTTGCCGTACTGCTTGAGATTCGAGAGGCAGTTGGAACTTTTGGCCGTCTCCCGTGCCTGCTGCAGCGCGGGCATGAGCATGGCGGCCAATATGGCGATGATGGCGATGACCACCAGCAGTTCTATCAGCGTGAAACGGCAGGGCGTTTTACGCTTCCGGGATGAGGGGTGAAGAGTGAGATTACGTTTCGGCATGATCGGCTCCTTATGTTGTGTTTATCGCGGGAAATTTTTTCCTTCGACGATCTGAACTTCGAATTTCGGAACGGCGATATCCGCCGTTTTTTTCGTTTTGAAGTGCTCTGCGGCGGCGGTCATGATGGCTTCGCCCATATCGGCACGGGGGATCCGCAGATAGGTCGGGCGGGGGAACAGGCCCTCGAAGGTGCCGCCGCTGGCGATGCCGGTGACGATGAAATCCCTGCCCGGCATCAGACCGGCGTCGAAAGCGGCTTCGTAGATGTCGGGGACGAAATCGGTGTGATCGGCGAAAATGAATTCCACCTTTCCGGCGAGAAGCCGGGCCTTCATTTTTGCGACTCTGCCGGGATCGCGGCGGTCGAACCGCCACAGGCCGCCCCCGGGAGTCGAGACACCCGCGGCGGCGGCTTTTTCGGCGAACAGGCGTCCTCTGCCGCCGTCGATATTGCTCGCAACCGCGACGGCGCTGCGGCATCCGGTTTTGCGGAGATAGGTCAGAAGTTCGTCCATGGCCTGGGTCCTGTCGTAATCGACCCGGATCACGCCGGGGATCACGGGGGCAAACTGCGAGGCGATGCCGAAAGTCGGCTGCTGACGGGCGGCGGCCTGCTGCAGACGGCCCAGCTGTCCTCCGGTGAAGATGACGAAATCGAATTTTTTCAGGGCGGAGGTTTGTTTCGCCAGCAGTTCGGGGGAGGGATCGTCTTCGAAGTAGGTCAGCTGGAGATTGATGCCGTTGCGGCGGGCTCCGGTGAAAAGGCCGCTGAAAAGTTCGAAATTGAGGCTCCAATTCTCCCTGTGCCCCGGGGAGGGGATGATCTCCTTTTCGGGGAAGGCGAAGCAGGCGGTGAGGGCCTTTTTTGCGGAACTTGCCTGCCGCGAAACGAAGACGCCTTTCACGGGGACGCGTTCGATGAGGGTCTCTTCCTCGAGAATGTCCAGCGCCTTGATGACGGTGACGGGACTGACCGAGAACTCGTTGGCGTACTGCCGGATGGTCTTCAATTTTTTACCGGGCCGGTACTCTCCCTGCTCGATCTTCATGCGGATGATGCTGCTGATCTGCTTCGGCAGCGGTTTGGCTTCGTCCTTGTGCACTTTCAAGCCGGGCATAGGTCCCCCCCCCGTATGTTCTCTTTTGATACATTATGTTATACTATGATACAATAGCACGTCATCTCCGTTCTGTCAAGGGTGTTGCCGGGACATTTCGTGAAAAACACGCCCGGCCGCTGCGCGCGCGGGGTCGGCGATCCGCAAACACGGCTCCAAAACACCCCGCTTTTTTTGGAAAGG
>JAFTDL010000140.1 GCA_017454215.1 Lentisphaeria bacterium | reverse complement strand
TGGGTGATGTTTTTATATATACACGGGATCGTGTGAAGTTATTTTGATTTTCCCCGCGGATCGGAGGAGGAACCAGGCGGGGGCGCAGCTCCAGGCGTGGCATTCGCTCCGGCAGGGCCCGGGCTTTTCCGGGAAAGTGGTGCTGCCGTTTTCAAGCATCCTTTCCCACGGCGCGTAACAGGCCCGCAATTCCGCCGCCGTGCCGTACTTCATGACCGCGCTCAAAAGGTAAAACGAAAAGTACAGCGTCATCGGCGCAAGGGTATCGTCCTTGCGTATCTCCCGCAGGAACGCCCCTCTTTCCGCCTCGGGAACGGCTCCGAAGAGCACGGCCAGCGTGTTGGCGTGAAGACTCAGCCGCTCCGGATGCCCCGGAGAATCCAGATAACGCCGTTTCCCGCGGTCGAAACAGAGCACGTTGACAGCGTCCAGCGTCTTTTCCGCCCGGAGCCGGAGTTCCGCCGCAAGAGCGGAATTTCCGGTTTTCGTTTCCAGATCCGCAGCGCGGACGCAGGCCTCGGCGTAAAAGAGATTCAAAATCGTTTCCGGCACATTCTCCCCCCGGTCCGAACAGCCGGAGGGCCACCCCGGCACCCAGTCGGTGTAGTGCCAGCCGGGAAGAACGCCGATCAGCCCCTCCGGCAGACGGGCACGCTCAAATGTGTCGAGGATGATCTCCCCATGGGGCAGAAGTTCCCGCACAAACGCCTTGTCACCGAAGCAGACGTAATGGTCGTGGAGCATAAGAACCCAGATCAGAGAGTATCCGGGGATGACCTGTTTGAAAACCGAGGGATAACGCGACTGCGTCAAACCGCTCTCAAACTGCGAGGCGGCAATACAGCGCAGGGCGTGCCGCCCCAGGTCGTCCTTTCCCGAAACGGCATACGACACCAGCGCCTCGATCCGGGAATCCCCGGCGTACTGCAGTTGTTCGTAGTACGGGCAGTCCTCGAAATGCTCGTGAATGCAGCAGCGGAGCGTATGGCAGGCCGTTTTATAGATCTTTTCCAGCACGGGGTCGCCCGGCGCGCGGAACTCCCGGAAGGGCCCCAGAGGATAAGTGATGAACGCCAGTTCCAGTTCGATCTTTGTCAGCGGCTCCGTCAGGTCGAACTCAAGTTCGAGAAACCTTCCGGTACGGTACCAGAAGGAGCCGTACCGCCACGGATTTCCGGCAAAATGCAGAAGATCGGCATACCCCCGCTCCCCCAGCGTTCCGGGATACCGGTGGTTTTTGCGTCCCTGTTCGTCGAAAAGCGTTTCGGAATAAGCAAGACGGCACGAACCGCGGCCGCCGGTCCCGGAAAAACGGACCATGAAGGTCTGATTGCGTCCGGTATCCAGAAGAACGGCATATTTCCCCGCAGGACAGCTCCCCGTCAGGCGGCCGTTGTCAAGGGCGAGCGTTCCGGGGCCCCGCAGAACGGCCGCGAGGGGAGAAGACGTCTCCTCCATCTGCGCAAGAGGCCGTTTCACAAGATTCCACGGCGTATCCGGATCAGTCTGATACGTGTCGCGGAACTCCGCTTTGCCGAGGACCGCTGGCTTCACCCAAACTCCCGCGGGACGCGGGATCAAATGCCAGTCGGCGCAACAGCGGGCAAAGTCGATTTCGTCCATAGGCGGGGCCGGAATCCTCGCCGCCCCTTTCCACGCCTCTTTCCAGAGCCGGGGACGGCGGCCGGGATCGACGGAAACAAGCCAGTCGCCGGGCAACTCCATCCGTTCGGCGCCCGCGTATCCCGCAACCATGAATCCGCCGCCCGCGTGCATTTCCGCCCACGGGGCGGCGCTCCAGCGCCACGCTTCGCTCCAGACAACGACTTCCGCGGCAAAAATGTGTTCCCCGGCGGCAAGTTCGCCCGCATATTCATCGTAAAAGTAATGGTCAAGATCGCCGCGCAGGGGACCGCGCCCGAGAAGCCGTCCGTCCAGATAGAAGTTGAACCGGTTGTCCGCCGACACGATGATGTGATAAGACGCTTTTTCGGCACAGACGAAAGCGCGGCGGAAAAGCGTGTATCCCGCCTCATGTTCCTTCCGTCCCGGATGCCATGCCCAGTATGCCGTGCCGCAAAGTTCCACAGATGATGTTCCCCTGTTTTTTCTTTTCCGACAAAAAATATACTCCGCTTTCGTTTTTCGGCAACGTCATTTCATCTTTATTCTTACTGTAAAATCGTACAAAAATATACTCAGCTTGCATTTTAAGTGAACAGACGTTAAATTAAAACGGGTATATGTTTCGTATTCATCCGCATTCACAGGAGACAGGAGGACCGGGCATGCCGGGATGGAGTCTGGACATCAGGGACATTCCCCGCAGAAATAATTTCCCGTTTCGCGTGGAACAGATCTATCACTGCAAAGACAAGCTGATCCCCGCGTCGAAGAGACGCTGGGACCGTCTCGAGGTCTGTCTCCGTCTCGCGGCCGAGTCCGATTCGACGGAGGACATCGTCGACGGCAGATATCTGAAACTCCCCTGTCCCAACGTGGTCTGGCGGCTCCCCGGATCCGTCTGGGAGATGCCGCAGGCGAAAGTCCGCGACGTCATTTCCTTCAGCTACCCGCCCGAGGTCCTGAAGACCATGGAGATGCTGGGCATGACGGTCGAACGGACCGCGTGGCGCTTCGTGATGACTCAGGAACTGGAAACGCTGATCTCGAAACTGAGAAAAGTCCTGCACCAGCTCCACACGCCGGGAATGACGGACACCGCCGACTGGATCTGTTTCTGCATCATGGGCCATCTGCTGTTCGGCGGGAACATGCCCGGCGCGGAGGTGTCGGAGGAAAGCCGCATCCGCAACATTTCGGTCTGGTTCCGCATGCACTTCGCCGAAAATGTCAGCATCGACGAAGTGGCCGCCGCCAACGGGATGTCCCGCACCGCATTTTTCAAGGCATGGAAAAGAAATTTCGACGTCACGCCCTCGCAGTACATCATCGACCTGCGTCTGGAGGCCGCGGCCCGAAGTCTGTGCGAAACACGCATTCCCGTCTCGGAGATCGTGAGAGACGTCCGCTTTTCCGGAGAGTACATGTTCTACCGGCGCTTCCGGCAAAAATACGGCATGTCCCCCGGGGAATACCGCAGAAAAAACAGATGACGCTTCACGCCTGCGCTTTTTCGAGGGCGGCGAGACTCTGGCTCACGGCGATGTCGCCCGCGTCGGGGCGGATGACGAAGGGCCGGATGTTCTTCAGGCATTCCGGTTCGCAGCCGCCGAGGGCGAAGGAGCCGCGGTCCGGCAGATAGGCGTTGCGCCCGTTGGTGTTGGAGCAGAGCAGATTGTACTGATAGGGTCCGAACTTGCGCAGACGCAGGGTAAAGACCGAGAACACCTCGAAGGGAAACGGGACCATCGCCAGCGGACCGAAGGCGATGATCGTCTGCTCGAGGACCAGTTCCGGTTCGGGCGGCTGTTTCCACGCGGCAAGAACGTGTTTCGCGATCTGGTAGGCGCCGTCGGGCTCCACGGGCATGACGGGATTGGCGGCCTCGTACTCGCGCACGGTCTTTTCCGCCTCGGCTTCACCCATGGAAAGAGCCTGCGGCAGCCGCAGTTCCGACACGCGCACGGTCAGGGGAAGATCGCGCCGGAACTCCCGGATGTCCTCCAGCGCCCTCGAGATCACCCGCGGCACGGAGTCCGACCTCCTCCACGGCCTTCACGCCGTCGCCGCCGCCCGCGGAGTAGCCCTTCCCGCACCAGGAAGCGCTGACGAAACGGTTGGAACGCGGCCCCACGTCGCCCAGCGCCCCGTTCACGAATACCACGGGCACCCGGTAACGGTTGCGGATGCGTTCCTTCATGACGCCGCACCAGTCGCTGGAGATCAGAGTGTTTCCGCCCATGGCGGTGTTGTGACCGCCTGTGTGCACGAGAATGCCCAGGTCCCTGCCGTCTTCGGCGTCGAGGAAGCGGACGACCACCATGTTGTTGTCGCAGATCTGATCGGGGTCCTGAATGAACCCCCGGACTTTTCCGTTTTCGTCCATGCCGCGGCGAGACACGCAGGCAAGAGTCTTCGTCTGAGCGAATCCGGCGGTGCATTCCCGCAGGTTCGCCCCGGCCTCACGAACGCCCGCCGCGATCACGGGGGCGGACTTGAGCGCATAATCCACGCCCCTGTTTTCGGGATCCACCGCGGAGCGTCCCAGCGTGCGCATGCAGGCCGTATGGGGCGCGGAATGGGTGTGGGAACAGCAGAGCAGGATGTTCTCTTCGGGAATGCCGCTCTGTCTGCCGATCTCCCGGCGGATGGCCTGCGTCAGAGGCCGGTCCACGAAACACCAGTCGAGTCCGACGACCGCGGCGGAAGTCTTCCCGTCCCCGACCACCATGATCGAAGCGTTGAGCGGAGAGTGGACACCTTCGGCCAGACGCTCCGGACGTCCGTACCCGGTAAGATATATCCCAAGTTCAGGAGTGATGTCGACAACGGCAAAACCGATCCTCATGATCCGCCCCCCCTTCGGGTTTTGCGATTTTGTCCTTTCTCCGGATCGCACGGCCGGAGATTTTGCGCATATTATATACTTGGAACGGAAAATTGTCAATGCATCGATATTGCTTTTATTATCCGAATCTTGCTGTTTCGGGACGCTCTGTTCCCGATAAGGGTCGGTGATCCCTTCCCCCGGCCCCCCATCCTTTTCGGGAAAAGCGGGGCGTTTTGGCTCCGCCGATGCAGAGCCGAGGGGAGTCCCTCCGGTCGGCGGCTTCGCATTTCTCCACCCAAAAAAACCCGCTTTTTTTGAAAAAGAGTGAGGGTCCGGGAGAGGGAAAAAACTTTTTTTCACGGGAAAAAAAGTTTTTTCCCTCTCCCGGGTCTCCCCCCTCTCTTTATCGGAAACGCCGCGGTCACTTTCTGCCGGGGATGCCGAGGCGGGTCATGCGGTAGTTCATCATGCGGGGCGAGAGTCCCAGTTCGCGGCCGGCGGCGGAGAGATTGCCGTCGTGCCGCTCGATGGCGTCGGTGAGAAACTCCCTTTCGCAGGACTCCAGCATCTGCTTGAGAGTCCCGCCCCGGCAGGGAGCTCCGGAAGTCTCGTCCCCCGCCCGGAGCGAGGGCGGCAGATCGTAACTGTGGATGCAGTCGTCCCGGGCCGTCAGCACGGCGCGCTCCATGCAGTTTTCGAGCTCGCGCACATTGCCCGGCCAGGAATGGGTCATCAGCAGACGGGTCGCGCCGGGAGAGAGTTTCGTGATCTTTTTGTTGTACTTCACGTTGAGACGCTCGATGAAGTGTTCCGCCAGCAGTATGATGTCGCTGGAGCGCCGGGCCAGAGGCGGCATCATGATGGGAAAGATGTTCAGCCGGTAAAAGAGATCCTCGCGGAAAAGCTTTTTGGCCATGAGTTCCTCCAGATTCCGGCTGGTGGCCGCGAGAAAACGCACGTCGGAGTGCAGTTCCTCGTTGCTGCCCACCCGCGAAAAGGTCCGTTCCTGGAGGAAACGGAGCAGTTTCACCTGGGTCTGCATGGTGAGGTCGCCGATCTCGTCCAGAAAGAGCGTCCCCCCGTCGGCGGCCTCGGCCCGTCCGATGCGGCGCGAAACGGCGCCCGTGAAAGAGCCCTTTTCATGGCCGAAAAGTTCGCTTTCCACCAGATTTTCGGGCAGCGCGGCGCAGTTCAGGGTGACGAAGGGCTTGTTTTTGCGCGGCGAAAGCTCCACAATGGCGTGAGCCAGCAGTTCCTTGCCGGTGCCGCTGGCGCCGCGGATGAGCACGGTGGCGTCGGTGGGAGCCACCTGCCGAAGTTCGGTGTAGACCTGAAGCATTTCGCGGCAGTTGCCGATGAGCCGGCCCGGCGTGTTCTGCAGCATGCTGCGGAGTTTGCGGTTCTCGTCCAGAAGCGTCTGCTTTTCCCGATGGAGCAGAAGGCATTCCGAGGCGGAATCGGCGGTGATGTTGGCCAGAATTTCCAGAAAGGCCACGTCGCTGTCGAGATTCGTATCGGGGGTGATGGGACGGTCCACCGACAAAGTGCCGATCAGCTTTTCATGGTGAAAAAGCGGCACGCAGATGAAGGCCGCCGGACCGTCGTAATGATGCTTGCCCGTCCGGTTGAGAAAGCGGGGATCCTTGCGCAGATCGGGGATCACGTGACTGCGGCCCGTCTCCGCCACGTGTCCCGTGATGCCCTCGCCCAGAGTGTAGAAGCCTTTTTTCTTTTCGGCCTCGGTGAGACCGTGGGAGGCCTCGATCCGCAGGGTGTCCCCGTAGCGGAGCGAAAAAGTGCCGCGGCGCATACCCATTTCGCGGTCGATGATCTCCAATACTTCCTCAAGCATCGTTCCGACGTCGCGTCCGTGGATAAGCACCGAAGTGATCTTCTGTATCACCAGGATCTGCGGGTGTATCTCCATGCTCATGACGGCAGGTAATATACACGCCCGCAGGTGTTTTATCAAGCCGGAAACGCGGGCATTTCCGCAATTCTGGAAACAGCCTCGCGGGTCTTTGCGGGATCCCCGAAGGCGGTCAGACGGAAAAAGCCTTCGCCCTCTGGACCGAAACCGCTGCCGGGCGTTCCCACCACGGCGCATTTTTCAAGCAGAAAGTCGAAAAACGCCTGCGACTTGACGCCGTCGGGCAGACGCCACCAGATGTAGGGCGCGTGCTCTCCGCCGAAAACCGTGTATCCGGCCTTGCGCAGCCCTTCGCGGATGACCCCGGCATTGCGCATGTAGCCCGAAATGACGTCCCGGGTCTGTTCCCGGCCCGCGGGAGTGTAGACCGCTTCGGCCGCCCGCTGCACGATGTAGTTGACGCCGTTGAACTTGGTGCTCTGCCGCCGGAGCCACATCCGGCGCAAAGTCTCCATTTCGCGGGGGATCACGGTGAAGGCGCAGCGCACGCCCGTGAAACCGGCGCTCTTCGAGAAACTGTGGAACTCCACCGCGCACTTTTTCGCACCGGGGATCTCGTAAATGGTGTGAACGAGACGGTCGTCGCGGATGTAATCGGCGTAGGCCGCGTCGAAGAGGATGACGGCGCCGGTATCGAGGGCAAACGCCACCAGTTTTTCGAGGGTCGCCCGCGAAAGGACGGTCCCGGTGGGATTGTTGGGACTGCAGAGGTAGATGAGCGCCGTTCCCCGTGGCGGCAAATTGGGCTGAAAACCGTTGTTTTCACCGCAGGCCATGTAGTGGATCTTTCCGTACCGGCCGTCGGGCATCAGTCTGCCGCCGCGCCCGGCCATGACGTTGCTGTCGAGGTACACCGGATACACCGGGTCGGGAATGGCGACGGAGCAGTCGGCCGAAAACAGTTCCTGAATGTTGGCCACATCGCACTTGGAACCATCGCTCACGAAAATTTCGTCGGGCCCGATGTCGATGTTTCGCGAACCGTATTCCGCCGCCGCGACGGCCTCGCGCAGAAACGGGTATCCCGGCTCCGGACCGTAGCCGCGGAAGGTCGCGGGATCGGCCATTTCGCCCACGGCGCGGTGCATGGCTTCTATCACGGCGGGCACGAGGGGCCGCGTCACGTCGCCGATGCCCAGCCGGATGATCTCCCTTTCGGGATGCTTCTCCTGAAAAGCGGCTATCTTGCGGGCGATCTCCGAAAAAAGATAACTTTCGGGCAGCAGGGCATAATTTTTGTTGAGCAGTTCACAGTTCATTTCCGATCTCTCCCGTAAAAATTTCCAGCGCCGGACCGGTCATGAAGACGGGCTGCCCGGCTTTGTGTCCGATGTGCAGAACGCCGCCGTCGAGAACGATGTCGGCCGCATCGCCGCAGAGTGCTTTCTTCTGCGCGGCGACCAGCGCGGCGCAGCTGCCCGTGCCGCAGGCGGAGGTGATGCCGCAGCCCCGTTCCCAGACCCGCATGCGGATCTTTCCCGGTCCGAGGATCTGCGCAAACTCGATGTTGCAGCGGTCGGGGAACTGGGCGTCATGCTCCAGCACAGGCCCCCATTTCTCCAGCGGCACGGCGGAAACATCGTCCGTGAAGATCACGGCGTGGGGGTTGCCCATCGAGACGGTGACGGCGTCGAAACGCCGCCCCTCCGCCGCGAGGACGATATTCCCCAGAAACTCCCGGGGGGCGCCCATATCGACCCGCACCCGGCCGTCGTCGAGAAGTTCCGGCGAAACAATGCCCGAAAGGGTGTGCAGATGAAAGACTTTTCCTCCGGCGAGCCCCCGCGACAGGATGTATTTGGCCGCACAGCGGGTGGCGTTGCCGCACATGGCCGCCTCGGAGCCGTCGGCATTGTATATCTTCATTTCGAAATCCGCGCCGCCCAGAGGGGTGATGAGAATGACGCCGTCGCCGCCGATGCCGTTTCTGCGGTCGCACAGGTGCGGCACCGCGGCGGGGGAGACCCGCTCGCCCGGTTCGGGAAAGACGAAGTCGTTGCCAAGTCCGCTCCACTTGCTAAATTTCATGACAGGGCCTCCGAAATGTTTCTGACGGTTTTTCCGGCATCCGCCATGGCGCGGACCACCAGAGAGGGACCGTTGGCGCAGTCGCCGACGGCGTAGATGTTTCTTGCGGGATCGGAAATGATGCCGTTGCGGGGCGTCAATTCCAGTTTCAGTTCATCGACGAGCCCCGCCCGGGGAACGCCGGTGAAGCCCATGGCCAGCAGCACCAGATCGGCCTCGATCAGGCGCGAAGAACCGGAAACGGCTTCGGGCTTGAGAGGACGTCCCTCGGGCGAAAACGACCACGCGACGGCATGGACCTCGATCCCGGTCACTTTGCCGTCCTTGCCGACGAAGCGGTCGCTTGCGACATTCCACTCGCGCTCGCAGCCCTCCATGTGACTGGAACTGGTGCGGAGCATCCACGGCCACGCGGGCCACGGCGTGGAGGGCGAACGCTTTTCGGGCGGACGGGGCATGATCTCGATCTGGCGCACGCTCTTCGCGCCCTGCCGGATGGCGGTGCCGGCGCAGTCGCTGCCGGTGTCGCCGCCGCCGCTGATGACGACACGCTTCCCCGCCGCGCTGACGGGAAGAGTGTCGAGTTCCCCGCTGTTGACCCGGTTCTGTCCCTGAAGGAACTCCAGCGCGGAGTGGATCCCGGCCAGTTCCCGGCCGGGGACGGCCAGATCCCGGGCGCAGGGCGTTCCCAGAGCCGGCACCACCGCGTCGAAGTTCCGCAGCAGATAGGCTCCGGAAATATCCGTTCCTATGCGGGTGTCGGCGGTGAAGACGATGCCCTCGCGCTCCATGATGCCGAGCCTGCGGTCGATGAGGCTCTTCGAGAGTTTGAAATCGGGAATGCCGTAGCGGAGCAGTCCGCCGGGCCGGTGATTCGCTTCGAAGACCGTCACCTGAAATCCCGCCCGGTTGAGTCCCTCGGCGGCAAAGAGGCCGGCCGGACCGCTGCCGATGACGGCGACCCTGCGGCCCCTGCGCTTTGCGGGGATCACCGGACGCACGAAGTCCGCGGCAAAGGCCTTTTCGATGATCATTTTTTCGCACTGCCGCACCATGACGGGATCGCCGTCCACGCCGCAGCAGCAGGAGCCTTCGCACAGCGCCGGACACACCCGGCTGGTGAATTCAGGGAAGAAACTGGTCTGCGACAGAATGTTGAACGCCGCCCGCCAGTCGCCCGCCGCGGCCGCCGCGTTGAAATCGGGCACCTGATTGAAGAGCGGACAGCCCGCGCCGTGACAGAAGGGGATGCCGCAGTTGTGACAGCGCTCCATCTGGCCGCGTATTTCGGTTTCCGAGAAAGGCCGTTCGACCTCGTTAAAATCCCGCTTCCGTTCTTCGACGGACCGGTAGATCTGATGAATCCTCTCCTGCATTTCAGTTGTTCCCCCGTGCTTTGAGTGCGTTGCGGTATTCCACCGGGAAGACCCGCACGAATCTCGCCCGGTACTGCTCCCAGTCGGCCAGCATCGAAGACGCCCGGGCGCTGCCCGTGGCCCGGAAATGGGCTTCTATCAGCGACTTCAATTCCTTCTCGGCTCCGGTTCCCGGTTCGATGCTCTCGAGATCGACGCCGTCGGGATTGCACGACAGGTCGAAGTGTCCCTTCTCGTCGTAGACGTAGGCCAGACCTCCGGTCATGCCCGCGGCGAAGTTCACGCCGACATGTCCCAGAATGACCACTCTGCCCCCCGTCATGTACTCGCAGCCGTGGTCGCCGATGCCCTCGGCCACCAGCGTCATGCCGCTGTTGCGGATGGCGAAACGCTCCCCCGCGATGCCGTTGATGAAAACGCTTCCCGAGGTGCCGCCGTAACCGATCACGTTGCCCGCGATCACGTTGTCCTCGGCCGCGAATGCGGCCTTGCGGGCCCGGCGGATGATGATCTTGCCGCCCGAAAGTCCCTTGCCGACAAAGTCATTGGCCTCTCCTTCGAGATCCAGCGTCACTCCCGGTGCGAGAAACGCGCCGAAACTCTGTCCCGCAACACCCGCAAGATGGATCGTGACGGTGTCCTCGGGCAGACCCGCCGGACCGAACCTGTCGGCGATGATGCCCGAAACTTCGGTCCCCGCGGTGCGGTCGCTGTTGGCGATCCGGACCGTCAGGGTCTCCCTCGTCCCGTCGAGTTTGAGTTTGCCGAGAAGTTCCCTGCGGTCGAAGTTCTCGAGCGCCTCCCGGCCCCGGGAAGCGTCGAAACGCCGCACCTCTCCCCGCGCCGGACGCAGAAGGCCGCTGAAATCCAAGTGGGACGCCTTGTAGAAATCGACGGCGGCGTCCGTTTCCAGAAGATCGCTCCGTCCGCAGGCCTCGTCGAGGGAACGCAGTCCCAGCAGAGCCAGATACTCCCGGACCTCGGAGGCGACGAAACGCAGAAAGTTGACGATGTATTCAGGCTTGCCGGCAAAGTTTTTGCGCAGTTCCGGATCCTGCGTGGCGACCCCCATGGGACAGGTGTTGCTGTGGCATTTGCGCATCATCACGCAGCCGAGGCAGACAAGGATGGTGGTGGCGAAACCGAACTCCTCCGCACCGAGCAGAGAAGCGATCACCACGTCGCGGCCGGTCTTCATCTGACCGTCGACCTGCAGACGGACGGCGCCGCGCAGTCCGTTGAGCACGAGAGTCTGCTGGGCTTCGGCGATGCCCAGCTCCCACGGCAGGCCCGCGTACTTGATGCTGGTGAGCGGAGAGGCCCCCGTGCCGCCGTCGTACCCCGAAATGAGCACCACGTCGGCCTTGGCCTTGGCGACGCCCGCCGCCACGGTCCCCACGCCGGGCTCGGAGACCAGTTTCACCGAGATACGCGCCCCGGGATTGGCGTTGCGCAAGTCGTAGATCAGCTGCGCCAGATCCTCGATGGAGTAGATGTCGTGGTGCGGCGGCGGCGAGATCAGGGTCACCCCCGGCATGGCATGACGGATCCTGGCCACGAATTCGTCCACCTTGTACCCGGGCAGCTGACCGCCCTCGCCGGGCTTGGCCCCCTGGGCCCTCTTTATCTGGATGTCCTGCGCGTTGCGCAGATAGCTTATGGTCACGCCGAAACGGCCGCTGGCCACCTGTTTGATGGCGCTGTTGAACTCGGTGCCGAAGCGTTCGGCGTTCTCGCCGCCCTCGCCGCAGTTGCTCATGCCGCCGCAGCTGTTCATGGCCCGGGCGATGGCCATGTGGGCCTCGGGACTCAGACTGCCCAGACTCATGGCTCCCGAAACGAAGTGCTTCAGAATGCTTTCGACGCTCTCGACCTCCTCGACGGGGACGGGCCGGACCTCCCTGAAACGGAAAAGACCGCGCAGGGTGCAGAGATGCCGGGCCTGATCGTCGATGAGATGACTGTATTCGCGGAACTTGCCGAAGTCGCCCTGCTGCACCGCCTGCCGGAAGGCGGCAAGGCTCTGCGGCGTCCACAGGTGGGCTTCGCCGTCCTTGCGGTACTTGTACTGGCCGCCCGCGGGCAGCAGAGGAGACGCCGACTCCGCGGAACGGGCGCGCACGGCGGCTTCGCCCGCGATCTCCCCGAGTCCGATGCCGCCGATGCGCGAGATGGTGCCCGGCAGGAATTCGTCGAGGAACTCCCTGCTCAGACCCACCGCCTCGAAGGCCTGCGCCGACCGGTAGCTGCGGAGCGTGGAGATGCCCAGTTTGGACATGATCTTCAACAGTCCCTTGTCCACCGCCTGAATGTAGTTGCCCGCCGCGGTCACGGGATCGGCGGAAACCGTCCCGGAACGGGAGAGCGCCGTCACCGTCTCAAGCGCCAGATGAGGATTGACGGCGGTGGCGCCGTAGCCCAGAAGCAGAGCGAAGTGCATGACTTCGCGCACCTCGCCGGACTGGATGATGACGCCGGTCTCGGGGCGCAGATCGTTCTCGATCAGCGCCCGGTTGACGGCGGCGCAGGCCAGCAGACTGGGGATCGCCGCCATGCCGGGGGCGAGATCGAGGTCCGAAAGGATCAGGATGCGTTCGCCGCCGGAAGCAGCCTCAACCGCGTCGGCGGCCAGTTTCCGCAGGGCCTGCCGCAGGGCGTTTTCTCCGCCCGCGGCGTCGAAACCGCAGGCCAGCAGCCGGGAGCGGAAGCCGCGGGCCCCGAAATTCCGCAGATGCTGAAGTTCGTCGTCGGTCAGGACGGGACGGCGCAGTTTGATGAGCCGGGCGTGTTCCGGAGTCTCCTCGAGGATGTTCCCCCGGTTGCCGATGTAGGTCATGAGGCTCATGACCAGTTCCTCCCGGATGGGGTCGATGGGCGGATTGGTCACCTGGGCGAAAAGCTGTTTGAAATAAGAGAAAAGCAGCTGGGGCTTCTCCGAAAGCACCGCCAGAGCCGCGTCGTTGCCCATGGAGCCCGTCGGTTCCTTTCCCTGTTCGGCCATGGGTTTCAATATGATGTCGATGTCCTCGCGGGTGAAGCCGAAGAACTGCTGGCGGCGCAGCAGATCTTCTCCGGGCTCCGAGGGAGTGATGTCGGTGAAGAGTCCGTGAACGGCGAGGCGGTTCTCCTCGACCCAGCGCCGGTAAGGCCTGCTGCGGGCCAGACGGGTCTTGATCTCGGAATCGCCCACGACCCGGTGATGGGCCATGTCGAGAAGCAGGATCTCTCCGGGCGCGAGGCGGCCCCGGCTCTCCACCTCTTCCGCGGGAATGTCCAGCACCCCCGCTTCGCTGGCCAGCACGAAAAGGCCGTTTTTACATTTTGTGTAACGCGTCGGCCGCAGACCGTTGCGGTCGAGGATCGCACCGGGATTGACGCCGTCGGTGAAGACCACGGCGGCGGGTCCGTCCCACGGCTCCATGAGGGCGGAGTGGTATTCGAAGAAACTGCGCACGTCCCGGCCCATGTAGTATTTTGCGCCCCATGCCTGCGGCATCAGCATGAGCATGGCGTGTTCCACGCTCCGTCCGGCGGCAACGAGAAGCTCCAGCATGTTGTCGAGACAGGCCGAATCGCTCTGTCCCGGTTCGATCAGCGGCAGAAGTTTGGCCAGATCCCCGCCGAACAGGGGGCTTTTCAGACGCCGCTCGCGGGCCTTGAGGGCGTTGAGGTTGCCCCGCAGGGTGTTGATCTCTCCGTTGTGGGCCAGACAGCGGAAGGGATGGGCCAGCTGCCAGGTGGGAAAGGTGTTGGTGCTGTACCGCTGGTGCACGATGGCGAACCGGGCCCGGAAGAGTTCGTCAGAAAGATCGGGATAGAAGTCGCGGATCTGGGTCGCCAGCATCAGTCCCTTGTAGACGACCGTGCGCGATGACATGCTGCAGATGTAAAGGTCGAGGCGCCGCTTCTCGATCAGGCGGCGCATGACGAAGAGCTTGCGTTCGAAGGAGGCGTTGTCGGCAAAGCCGCGGCCGTCGATGAAAAGCTGCCGGATGAGCGGCAGATTTTCGCGGGCCTTGGAGCCGACGGCTTCGGGAACGACGGGCACTTCGCGCCAGAAAAGAACTTTTCCGCCCTCGGATCCGACGATCTCTTCGACGGTCTTCTCATCGCCGGAGCCGCCGAAGATCATGGCGACGGCGTAGGAGCCCGCGGGAGGCAGTTCCGCCCCGGCGCAGCTGCGGAAAAATTCATCGGGCATGGTCAGCAGCAGTCCCGCGCCGTCGCCGGTCTCGGGGTCGCTTCCCGATGCGCCGCGATGCATCAGACGGGTGAGGATCGTGATCCCCTGCTCCACGATCTTGTGAGACGCCTGTCCGCTGAGATCGGCGGCAAGACCCACGCCGCAGGCGTCGTGCTCCCGAGCGGGATCGTAAAGGGCCGACGGACGCGGCCTGAATATCTGTTCCATTTTCCTGTCCTTTCCGGTTTGTTCGGTCGTCTCCGGACATAGAGCAAAATCCGTGCCAATCCGTTTTCGGGGAGAAGCGCCGGACCGCCGTTTTACAAAAACCGTAAAACACGACACATGTTTTACATTTTTTGTAACTCACGAAATGATTTCCCCGCCTCGAAAACATTTGGCACGAATTTTGCTTGTGAGGGGACGGAGCCCCCAAAATCAACCCACAGGAGAAAGTCATGATGAGCAGCATGAAACGGTACGAAGCGATCAAAGCGGTCGCGGAACTGAAGATCGACGGCCCCGGAGTTCCGGAGGCGGCGAACATCGACGGTTACGGAGAAGATGTATTCAATCTGGACGCCATGCAGAAGCATCTGCCGAAGGCCGACTTTCTTAAACTTCAGGCCACCATCGAGGAAGGCAAGGCCCTCGATCCCGAGATCGCGGGCAGCGTCGCCCACGCCATGAAGGAATGGGCCATCTCCCGGGGCGCCACCAGTTACACCCACTGGTTCCAGCCGCTCACCGGCAACACCGCCGAAAAGCACGACTCCTTTCTGGAGACCGACGGCTGCCGGGCCATTCTGAGTTTTTCTGGCAAGAACCTCATCCTCGGCGAGCCGGACGCATCCAGTTTCCCCTCGGGCGGACTGCGCTCCACCTTCGAGGCCCGGGGCTACACCGCGTGGGATCCCACCAGTCCGGCTTTCATCAAGCGCCACGGCAACGGCGCGACGCTGTGCATCCCCACCGCCTTCTGCAGTTACACGGGGGAAGCCCTCGACCGCAAGACCCCCCTCCTGCGCTCCATCCAGGCCCTTTCGGGCGCGACGAAGAAAATGATGAAGTGCTTCGGTCTGCCCGATGAAAAAGTGACCGTCACTCTGGGCCCCGAACAGGAGTATTTTCTCATCGACAAGCACTTCTATCTGCTGCGTCCCGATCTCCTGCAGACCGGCCGGACCCTCTTCGGCGCCCCTCCGGCCAAGCATCAGCAGCTCGAAGACCACTACTTCGGCTCCATCAAAATGCGGGTGCTCAACTTCATGAACGAGGTGGAACGCGAACTCTGGAAACTGGGGATCCCCGCCAAGACCCGCCACAACGAAGTGGCCCCGGCGCAGTTCGAACTCGCACCGATCTTCGAGGAGCTCAATCTCGCCTGCGACCACAATATGCTGGTGATGGAGGTCCTGCGCCAGACCGCCGAACGCTACGGCTTCGTCTGCCTGATGCACGAGAAACCCTTTGCCGGCATCAACGGTTCGGGCAAGCACAACAACTGGAGCATCAACTACGGCAGGCGCAATCTGCTCAATCCCGGAAACGATCCTGACGAGAACGCGATCTTTCTCACCACCCTCTGCGCCATCATCGAGGCGGTGGACATGCACGCCGATCTGCTCCGGGCCTCAGTGGCCGGCGTGGGCAACGACCACCGTCTGGGCGCCAACGAAGCGCCCCCGGCCGTGATCTCGATGTACCTCGGCGACCAGCTTGCCGAAGTCATCGACCAGCTGGAAAAGGGCGAACACAAATCCAGCCGTCACGGCGGCATGCTCCGCATCGGCGTGGACACCCTGCCGCCCCTGCCCCAGGACGCGACGGACCGCAACCGGACAAGTCCCTTCGCCTTCACCGGCAACAAGTTCGAATTCCGGGCCCCCGGTTCCAGCCTGTCGTGCTCGGGTCCCAACGTCATGCTCAACACCATCGTCGCCGACGCCTTCGACCGCATGGCCGACACGCTCAAGACCTTCCCCAAAAAGGAATTCAACGCCAGACTCCAGGCCCATCTGCGCGAGATCGTCAAGGCGCACAAGCGCATCATCTTCAACGGCGACGGCTACGCTCCCGGATGGCTGGAGGAGGCAAAAAAACGGGGTCTGCCCAACCTGAGGACCACCATGGACGCCCTCAAGGTCCTCACGCAGGAGAAAAATGTCGCCCTGCTGGAGAAATACGGCGTGTTCCGCCGCCGCGAGATCGTGTCGCGCTACGAAGTCTTCATGGAGGATTTCCACCGCAAGGTGCGGATCGAAGGCGAAGTCGCCCTCGAGATCGCCCGCAGCATGGTCTCCCCCGCCGTCGCCGCGGAATTCGAAAAAATGGTCCGTGCCCTCGGCGAAGCCAGAACCGTTTCGGTCACCAGAGGCACGTCGACGCTGAAAAAGCGGGCCGCGCTGCTGGGCCGCGCCCTCGAGGATCTCGCGGCGGGCGAGGAAGCCCTCGCCGTCGCCCTGCAGGGCAAACACGAGGATATCCTCGAAGCCATGGGGAAACTCCGCGTCACGGTCGACGAGATCGAAAAGATCGTGCCCGACGACTGCTGGCCCCTGCCGAAATACAGGGAAATGCTGTTCGTCTACTGAAGAAAACGGGAGCCAGCGTCATGTCGGATCGCGTCAAACATGAATGTGCCGTGGCTCTGCTGCGGCTGCGGAAGAGTCCCGACTACTACGCCCGCAAGTACGGCACGGCCGATTACGGGTTCGGCAAGATGGCGCTTCTGCTGGAAAAACAGCACAACCGGGGTCAGGACGGCGCGGGCATCGCCGCGCTGCGCCTCGACCCCGAACCGGGTCTGCCGGCGTACCGGCTCGAAAAATCCGTGGCGCCCGAGGATCCTTTGGCCGATCTGCTGGGACGCTGCGCCGCGATACCTCCCTTCGGCGGCGAACTGCTGCTGGGACATCTGAGATACGCCACCTACGGGCGGCACGAGATCAGTTCGTGCCACCCGTTCGTGCACGACTCCAGCTGTCTCGACCGCACGCTTCGGGCGGCGGGGAACTTCAACCTGACCGATACGGGAAAGGTATTCGAACGTTTCCGGCAGTCGGGACACCATCCGGCCAGCCGGGCCGACGGCTATCTCATCACCCAGACCATCGCCCACTGTCTGGAAAAGAACCTCGATCTGCACACCGGGGCCGCCGACTGGCAGAAGATCCTGCGGCAGGCCCTGAACGATCT
>JAFTDL010000139.1 GCA_017454215.1 Lentisphaeria bacterium | reverse complement strand
GACGGGAAATCCCGGACGGCTGAAATAGATCACCTTTTCGATCCGGAATCCCGGACGGACCACGGTCCCGGTGATCTTCGCGTCAAGAGGACACTTTTCGCGGGGGAAGTCGTACGCGCCGCGGACGCGGGCCCTGACCTCCTCGACGTACTGCTGCGCCGCCTCGCGGCAGTCGAGCGACCGCAGTCTTCTCTGGCGAAGCGCCGCGTTTTTGCGGAATCTGTTGACGTAATACTCCTGAACGACATCGCCGAACACAGCCATGATCCAACTCCCCGTCCTTCACGGACATTGAATTTTACGGAAATCTCCGCTTCCCGAATCGAAGCGGAGAAAAATTTCCCGTTTACGCTTTCCGAACCGGCGGGAGAGTCCCTGCGCGGAGCGCCCTTCCCGACAGTTCATCAAGAGAGATAATATACTTCAGAATTCCCCGTTCTTCAAGATGGACGAAGGCTTTTTCACTTTTTCGCGTCCTTCTTGAGAAGGGCGTAGAACTCCTCGAACTTTTTCATCAGGTCTTCCTGCGAAGCGCCCTTGAGCAGATCGCCCGGCTCGCAGCGCTCGACGACGCCGTCGGGAAGCAGTCCGAGGAACGGAGACTGCTGGGCGGGACGGGTGACGCCCCGCTGCATCCGCGAACGGGCCCGGAGCAGATACAGCTCCTCCTTCGCCCGGGTGACCGCCACATAGAACAGCCGCTTCTCCTCGTCGCCCGCCCCCTCTTCGAGGGCTTTTTCATGGGGGAATATCCCCTTCTCCATGGCGATCACGAAAACCACGGGGAACTCCAGTCCCTTGGCCGCGTGGATCGACGACAGCGTCACCGCGTCCCCGGAAGACGCCTCGTCGTCGCTTTCCTCCTCCATGAGCGAACAGGCTTCGAGGTACTCACCGAGCGTGAGGGGAGCGTTGACTTTCGCCTCGTACTGGGCGATGGCCGAAATGAACTCGTCGATATTGTCCCGCCGCTTGACGGCGTCGCTGATGTCCTTGTAGATCTTCTGAAGTCCGTCGATGTAGCCGCAGGCCTGAAGGAACGCGGCCGTTTTGCCGGCGATGTTTCCCGGCTCGGCAAACTGTTTTTCGAACTCCCCGTAGACGCGGGCGAGCCCGGAGGCCCCTTCCGCCCCGGCGCGCGAGAGGGTCTTGTGGAACTCCCGGTCGCACAGCGTGCGGAACATCGGCACGTGGTCGAGAACACGCCTTTTTTTGAGGGTCTCCACGGCCTTGGCTCCCAGGCCGCGGGGCGGAGAGGCCAGCACCCGCAATAAACTCTGGTCGTCGCGGGGATTGACCATGACCCGCAGATACGCCAGAGCGTCCTTGATCTCGCGGCGCTGAAAGAACTGCTGTCCGCCGAACAGCCGGTAAGGTATCTGCGCGCTGCGCAAAGCCTGCTCGATCTGCCGCGACAGCTGGTTCGATCGGTACAATACGGCAAAATCGCCGTACGGCGCATGACCGTCTTTTCTCTGCCGCCGCAGCTGTTCGATCATGCTCGCCACGTACTCGGCCTCGCTTTCGCCGTTGTCGAGCGAAACGATCCGGGGAGGCGTCCCCTCGCCGAGAGCGCTCCAGAGTTTCTTGCCGTGCCGCCGGGCGTCTCCGCCGCTTATCACCGCGTTGGCCGCATCGAGGATGGCCGAGCAGGAACGGTAATTCTGTTCCAGCTTGATGACCTTCGCCCCCGGAAAGATGTCGGGAAAGTCGAGGATGTTGCCGATGTCGGCCCCGCGCCAGCTGTAGATGCTCTGATCGTCGTCGCCGACCACGCAGAGATTGCAGCGGTCGCCCGCCAGCATCTTCACGAGGGCGAACTGGGCGCCGTTGGTATCCTGATACTCGTCCACCAGAAGATAGCGGTAGCGCTCCCGACAGCGTTCGAGGACGTCCGGATGTTCCCTGAAGAGCCGCCACGTCAGCAGAAGCATGTCGTCGAAGTCGATCAGATTCTGAAGCTCCAGAAGTTCCTGATACTTGTCGTAGATCTGCGAAGCGAGCACCTCGAACTCCGTATCGGCGGCGCGGCGGGCGGCGTCGGGAGTCACCAGCCGGTTCTTCCAGCGGTTCATGCACGAAAAGGCCGCGCTGAAGGGAAAATTCTCCCCGGCAAGTCCCAGAGAAGCGCCGGCCTGCTTGAAAATGCCCAGCTGATCGGACTCGTCCGCAATGGTGAAGCCCGGCAGATACCCGAGGGCGGAGATCTCGCGGCGCAGCAGCCTGCCGCAGAAGGAGTGGAAGGTCCCCAGCGTCACCCGCCGGGCGACGTCGGGATCGACGAGCTTCTCAAGCCGCTCGCGCATCTCCCGGGCGGCCTTGTTGGTGAAGGTCATGCCGAGGATGCTTTCGGGCGGGATCCCCGTCGCCAGCATATAGGCGATGCGGTAGGTGATGACCCGGGTCTTTCCGGTCCCCGCTCCGGCGAGAACGAGGACCGGACCGTTGACGGTCCGGGCCGCAGCCGCCTGTTCGGGGTTCAGCTGAGAGAGGATCTCTTCACCGGTCATAAGTCAGTCGGTCCGCTTTCGATCCTACTCGACGACCTTGACGCCGAAGGTGAACTTGCCGTCCATGGCCACCGCCGCGGCGCTGGTCACGGCGTTGGTGAAGTTCGCGAACACGCCGCCCGAAATGATGTACTTGACGGCGCACTCGGCGCAACCGGCGTCGAAGTCGCGGTCGACATTGTCGTCGCTGGGACGGTTGAGTTCGTAGGTCGCAACGAAACGGGCCTCGCCTTCTTTGAGCGCGAACTCCCGCACCAGCAGAGCGTCCTTGCGGATGATGCCCAGATACCCCACGGGAAGAGACACGTGCACGACCGAAACGATGCGGGGCGTGTCGAGGGAATCCTTCTCATAATCCATGGCCAGCAGTCCCAGCGAGACGGCGTCCCGCACGTTCATGCCGGAGTCGATCTTCTCGGCGATGGGATCGGTCTGGGAACCGTTGGTCGCGACGGCCCAGGCGCCCTGCCCCGCGATGCGCAGACAGTTGTAGCTGATGTAGGGATTCTTCGCCAGATCCGCCTCGGCGCCCGGCCGGGGCACGACGGCGATGCGGTCGCCCGTGATGACCGCGCGGCGGTTGGGGAACGACCGGGAGGAGACCCGGTACATTGCCGTGTTTTTTCCATCGCGGGTGCGTCCGAAAGCGACGATTCTGCCGATATACATGATGTGTTCCTTTCCTTGTTTTGGGAGTGTCGGACTTGTCACGTACATAAAATGCCTCATCTTTCGGCTGAAATCAAGTGTTTCCGGTGGAAAAAATCAGCATGTGATGTTACTTTATGGGATCGACAACCTTATTCCGGAGAAAGATCATGTATCCTGTGGCCTTCAAGATCGGAGCGCTGACGATCTACTGGTACGGCGTCATGGCGGCGCTGGGCTTCCTCGCGGCGACGCTGGTGCTGCGCTTCACCAGACGCCGGGCGAACATGTCCGAAGACGATGTCGGCAACGTCATGCTCATCGCCATGATCGCCGGACTGGCCGGAGCCAGGATCTTCTACGTCATCCAGTTTTTCCACCAGTTCCGCAGCCGGCCGCTGGCGGTGTTCAGGATCGATCAGGGCGGACTGGTCTTCTACGGAGGATTTCTGCTGGCGCTCACCTGTCTGATCGTTTACGCGAAGGTGAAAAAACTCGACATCGTCCGCGTGCTGGACGCGCTGACGCCGGGACTGGCCCTCGGCCACGCCTTCGGCCGGGTCGGGTGTTTTCTCCACGGCTGCTGTTTCGGGAAACCGGCGGCCTTTCTCGGCGTCCGCTATTCCGCGGGGAGCGCCGCCGTCGCCAGATACGGCGATCAGGCCCTCTACCCCGTCCAGCTTTACGAAGCGGCGGCCAACGTCTGTCTGTTCTGGTTCATCCTGTATCTGGCCAGAAAGGGCAGACGCGGCAGCAGCATGTCGGCCTACCTCATCTGCTACGGCGCGCTCCGCTTCGTCACGGAGCTGATGCGGGGCGACAACCCGCACATTCTGGGACTTCTCACTCCGGCTCAGCTGATAGGACTTGTCCTCATCCCCGTCGGCGCGGGCCTGCTGATCCATTTCAGAAAAAATGCCGCAGAAGAAGCTTGAACTTGAAATTCCCGCGGACTGCGCCGGCGCCCGGCTCGACAGGTGCCTGTCGCGCCTGATCCCCGGCTCATCCCGCGCCTATCTGCAGAAACTCGTCAGGGACGGACTGGTGACGGTCTCGGGGCGGGATGGTCCCGTTCCGCCCCGCTACCCCGTGAAAGCCGGTCAGCGTATCGAGGTCCTCATGCCGGAGAGTGAGGAGACCGGTCCCATCGCGGAGGAATTCGACTACCCCGTTCTCTTCGAGGACGACCACATGCTGGTCATCGCCAAACCCGCGGGCGTAGTGGTGCATCCGGCGGCGGGCAATCCCGACGGCACGATCGTCAACGCCCTGCTGGGGCGTTATCCCGGCTTTGCGGAACGGTTCCGGAACGTCAACGGCCGCCCCGGCATCGTCCACAGGCTCGACAAGGACACCTCCGGCTGTCTCGTCGTGGCAAAGACTCCCGAAGCGCTCTTCAAACTGGGAACGGCCTTCGCCGAACACAGCACGCACAAGACCTACATCGCCCTCGTCTGCGGCAAGCCCCGGCAGATGACGGGAGAGATCATCAATCAGATCGGCAGACATCCCGTCAACCGCCAGAAGATGGCGGTGGTGGAGCGCAACGGCAAACTGGCCGTGACGCGCTACCGGACAAGGAAAACGGGAGTCCTCGACGGAACGCCCGTCTCCCTTCTGGAGGTCGATATCGAAACCGGACGGACCCATCAGATCAGGGTGCATCTGTCGAGCATCGGCATCCCCGTGCTGGGAGACCGGGTCTACGGCGGCAGCCGGGCCGCCGTTGCCGGCGCCTCACGCCAGATGCTCCACGCGTGGCGCATCACCCTGCCCCACCCGGCAACGGGAGAAAAGACGACTTTCGAAGCCCCCGTTCCGGAGGATATGCAGAACCTGATCGGCCGCGCGGAGTGGGAATGATCCCCTCCCCCGCGGCGGACCGGGCGTCTCATCCCGCGGCAGTCTCCGCGTTGAGCCGGTCGAAGAACTCCTGCATGAATCTGACGCGTTCGCAGGCCAGCCGTTTGCCCGGCAGGGTCCGCATGGCTCCGGGCAGTTTGCGCAGTTTGACCAGATACTCGCGGTAGGCGGTGTCTTCAGGGGAGTAGGCGGCGCTTTCGAGCGCCTCCTTTTCGGTGTTGTGGAGCCGCGCCCCGAATTTTCCGGCGAAGAGAAAGGCCCGTCCGATACCGACCGCGCCGAGGGAATCGAGCTTGTCGGCATCATAGACGATCTCGGCTTCGAGCGAAGCAGGGACCGTATCGTCCCGGTAGCGGTGGGTCCTGACGGCGGCGACCGTCTTCTTTATTTTTCCGGGCTCCATCCGAAGTTCCGTCAGGATCTCTTCGGTCAGTTCCGCTCCGCGCCGGGCGTGACAGACGCGTCCGTCGGCCTTCTCATCGGGCCGTCCGACATCGTGCAGCAGCGCGGCGAGGCGGACCACCTCGGCGTCGGCGTCGGGAAACTCCCGGAGCAGAAGTTCGGCGTTGCGGCACACCCGTTCCGTGTGATCCCAGTCGTGACAGCCGTCGGCGCCGGCCAGACGCGCCTGAACGATCCGGCGCACCCTGTCGAAAAAAGAAAGATCCGTGGTCATGTTTTCGCGTACTCCCGTTCCGTTCTCTAATATAGCGGAAGAAGGCGCTCCCGTCAAATTTTTACGACATTCCCGGACTTCCGAACTTGTTTTTTGCGGAATGCCCGACTATATTAACAGGAGAAGGGTGGTACAACTGCTGAAAAAGAGTTCCGAAAGAGACTTCGAGTCCCTGGAATAAAACCAAAATCAGGAGAACAGAAAATGAACTACACCATTCCGAAACAGGAGTACTTCGACCGCATCGCCAAGTTTCAGGCGCGCATCAAAAAGGCCGGACTGGACGCCTGCCTCGTGCACGGGACCGAATCCGACTTCGCCAACGTGCGCTACCTGACCGAGTACTGGCCCACCTTCGAGCAGGCCGGTGTCTTCGTGCCCGCCAAGGGCGACGCGGTGCTGCTCATCGGCCCCGAGAGCTACAAGTACGCCGTCGGCCGCAGTGTCGTTCCCAAGATCGCGCTCATGCTCAATTACCGCGAGTCCGCCGAACCGGATTATCCCGGCATCCCGCTGGCCACCTATCCTGAAGTGGTCAAGATGTCCGGCATGAAGTCCCTCAAGAAACTCGGTCTGGTCGGCACCGCCGTCATGACCAAGCCCACCCTCGACGCCGTGGCCGCCCAGCTGCCCGGAGTCCAGGTCGTCGCCGCCGACGAAGTCTTCCGGCCCCTGCGCTGGATCAAGAGCGAAAACGAACTCAACTGCCACCGCAAGGCCTTCAAGGTCGCCGAAAAGGCGGTCCAGGCCATGCTCAACGAACTCAAACCCGGCATGACCGAGTTTCAGGCCATCGGCATCGCCCAGCGCGAGATCTACGCCAACGGCGGCGAGTACGAAGGCCACAGCCTCTACTGCTTCGGCGGCGACCGCACCAGCAACGGCATCAGCCGTCCCACCGGCGCAAAGCTCAAGAAGAACGAGATCATCCAGCTCAACATCGGCGCCCGCGTGGGCGGCTACAGCTCCTCCATCGGTCTGCCGGTGTGGTTCGGCAAACTGCCCAAGGAACAGCTGAAACTGGTCGAATTCGGTCTGCGCGCCCACAAGTTCACCTTCGAACTCATGAAGGCCGGCGTCGAAGCCTCCAGCATCGCCCAGAAATACTACGACTGGGGCTGCGCCGAGGGATGGAAGGACTACATGCTCTACGGTCCCGTCCACGGACTGGGCATCATGGAGACCGAAAGTCCCTGGATCGAGACCACCAGCAAGTACAAGCTG
>JAFTDL010000138.1 GCA_017454215.1 Lentisphaeria bacterium | reverse complement strand
CTGGAATATGACGCTGGGCGGGTATTCCGTCCCGGAGAGCACACTTCTCTCGTTCTACAAGGAGGCCTCCGAACTCTCCGAGAACATGGGGAAGGGGAAATACATCAAAAACGACGAGACCGGCTACGCCATCCATTACGGTGCGCCCTATGACCGGGGACTGGCCGCGATCCAGGCCGAGTTGACGACGCGGACCATCATCCTCACCCGGACGGCACCCGTTCTCTGTCTGGAACTGCACATGCCCTCCTGGCGCGGAGAAAATCTGCGCAATATCAAGGACGCCGACCGGCTCATGACGACCGTCTGGAAACAAGTCCTTTTCGGCAAGGAGATCTACGACGTTCCCCTGCCGGGAGGTGCGGCTTACGCCGCGGCGGCAAGACTACTGGCCTTTGCCTCATTCAAAAAGAAGATCGTTTCCGGCATGAACTATGCCTGCGTCTTTACCCAAGCCGACGGCAAAACGCTGGCCGCCCTCTGGAACACAGAGGCGAAAACGACGATAACGCTTGATCTGCCGCAGGGGGCGCTTCTCACCGATATGGTCGGCGCGGAAACGCCGCTCTTCTCCGGGAAAAATACAATCCTTCTCTCCCCCGCGCCCGTTTATCTTGCGTGCACCGTGCCTCCTGCCGAACTGGCCGCGGCCCTCGAAAAAGCTCTTCATGCGGCTCCCGCCGCTTTGGAGGGATTTGCCAAGCGTCATGACGGGGAGACGATGACGGTGTTCGTCAAAAACCCCGGCAGTTCTCCTGTAGACGCCGCGATTCTGGGGGACGGGAAGGTCCTCTTTTCCGGCAAGGCGACCCCCGGCATCAGCACGTTCAGAGTTCCCGTCCGCGGGAAACTCGAGCTCCTTTCCGGCGGGCAAAAATGCGTGATCCCACGGGACGAGGCGTTCATCCGCGTGAAGCGGCTCAAGAAGAAGCCGGTCTTCGACGGAACGGGCGCGTGGCTCGCGGGGCTCGCCGTCAACAAACTGCGGGTTCCCCGGGACGTCTATCCCAAATCGGCGCTCCAGCCGGAACTGGCCTATTTCAAGACCAGTTTCAACCCCGACGGACATGATTTCGCCGCCGATTACTATCTCGGATACGACGACGAAAACCTCTACATCGCTGTCAGGGCCGACGATCCGAAACATATCAACAAGGTCACGAACGGATATTTGTGGGAGGGGGATTCCATCCAGTGGGTCCTCTCCGACCGGGATATCCCCCCCGTTGCGGTCCGCTCCCGCCGGGCGGAGGCCCAATAGTACGTGAGCGAACTCAACTACGGCCTGGCCCTGACCGCGAAAGGTATGGAATACCGCCGTTTCCTCGGGCGTCCGGGGCTGCTGAGTTATCCCGCCCGTGTCACCCGCAAAGGGAATGAGACGTTTTACGAACTGGCCCTGCCGTGGCGGGAGTCCGGGATATCTCCTCATGCCGGACGGGCCGTCCGGTTCAGTCTGGTCGTCTTCGACAAGACGACGGAAGCCCGGACAGGCGCGTCCTATCAACTTGCCGTCACCCCCGGTGTTGCCCGCTGCATGGACGCGGGGTTCTACCGGCTTCTTCTCTTCGAAAAATAAGGATCTTTTCTCCATGAAAAAAACGATGATCTTCGCCTCAGTCGCATCCGTCTTCTGCTGCGGCGCTCTTGAGTTCGACGGCGTGTTCCAGAGTCACATGGTGCTTCAGCAGGGTCGAACCCTTGCCGTCAGCGGCAGGGCGGCTCCGGGGGAACGGCTCACGCTGGATTTTGCCGGACAGAAAGTTTCCGGCCGGGCGGGGAAGGACGGGCGCTGGCGTCTGGAACTGTCTCCCCTCGCGGCCTCGGGGACGCCCCGGAGCATGATCCTCACGGGAGAGAAGGAGAGCCTGAAACTCGACGACGTTCTCGTGGGCGAGGTGTGGCTCTGTTCGGGCCAGTCCAACATGCACTGGCCGCTTGCCCGCTCGCTGAACGGCAGGGAAACGGCGGCCGAAAGCGATTTCCCCCGCATCCGCATCCTGCGCATCGGGGCCTCCGCCGCGGAGACGCCGCAGAAAAGTTTCAAGGCCAAATGGCAGGCACTGGCCCCGAAAAACGCGGGCGGTCTTTCGGCCGTCGCCTTCTACTTCGGCAGAAAACTGCATAAGGAACTGAATGTCCCCGTCGGACTGCTCTGCGCTTATCAGGGCGGAACCATGATCGAACCGTGGACGCCCGCAGGCGCTTACGACGCCTATCCGGAACTGAAGAAAAGCGTTGCGGAGCGGTTCAGAAAAGCGCCCGACCCCAAAAGCAAAAGCCCCAAAGACTGGCCGCGGAATCAGCCTCATGTGCTGTACAACGGGGCGATCCATCCGCTGACGCCGTACACCTGCCGGGGCGTGATCTGGTATCAGGGCTGTTCCAATGTCTGGTACGACACGAAAGATGAGTATCTCCTCAAACAGCAGGCTCTTTTCGACGGCTGGAAGAAAGCCTTTGCCGCTCCCGGCATGAAGTTCTACGCGGTGCAGATCGCTCCGCTGGAGCGCAGCGGCGCGGCGGCCCGGAACCACGTGGGCATCTGGCTGGCCCAGCAGGAGTTCGCCGACCGCAATCAGCCCGCCGTGAAGCTGGCCGTCATCAACGACGTCGGCGATCTGAAAACCATCCACCCCGTGAACAAGGAACCCGTCGGGCTCCGGCTGGCGAACCTGGCTCTGAAATACGATTACGGCAAAGACATCCCCGCGGACTTCCCTCGTGTCCTGAACAGCGAAGTGAAAAACGGCGCCGTTCATCTGTCGTTCCGTTCTGCGGAGGGCTGGAAAACGACGGACGGCGGTCCGGCCCGGAACTTCGAGCTCGCGGGGCCCGACGGAAAATTCGTGCCTGCACAGGCTCTGATCCGCGGGGCCGGGATCATCGTTTCCGCTCCCGGGATACCGGCTCCCACCGCCGTGAGATATATGTATGACTGTTCCCGGCTCGGCAATCTGGTGAATGAAGCGGGCCTGCCGTTGGGAACTTTCAAAAAGAGCGTGAAAAAATGAAAGAAGTCTGTTATGACGTCGTCGTCTGCGGCGGGGGCGTCGCGGGCGTGGCCGCCGCCGTCGCCGCCGCAAGACGGGGAGCGAAAACCGCCCTCGTGGAGAAACAGTGCCTTTTGGGCGGACTGGCCACTTCGGGACTGATCTACGTTTTTCTGCCGCTGTGCGACGGATACGGTCATCAGGTCACTTTCGGTCTGGCCGAAGAAATGATCCGCCGCTGTACG
>JAFTDL010000137.1 GCA_017454215.1 Lentisphaeria bacterium | reverse complement strand
CGGCGTTCGTCGGGGGGCTGCATGTTCTGGAGGCAGCCGACGGAGACGCCGAGGAAGTTGTAGATCTGCCCCATCCACGCGGAGTCGCGTCGGGCGAGGTAGTCGTTGACGGTGACCAGCTGGCAGTTTTTTCCGGTGAGGGCGTTGAGGTAGAGCGGCAGCGTGGCGACGAGGGTCTTGCCTTCGCCGGTGGCCATTTCGGCGATGTTGCCGCGGTGGAGGGCGATGCCGCCCATGAGCTGGACGTCGAAGGGGATCATATCCCACTTCATGGGCTGTCCGCACACTTCGAATTCGGTCCCGACCAGACGGCGGCAGGTGTTTTTGACCACGGCGAAGGCTTCGCACATGATGTCGTCAAGCGTTTCGCCTTTGGCGAGGCGCTCCCTGAATTCCGTCGTCTTGGCTTTGATCTCGTCGTCGGAGAGCTTCTGCAGTTCCAGTTCGATGGCGTTGATCCGGGCCACGAGGGGGAGCATCCGCTTCACGTCGCGCTGGGATTTGGTTCCGAAAACAGCTTTGAAAATGGCTGACAGCATTTTTAAAGTCCTTCGTGTTTACTTCGAGCCCGGCCTGTCCACGGGGAGGCCCTGCCTGCACAGGGGGCACTCGGCGGGGTCGAAGGTGGGCAGCGAGAGCTTGAGCGCGCTCTTGAAAACGGGCACGTCGAAGGTCACCGTGCCGCCGGAACGGTCCACCAGTACGGCAACGCCGACGACTTCCGCGCCGAAACTGCGGACGAGGTCGATGGTCTGCTGGACGCGTCCGCCTTTGGTGACCACGTCTTCGGCGACCAGAACTTTTTCGCCTTTTCCGAGGGTGAATCCGCGCTTGAGCACCAGTTCTCCGTCTTCCTTGTCGGCGAAGATCGCGCGGCAGCCGAGGGCGCGGGCGATCTCCTGCCCGACGATCAGACCGCCCACGGCGGGCGAGATGACGGTCTCGACGCCGGAATTGCGGAAACTTTCGGCCACGAAGCGGCAGACGGTCTCGGCCTTGTCGGGATACTGGAGCAGCAGGGCCGCCTGAAAGAACCGGTTGCTGTGCAGTCCGCTGCGGAGCTGAAAGTGTCCGCTGAGCAGGGCGCCGGATTTCTCGAGAATATCGATGATCTCTTTTTCTGTCATGATGTCAATTCCATGAAAATGAAATGTTTATGAAAATCCTTCCGCCTCGCGGAAAGAAAGGGCGACACGTCAAAAAAACAGCGGACTCCGCCGGGGCGGAGGCCCGACGGCGGAACGGCCTTACCGGAAAGTATCCGGCGAGGAAGGCTCGACCCACAGATGGAAATCGACTTTGCGGTCGCCGAAATCGAGGGTGATGAGCGTGTTGAGCCGAGTCAGCAGCAGCGCGTAGGGAATGCGGACCTCGCCGCCGGCGACGTTGACCGAGACCATGGCGTCGCCGAGAATGTCCTCGGAACGGCGGATGGCGTGGATCAGGTCGAGCATGCGGGCCAGCTTGTCACGCAGTGCGGCGTCCAGCTGATAGGCCTTGTGACACTTGGGGCACACGGCCTGAAAATCCTTGGAAACGATCTCGGAGAGGTTGAATTTCACCACCTCTCCGCAGCCTTCTTCGAGGCAGTGAAAATCGATCTGCACCTTGGCGGCGAGTTCGTTGACGGGGCGTGCGTTCACGGTCAGGCCTCCTGATTTTGGATGATGTCGAACATCTTGACGGTGTTGCCGGTGGCGTCGATCAGCGCTTCGATGAGCTTGGGATCGCGGAAACGGCGGGAGATGCCGCTCAGAAGCTGCAGATAGGCTTCCTGATCCTCGTCGGGGGCGACGGTGAGGACGATGACCCGCACGGGCAGATCGTCCTGACCCTGATAGTCGGTGATCGGGTTGCGGCAGACGCCGACGAGCACGTAGGGATGCAGAATGTCGTTGATGCGGATATGGGGAAGCGCCAGCATGCCGCCCACGCCGGTGGTCATCATCTGCTCGCGCTTCCAGATCAGTCTGAAGATCGTGTCACGGTTGAGTTTCGTGAGATCCGCGGCGCGGGTGATGAGGTAATCCAT
>JAFTDL010000136.1 GCA_017454215.1 Lentisphaeria bacterium | reverse complement strand
GACACCATGAACTGCCCACGATCACCATGGCGGTGATGCCGAACGCCACGGAACTGAAAAACGGGACGCTCCCGACGTACTCCAGAATCTGCTGAAACATAAGAAACACCTCGCTGCCGCGGGAAAAAATGCCGTTCCATTAATATACACCTGCCGCCCCGCCTCTGCAAGGCGCTCTTTTCTCTCCTCCGCAGCGCAGCGCCGACCTCAACGGAGAGTCAACACCGCCTTGCCGATATTTTCGGTCCGGGGATGGCAGGTCAGCCGCAGTGGGCTCCCGGGGTGTCGATGCAGACCAGCCGGTCTTTCCACTCAATGCGGTCGATGTTCCACCGTTTCCGGGCGTCCGGCCGAATCCGGATGCCGCCGCACGCCATGGCGACGGACTTGGGAAGTTCGGCCGCGGCGAGAAGACCCGCGGTCAGGAAAAGAAGGGTGGGATGGTTTTGGTCATGATCAAGCTCCCGTGACGGAACTGCCAAAACTCCCGACTCGTCTTCGCGCGCCTTGCAAAAGAGCGAATTTGTCGTTTTTTCGGGGCGTACCACAGGGGGTACGCCCCTCAAAATCGTCTGCATCGCCGTATTTGCAATGCATCGCAAATCCTTCGTCGTTACTTTCGGCAGTCCCGTCTCTCGTGTTCGTTCGCGTACGATTTTTTCCTGCGTTTGCAAGCCGCACTTGTATATAGAACGGGAAACGGTTTCGGGAAAGGGAAGCAAGATTTGTCCGCGCGGTCACTTCCGGCCGGCGGGCAGAAAGCGCAGGATCCGGAATCCGAAGTTTCCCTCCAGTTCAACGGGCGCGGCGGGATTAATTTTCTTCCCCGTGCAGGCGTCGACCAGACTGCCCGCTCCGGGCAGCGGCAACTTGAGCTTCCGGGGCTCCCGGGAGAGATTGCCAAGCATGTACAGCCGTTCCCCGGGACGGCCAGCCCAGGCGTAGAAGGAGACTTTGATCCTGCCGTCATCGACGCCGCAGGCGCCGGGCATCCAGTAGCCTGTGAAATCGGCATCGCATATTTTGAGGTCGTCCAGCAGTTTCCAGACGCCCTCCACGGCCGGGTACCAGGAGCCGTCCAGCGACGTCCCGTGCAGCAGGCACATCATCAGCAGCGGCTTGGTGTACTCCCGGCGCTCCTTTTCCGGCAGGCGGTTCAGATTGCCGCCGAGGATGCGCCACTGGCCGGTGAAGGCGACTGCCGTGCCGTGGACTTCGGTGCGGTAGTTGGACTGCCATTTTTCCAGCGGCGTTTCTTCGATGTAGACATGCATGCCCTTGCGGATTACATGCATGTATTCCTCGCCCGGAAGCAGCAGATCGCAGAAGGAGGAGAGGCAGGGCGGGTAGTTGTCCCAGTTGTGATTGAAGAGGATGCCCTCCGGCCCGCGGTGTTTCCGGATGATCTTCGAAAAGCGCTCCATGGCGTCGCGGCGGCCGAAGAGATCGTAATTGCGCACTTTCCGCCCTGTGACGAGAACCGGTATCAAGGAGTGTCCCGGATAGGGCGTGTCGGTGAGGGCGTAACCGCCCATATCCAGATACAATCCGACGAAGCCGGGATATTTCTCGAGCAGCCGTTCGAAGTGATAAGCCAGAAAATCAGCTGGTCCCCTGCGGTTGAAGCACAGGTGCAGTCCCAGCAGAGCGTACCGTTTGTTGTCCAGCACATCGGTCCCCTCGTTGCTCTTGGCCTGTCTTGCACCGTCCACGGTCCGTTCCCAGTCGGCGTCGTAAT
>JAFTDL010000135.1 GCA_017454215.1 Lentisphaeria bacterium | reverse complement strand
GCGGTTTCGGGAAAAGTTGAAAAATCTTTCCTTTTTTGCGGGAATATGTAAAAATTTTTTTTACATAATTTGCCGGAAGCTCTTGAAAAATTCCGCGGCAATGGTATCTTAGAGGCGGGAAGCGCATTGCGGAAAGGACAGGTATGGATCGCGAAGAGGAGAGACGGGCCGTTTTCAGGTTCGTGCTGGACAAACTTGTTTCGGGGGAATTTCAGACGGGAGGCCGCCTGCCGACGGAGACGGAACTGTCGAAGTTGTTCGGCCTGAGCCGGTATCACGTCCACAGGGCGCTGGGGGAGTTTTTCGGACGCGGCGTGCTTGTCTGCCGCCGCAAGGGGGGACTGTCCGTTTCCCGGGACCTCTTCGACTGCGAGAAACGGGCGTTTTCCGACAGCTGTTCAGCGAAGGTGCTGCTCATCAACCATTATCCGCCGCAGTTCAAGTGGAGCGTCGTGCATATCAACGAGGTGTTTTTTGCGGCGCTTGAAAAAGGACTGGCCGCGGCCGGTTTGGAACTGGTCTGCGAGGATATCCCCCGCGGTTCGGCGTGGGAAAGTGTGCCGCGCATCGCCCGGACGCATGTGGAAAAACACCGTCCCCGGGCGGTGATCGTGATCGCCGGAGGGCGTATTTTCAGACATCTGCTGGAGTTCTATTATCTGCTGCACGACAAGGTTTTCGTCTACACCCGAAGCGGATTTATCGAAGGCGTGCCGCTGTTGAGCACCGTCGGCATCGCCAACTGTCTTGACGGCGTCGCCGCGGCGGAAACGGCCTTTGCCGCAGGGGCCGAAAAACTGCTTTTCTGTTACAGAAGCGACTCCCCTTACGTCATGAAGTGGCAGATGGAAAGACGCTGCGGGGTGCAGCTTTGTCTGCGGCGGCACTCCTCCGGTCAGGCTTATGTCGACGACTTTCCCGTGTCGGGGGATTTTCCCTTCACCGTGCCGCGGAAGACCACGGCCCTGATCGCCCACAACGACGAACTGGCGGCGGAGCTGATCGATGCCGGCCGCCGCAACGGCCTGGAACCGGGGCGGGATTACAAGATCATCGGTTTCGGCGACGATCCCCGTTTCCGGGAGTATGAACTTACGACTCTGCGCCCGGATCTGCCGCGCATCGGCTCCGAACTCGCCGCCGCGGTGGTGCAGAGTTGTACCGTTTCCGGCCGCCCGCCGGTCATCTCAAAGCTCGTCCCCTCCATCCCCGTCCGCCGCAGGACCCTGTGAGGTTCCGACCGCCCGCTTTTTTGCCGGGGGCGGATGGGAGCAAGAAGTCTTTGCTCTCCATTTTTCCGTATCCGGAACTCCGAGCAGAGTTCCGAACCCCGCTCAGTTGCCGCAGAGTTTCTCCGCGATCCCGATGAACACACCGGACAATCCGGACCGGGAACGCGGCAGACCGATTTTTATCCGCGGCGGCTCCGGGGAATGTCGTATGTTTTCCCCCCCCGAATCCTCGAACGCCAACAGTCCGGTCGTCTGCACGGGTTCTTCCGGAAACACGACTCCCTGAAATTGTGTCTCCGGGGTTTCCACGTCCTGAAATTGTATTTCCCGGACCGGCTCAAGCGATTCCTCCGTGAATCGGATCTGCGGAACCGGGTCAAGTTCATCGAGTTCGGGAGAAATATGGCTGTCGCGCTCGTCCGAAACATAAAACGGCCTGCCGCACGAGGGGCAGAAATATTCCCCGCGAACGCTGTCGTCGAAGGCAATATGGTTTGCGCAGTACGGGCACTCGGCCCTGCGCATATTGTCTCTGCCGGGAAGTTCGCGGATGAAGGGGATCAGACTGCCGTTCAGGCAGATATGCTTCCTCCGGCACTTTGCGCAGTAAAATTTCTGCCCGTCCGGAATATCGCCGTCAAAAGAATAGTTTTCCCCGCAGCAGGGGCAGACAAGTGTGACCATCGTTGTTTACCTCCTCTCTTACGGATTACTTTTCAACGACGAAGGTGTTGCCGTCATCATCCTGAATCTCTTCGGAAATGGCCCCGATTTTGCGAAGTTTCAATTTGACGACCTTTTTCTTCTGCCCCTGACGTGCGTCCCGTTCGGAATGGGGTTCCTCCGGAGGTGTCGGTTCCCGCATATATGTCCGAACGCCCCAGATGCCGGGCATTACCACAGGAAGCATCGATACCAGAAGAAGGCTCAGGATGACCCAGGCAGGTATGAAAATGCAGGAAAGTGTGATGAAAGATCTCTCGAATGCCTTCAACCACAGCAGAAGCTCTCCGACTTCTTCGGCCGGAACCAGTTTGAGCCTCGACTTTCTTTTCAGGATGGCCTCTCTGTAGAGCATGCCGAAACAGGCTGTCGGGAGGATCAGTACGAGGACCAGCAATGCTTCGTATTCGTTGCGGAGATTCCACATCGCCCAAAATGTCAACCCCGAGAGCAGAATCGCGAAAAGTGTCAACCCCGCGGCGATCCATTTCCGGCGGTTCGATGTTGGCAGCGTGCCGCCCACCGCGCCGGAAACGGCGTTTTGGACGACAAAGTAACTTTTGCCGTTCCATTCGTAAACGAAGAGCCAGTAGGGGATCATCTGCAAAGTTGTTTTTCGCGAGTCGATCCTGTTGGTGGTGCGCATATCGCGCTGATAGTCTCCCGGAAGCTGTTCGGCGCATTCGCCGTTTATGATCTTGTTGACGACGGGGGAGACATAGTCTTTTTCCATCGAGGATGCTTCGACGTCGCATGAGAGCCAGGAGATGCCGTTGAGCAGATCCGGATGGAAACGCAGAGGCTCGATTGAACAGTTCGCCGCAAGCCGGCAGCTTTCTCTGCCGAATCCCCCCTTGTGGATGATCGAAGAGGCGGGGGCGTAGACTGCCGCCGTTCCGACGGCTTGTCCGGTGGAACCCTGCCAGGCAATGCCGTTTTTTGCATTGTCGTCGTCATAGCCGATATTGGCCGACCAGTTTGCGGTCCATTCGATCTCATGGCGGAAAAAAGGCCAGAAGTTGAGTACGAATTCCCTCTCTTCCAGCGATTCGTACAAAGAGTCGGGCACATCCGGATCCGTACAGAGAAATGCTCTGACGGCGCTCCGGAACGTGCGTTCCGAAATTTTGGCCGGATATGCGTATTCCACTGCCGGGATTTCCGTGACATCTGTTCCTGAGACGAACAGCGTATTCCGGTTGCCGCAGTAGGGACACGTTCCGAATCGCAGGGCCGGATCGAGAGAGATCGCTGCGCCGCACCCCCGGCACTCCACGGTCATGTTCGTAACAGCCATTATCGCGGTGTCTCCTCCGAGTTGCCCGCCAGCAGGGAGATGCAGACGGAAATGAATATCAGGAACGTCAGAACAAGCTCAACGGTCAGCAGAATGCGCCATGCCAGAAGGCCGGAACACAGGGCCAGGGCCAGAGTCAGAATGAAATAACCCGGAAATACCCAGAGAAAAAGGGGCACTCTGAGGGGAAAATTTTTATCTTTTATGAAGATTGCCGGCAGGAAGAGCAGGGCTTCCGCGGGAATCAGAAAGATGATTCCCACCCAGTTGGAAGAAGAGAGTTTTTCCGTGACAAGGGCGGGAATTGCCAGAGTCAGAAGCATGGCGGCGAGAAACATCAGTGTGCGGATGATATTGTTCGACATGATGTCAGTCTCCGTTTTTTTGCAGATCCCGTCCGCATTCCGGGCAGAACTTTGCTCCGGGAGGAAGCGGTTTGCCGCAGCATACGACGCGCAGCGCCTTGCCGCACTCGGGGCAGAATTTTGTTTCGGCGGAGGATTGTGTCCCGCATCCGGGACAGGTTATCCGGGGAGCGGATGTGTCCAGAACGCCGGAGACCGTTTGCGTGACGGACGGACTGATTGCGCCGCCGACGGCCGCACCGAGTCCGAGTCCGAGTCCCGCACCGGCGATTGCCCCTGCGGTCCCTTCGTTCTGTGCCGCGCCCTGAAGCACGTCGAAGGACCGCTCCTGGGTGTAATTGTAACCGAGTATGCTCATGTCGGCCCGCTTTGTCAGCGACTGGCGAAGCGCGGCGATTGCGGGATCATCCTGGGGGAAATTTACCGACTGCACGTAGAAATTGACCAGGTCGACGCCGAATTCCGCGAAAGCGGCGCCTATTTCGCGGGCCAGTGCCGCGGAGAGGGCCTCGAGATTCTGATTGATTTCGAAGACGGAACATCCGCTCCGGGATATCTCGGCTGCCACGAGGGCTTTGACCTTGGTCTGGACCATTCCCTTGAAGTGATCGCAGAGCATGGCCGTGTTGAACGTGTCATATGTACCGACCAGCTTCCGGAGAAACCTGACGGAGTCGGCGACCGTCACGCCGAACTGGCCGAAGCACCGCACGGGGACGGGGACATTGAACTTCGGATCCAGCAGCGGTACGGGATCCTGAGTGCCCCACAGAAGATTGAGGGGCGTCGTTTTCTGCACGAACCACACTTCGGCGGAGTAAGGCGTATCGCCGCCGAAGGGCACATTGACCAGATGGCGGAGGATGGGAATGTTTTTGGTGTCCAGTATATGGGTCCCGGGACCGAATGGACCCGAAAGTTCTCCTCCCAGCACCACGACGGCCTCCTGCGATACGGACACGATGAGCCTGGTGGCTGTGGTGAGCTTGTCCGAGGGGTACTTCCAGACGAATTCGTCGGGAGATGCGTTCCATTTGACGACATTGATGATGGCCATTGCGAATGCCTGCTCCTTATTTTGCAAGAATGTAATTGCGGACGATGGCGTAGAGCACGATGAGCGGCGCCGCCAGATATACGAGCCACAGGAAAAAGCATGCCAGCGCGATCTTCAGCGCGAAGAGAATCAGCACGCCCCAGTAATTCTCTTCGATGTAGGTCTTGCCGGACGAAGTTTTGTAGACGGTCGCGGTTGCGCCCTCCATGCGTCCGGCACCCTCGGCGGCGTTCCCGAGCATTTTGCCGAAGATCTTCAGCGAGCCGCCGAGCATCCGGTAGACAACGGAGTTTTCACGGCTCCAGACCAGATATCTCGGCGTCAGGAAGGCCAGCGGAGAGAGTATGACGAGCAGATACATGGGGTGCCCCCGGTAGAGGTAGAGCAGGATGCAGTAGATGACCGCCATGATGACGCGCTTGACGATCCCCGAATCTATGGATATTCCCGGTGCGACGAGACGACGGCCCTGCCAGAAGCAGACGGCATCGGCCAGATCGTTCAGGCGGTCCACCGATTCCCCGTCGACGGGCAGCGTTGCGGCGGCAATGGCTGTTTCCTGTGCTGCGACGGCGATCTCGCTTCTTGAGGTGAACGGGACGTATTCATTCTCCTTGAAAACTTTTCCGCCGGTGAGATTGTGCCAGAGGGTCATGACGAAACATTGGGCCTCCTGCGCCGACACGGATGCCAGGCCTTGAGCGCGCAGATCCGCCATCTGCTCCGTACTGTAGACCGGCGGCCTGCGGCCCAGTTCGCGTACGAGTATCGCCAGCATCGCGCCCGCGGCCGCCGCGGATACGAAGCCCAGCGTGAGAAACAGCCGGGCGTCCGCGCCGTTGATGGTGTTGTCGTAAGGCAGATAACTGAAAAAGAGAAAGTTCCGTTCCCGTTTGGCGTCGGCGAGCCAGCGGTCATATTCCGCCTTTTCCCCGTCATATTTTTTCTTTGCCGCGGCGAATTCCCGCATGGCTTTGTCGCGGGGTTTGTAGGAACCGCCTCCGGGGCCCCTCTGTACGATCTCGAAATTCGGGTCGTCGGTGATGATGATCCCGCCGGCGGACGACGGCTTTTTTGCCTCTTTTTTTCCGGTTGTGATAACGAATTCGTCACTGCCGCCGTGATCCGCGTTCGGAGCGATCTCCTGCGGGGAAGCCGAGGCGCCCGCCCGTCGTGAAGAGGCCGCGCGGCGGGACGTCGTCCCCCTCGCCGTTTTCCGCTGCGAAGTTCGCTTTCGGGAGGAAGATGCTTGTCCGACGATCTCGAACTCATCTTCGGCCTGTGCGGCGGCCAGACAGCACAGCGGCGCGGTGCAGACAAGCGGGAAAGTCCACCACCTGCCTGCGGTCAGTCTTCTCGAACGCATGGAGTCACTCCTCATCTTCCAAGCGGTGGTACAGCGTGCTCGGCGTGATGGCGGTCATTTTCATGGCCGTTGCCGGCGCAAATTTCAACAGGAATCCCACGTCTATGCCGCGCTCGGG
>JAFTDL010000134.1 GCA_017454215.1 Lentisphaeria bacterium | reverse complement strand
GATGCGCATCGGCGGCGGTGGTGGCGGCGTACAGATACTCGGGGTCGGCAACATCGAGCGCTTCGACGAGGCGCCGCGCCGTATGAACCCCAGAAACGTCTTCCCGGAGTGCCGCAGCGTGATCAGCATCGTGCAGCCGATCCCGCGCGGGAGTTATCGCGGGATAACCGAGGGAACGCACTTTTCCAACTACACCTTCTATTCGTACAGCCGGCTCAACGGTTTTTTCCGCCCGCAGATCACCTATGAGATCGCCCGTTTTATCGAGGACCACGGTTACGAGGCGGTCGCGATCTTCCCCGGCGTCCCGGAGCACTGGAAACCCGGCAACCGTCCGCTGGTCCCGGGGCGTCCTGCTCCGGAGATCAACCTCAACGTGCGGGTGATCGGCGTGGGGTGCGGCCTCGGGGAGATCGGTTGGTCCAAGATTTTTCTGCACCCCGAGTACGGACCGCGGGTCCGCTTGGGGCAGATACTGACCGACGCGGAACTGGAACCGGATCCGCTGCCCGAACCCGGCAGCATCTGCAAGCACTGCATGCGATGCGTCAAACTCTGCCCCGGCAACGCGATCCCGAAGAAAGGCGAAAAACCGACCTGCAAGGTGCGTCTGGGCGGCAAGGAATACGAATGGGCGGACGTCCACATGGGGCGCTGCACGCTTACCCACCACGGGATGAACTACCGCACCAGTCCGTTCCTCAAACGTTATCTGCCCCACTTCGAGTTCGATCCCCAGAAGTCGGACATTTCGGAAGATTTGGCATACAAGATCACCCATACCCTCGCGGGCGGCGAGTGGGTGCGCTGCGCCGAGGAGTTCCCCGGCAGGTATGTGATACCCTATTACCGGCAGATACGGGAGCACTCCGGGTACTTCGCCGTCTGCGGCGCCAAAGGCTGTATCCGTGGCTGCATGGAGTTTCAGGAAAAGGCGCACAATATCGGACAGGACGAATTCGCCACGCCGGTCTTCCCCGGCGTTCCGTGGGAACTGCCGCCCCCGGAGGGCGACGAACACGGCGGCATCCCCGAAGGCAAGATACTGCGCGAGGAGTTTCAGGAACCGGATACCAACGCCGGCAAATGGGAGTGAATCGACATGAACGAGGCGGAACATTCGGCACTTGATTTCCTGCGCGACGAGGTCGCCAACGGCGTCATCTGCGGCGGGGCGATCCTCGCCGGAAAGGACGGCAGGGTCTTCTGCGACTGCGGAGCCGGTCACACCACTCCGGAACGCAAGTACGTCATGGATACCGACACCGTGCTGGATGTCGCCAGCACCACCAAGATGGCGGCGGTGATAACTTCTCTCCTCATTCTGCACGCTCGCGGGAAAATCGACTTCGACGCGCCGTTCACGGAGTATCTCGAGGATTTTTCCGCACCGCTGTACGAACCGGTAACGGTCCGCGACCTCGCCAATCACCACTCCGGATTCGGTGACGTTTTGGGGCAGAAGCAGCGGTTGTACTTCGACGAATCCGGCAAGCGGATGATGGAAAACATGCTGACTGTCCCGCCGCCGCACCCGCCCACCCGGCATTCCTGGTATGCCTGCTGGAACTATCTGCTGCTGGGGATGATGATCGAAAGGATCGCCGGGGAAGACCTCATCACGTTCTGCCGAAAAGAGATCTTCGACCCGCTGGACATGACTTCAAGCAGTCTGGGCGTGCCCCGTCCCGGCATCCCGGCGGAAAGGCTCGCCCAGACCGTCGGGACCCCTGCACCGGGCGTGATCGCCGATTCCTATGCGCGGCGGATTTACCGGGACGGGCTCTGTGCCGGCAATGCGGGACTTTTCACCAGCGCCAAGGATTTCGCCATACTGCTGGAGTGTTACCTGCGTCACGGGACGACCGCATCCGGGCGGAGGCTTTTCGGCGAAGCGGAAATGGCGGAGATCATGCCCGACCGCAGCGAGCACTTCAATGACTACCGACGCTTCGGCTGGGTGATCTATCAGGACATCCTGCCGGAAGAGATGTTCGGCTCGGTATTGTTCCACCACGGATATACCGGGCAGACCGTGCTCTTCGACCCGTCGCGGCAAATGTACGGCATTGTCCTGACCACTCGTTATGACGACTACGCCGGCGCAAAAAAACGGCGCCTCGAAATGCTGCATTTATTGTGGAAAATGATCGTTTGACGGCGCGGAGATGACTCGGAATATGAAGATAACCGGAACGTTTTTGGACGAGATCAGTCACGACATCCCGCATCAGAACTGGGGCGAGAGGGAGTGGGAACGCGACTTTCGGATCATGAAGAAAATCGGCATCGACACGGTGATAATGATCCGCTGCGGATACAAGCGGTTCATCACCTATCCGTCAGCCATCGCTCTCGTCCGGCTCGCAGCGGAGTGAGGGAGCGGGATCCGGTTCGAAAGTCGATAACAGAAGTGAATAAGATATATTATTCGTAAAGTGACGAATAATTCGTCATACCATGAAATCCCTGAGAGAACTGTTTAGAATCGGACACGGCCCGTCGAGTAGCCACACGATGGCTCCCGCATCGGCTGCCGAGACGTTCCTGCTCCGTCATTCCGAAGCGAAGCGCTTCGAGGTGATATTATACGGCAGTCTGGCCGCCACGGGACACGGGCATTTTACCGACTTGGCGATCTCCAACGTGCTGGGCGCGGAACGCACCACCATTGTCTGGAAACCGGAGATCACGCTGCCTTTTCACCCCAACGGCATGACTTTCCGCGCCCTGAGCGAATCGGGGGAAAAAATCGCAGAGTGGACGGTTTATTCCGTTGGCGGCGGCGCATTGGGCGAAGAAAACTCCCCGGCGGATCCCCCGGAGGTTTATCCGTTCGAGAACATGGCCAGGATTTTGAAGTACTGTCAATCCGAGGGCATACCGCTCTGGCAGTTGGCGGAGCGTTGCGAAGGGCCGGAGATATGGAACTATCTGGACACCGTACTGGAGCAGATGATGCACAGCCTGAATGTCGGACTCGGCAAGGAAGGAGTTTTGCCGGGCGAACTGCATCTGGGGCGAAGGGCGCGGGAGGTTTTTCTGAAGGCGAAGGCACAGCGCAGTGGCATGCGCCGCACCGGATTGTTGGCCGCCTACGCTTATGCGACCGGTGAAGAAAATGCCTCGTGCGGAGTGGTGGTGACTGCTCCGACCTGCGGCTCGTGCGGGGTGCTCCCGGCGGTATTGCGTTACTGTCGGGAAACGGTTCGTTGTTCACATGCGGACCTGCTGCATGCCTTGGCTGCTGCCGGTCTGATCGGTCTGTTGGTGAAGCAGAACGGTTCGATATCGGGAGCGGAAGTCGGTTGTCAAGGCGAGATCGGCGTAGCCTG
>JAFTDL010000133.1 GCA_017454215.1 Lentisphaeria bacterium | reverse complement strand
GAAGGCTGCGCTCCCGCGATTTCCGTTGCGCCGTTTCATCCGCGTGTGCATCAGTTCCGCGGGAGAGAGTTTTTCTTCATCCTTCCGCAGCGGAGCATAACTCCATATCAGGACATATCCCGCCCCTTCGAGAACGCCGCTCCAGACGGCGGCTTTGAGACAATTCTGCGGGAGTCTGTAATATTTCCAGCACATGTAGACGCCGTTGTCCGTGAACCATCCCATCAGACGTTTCTCCGCGTAATGCCGGATCAGTTCCCCCTTTTTGCCCGGGAACCGTCTGTCGAGCTCATCTTTCGTGTAGGCGTGCAGAAAACCTCCCTGGGTGATCACCCAGAGAAAATCGCCGTCGCCCCGCGAGGCGGCCGCCGCCGAAAACAATGCCGCCTGTTCGCGAAGCCATTTCAGTGAATACGCCGGGGACGCCCGGAAACCGTCCCACCAGAACGCATAGCGGTCAGTGCCGCAGACGGCCTGACGCGGCAATTCGGCGCAGCGTACCGATTTCAGATCGCTGTGCGTGAGAAAAAACGGCGCATCTTTTTCCAGACAGCGGATCATTTTCTGATAATCCGCCAGACGTCCGACTTCGGCGGGCGCGATCTCCTCCTTGACGGAAAAAGCGATGATATTGGGATCGCCCTTGTATTTTTTCATGAAGTCGGCCGCTTTTTTCGCCATCTTTTTCAACTCGGCATCGGTGCGGGAATTCTGAAAATAAGCGAAATCCAGCTGCAGCATGGCTTTTATGCCGTGCTTCCGCAGAGCCGGCAGAAAGACCGATTCGAATTTGCCGCGGTCGGCGACGCTCAAATGGACGAGATCGATGCGGTTTTTTTTCAGAATGCCGAAATGCCTGTCGACAAAAGTGTTCAGGTCCTCGCCCCGGCTCTTTGCCGTCCGGGAGAACTGGTAATCGTAGACGTATACGCCCGCGTAGAAATGCTCTCCCGCGGCAAGGGGCAGACTTGCGATGAAAAACATCAGGATCGAAAGGACATGTCTTTTCATTTCCGGCTCCGTGTTCATCTCTCGACAAGAGTGGTGTAACCCTTGGCATTCAATTCGAAACTCCGGTCGCAGATCACATTTCCCCCCAGCATCAGAAAATTGTCCCGTTCGTTGTGCCGGTAGGCGCAGTAGCGGTTGTTCGCCGTCATGTCGATAAAACGGCTCGCCGTCAGTTTTCCCACGTCGGCCATGCAGGTGTAATCGGTGTCCGCAGTCGGATGACCGTCCCACGCGAGAAGCGAGCGGCTCGGGTTGGGGATCCGGTTCAGCTTGAGGCCGTTTTTGTAAAGCACACCGCCCGCGAAATAGCCGGCGGCCCGGTTGTACCGGTAACTCATCTTCCAATCGGCGTGGGCATCCAGAAAGCGCCGGCCGATGTCGACGGTGACATTCGAAAGTATCTTCGGATTCGCATCCCCCGGACACCGGTACATCCTGCCGCTTTTGACTTTCACGGCGTCGATTCGTCCGGCATCCAGAAGAAGATCGTACCATGTTCCCGTATTATCCCAGTAAGCGGGGGGAATGAAGTCGTCATTGGCGGTGCAGTAAAACGCGGCGTAATTTCCGATCTGCCTGAGATTCGAACTGCAGGACGCCTGCTGACCCCGCATTCGTGCCGTACTCAGGGCCGGCATCAGCATCGCCGCAAGGACCGCAATGATGGATATGACGACAAGAAGTTCTATCAATGTGAATTTCGTTCTCCGGCGGAGGGCATTGCGACAGCGACTGCACATTTTCATCATTTTCCTTTCCTGCGGTTGTTTGTGAGGCAGGTTGACGTTTCGACAAATTCCACGGGAACTGCGACGAACCGGGGCGCGGTCCGTTTCCATGCGATCCGAAAAGCTTTCCTGCCGATCTCGTAATGGGGGATCCTTATATAGGAGGGCGGCGGGATCAGCGAAGAGAGTGTTTCACCGGAACACATGGTGGCCAGTGCGATATCCTTTCCGGGCAGGAGGCCGGTCAGCATGCAGGCATGATAAAACATATTCACGGCATCCGTGCTGTTGAGAAAGATGAATTTTCCTTTCATGTCCGGCAGCATACCGGCGAAATCCCCGGGGCTGCAGCGGACCGCGACGGCCTCTATCCCGATCCTTCCCGCGGCGGAGCAGATGGCCTTTTCCCGTTCTTTGAACCAGTCGCCGCCGACGGGGGTCAGGACTGTGAATTCGCGCCATCCCGCCCGGCGGAGCCTGTCGGAAAAACCGTCGAAGGCAAGGGTGTAGTCCGCGGAGAGGATAGAGAGTCCGCCGTCGTTTCCGCCGGAGGGCGGTTCGATGAACGACGCCCGGGTGACCAGGGTCTTCCGTCCGCAGAACGGCTGCCACAGACGCGCAAGTTCGATATTCGGAAATATGATCGAGTCGAAGGAAGCCATCTTTTCGATGCGGCGTTTCAGATCCTTTTCTGGGATCGTTCCGGGAATGCAGGTCGTGGAGATCTCCGCATTGCAGGCGGCCGCTTCGCGGAGGATGCCGTTGTAGAACTCGAAAAACGAGAAGGTGTTTTCCAAGTTGTTCGCCTTGCCGAATTCCTCCCCCGCCCAGATGACCAGAATACGGGGAGGAATTGTGCTGTTCTGCACGAAATTCCCCCGGGCGGGGATCTTTTTTATGAGATTTTCCTGTTCGAGCTTTTCCAAAGCGGCGACGACCGTGGCCCGGCAGACGCCGTAATAGGTCGAGAGTTTGCGCTCGCCCGGCAGCTTGCTTCCCGGCGCGAACTGTCCGTTCCCGATGGCGCTGCGCAGAGAGTCCGCCAGCTGATCGGCAAATGTTTTCCGCTCGTGGGGCGTCATGGTTTTTCCTTCGTCAGAAGATTTATTTTTGTTGCGGTCCAGTCCACCCCAGTCCAGTTATAATGTAACGCCTGAAACTTGTTTTGTCAAGGGGAGCGGACGGCATGCCCGTCAAGGGGACCGGACAGCATGCCCGAAGTTGTTTCGCGCCGGATGCGGCAGAGCATGGATCCGGCTATGAAAGAGCGCATTCCCCCGTCGGCTCCGCGGGACCGTCCCGCCGGTGCTGCCGGCCCGTGCGGTACATTCCGGAGGAGCGGCCGCCGCTCACTTGGGCAGGGCTCGCAGCGGCAGGCTGAAACCCGGCGGGGATCGTCCGGCTGACGTCCGGCTATTGAAAAATCCGGGTGACGGCACTACATTATGACCGGTGCTTCGGAGAATTTGGTCGAAATGGAGGACAGCATGACGGACAGAACGCTCGAACTCGCCCGGCGGGAATTGCGAAAATACGGACTTGATGCGGAACTGCGGCGGGAGCCGGGACTCCCCTCCTTCGAGATCCGCCGGGAAAAGGGAAGGACCGTCATCGCGGGACCGGACTCCGTCGAACTGCTTTACGGCGTCTACGATCTGGCGGAACGGTTCTGCGGCTGGTTCTTCTTCGAGCCCGGACGGGACCGGTTCGACCGTTCCCGGGTCGCGGTCCTGCCCGAGGACGGCGTCGTTGCCCCCGCCCGGAAACCCCTGCTGGCGATCCGCGGACTGGTCCAGGAATTCCCCTTCGACAAAGACGCGTTCGATCTCTTCGACTGGATGGCAAAAAACAAGCTCAACCACCTCGGGACCTGGACGAAATATTACGACGGCCTCTCCGGCGAACTCAAGGAGGAAGCGGCCGTCCGCGGTATTGCCGTCTCCGGCGGCGGCCACAATTTCAGCTACTGGATCCCCGCGGAGAAATACGCAAAGACCCATCCCGAGTTTTTCGCCGAGATCGGCGGCAGACGGATCCGGCCCTCCGATGGCAAATCGGACCTTCTGCTGAGCGAACAGCTCTGCACGACGAATCCGGAACTGCGCGCCGAGATGGTGAAGAACATCATCGCCTATTGCGACGAACATCCGGAGGTGAAGAGCATTCCCCTGACGCCCAACGACGGCTTCGGCTGGTGCGAATGTCCCCGGTGCTCCGGCTTTTACGACAAATCGAAAAAAGGCGACTTCTACAGTCTCTCTGAACACGTTTACAAGGCGGACCGTATCTATCACGATCTGGTCCGTGACGTCGCCGCCCGTCTCCGTGCGGTCCGGCCCGATCTCTCGGTGGGATTCGGCGCGTACATCAACTACTGCTCCCCGTCGCCCGGCATGACGCTCGAAAAGGGCATGGACGTCGGCGTGGCGGTCTACTGGAGATGCATCAATCACGCCATCGACGATCCCGACTGTCCGATCAACTCCCGCTACGCGGAGGACATCCGCCGCTGGGCCGCCGTCAAACGCGGCGGCAGGATCAGCATCTACGAGTACTACATGGGCGTCAATTTCTATCTCATGCTGCCGATGATCCATTTCCGCGAAATGTTCCGCGAGATACGGTGGTACGCCGACAACCGCATCGACGGGCTCACGACCCAGTTCCACGTTTCCCACTGGAGCGTTTACGGCATGAACTACAACCGGATGGCGCGGGCCGCCCGCGGGGAGGAGGAAAACTCCTGCATTTCTCTCCTGTTCGAGCGGCTCTTCTGCGCCGACGCGGAGGAGGCGAAGGAGTTCTACCGCAAAGTGAAACAGCTGGTCATGAATACGGGGCACTGCCATATCCCCTATCCCCGCGCCCTTCTGCGGCGCTCGAAAACGGAGGATTATCAGGAACTTTACCGGCGTGCGCAGGCCCTTGCGGCCAAGGCGCCCGGCGATCCCCTCCGCGCCGACCTCGTGCTGTGGACCGAATACATGATCCGGTTCAAGCGGCTGTTCGACGACTATCAGGCGAAAAAACTGACCGAAGCCGGT
>JAFTDL010000132.1 GCA_017454215.1 Lentisphaeria bacterium | reverse complement strand
TCTGTTGCCGAAGCCGGACATCCTCAGCTGCTTCAAATTTCCGGAAAGGAGCCAGACGGCGCTCCCGTTCCGTCTTCTCCGCTTCGGTAAGCTGGTATTTTTTGAGCAATGCGGCAACTTCCGGCGCATAGACGACCGGCGAGGGCGCGGCGGGGCGGGCCTCCTCCAGTTTGGGCGCATCAATCGAACTCCCCCATTGGTAAGTACGGGGGAAAGAAACGTACGGATCGGAGTTTGTCAAAGGCGGTGTTTTGTGCAGAATTGCGGTGTTTCCCGGCGTGTAAGTCTCTCCCGGCATGACCGCAAATCGCCAAACGGCAAAGGCGGCAAGGACGGCGAGGATTGCTCCCGTTCCGATGGCAATCCATTTCCACGCGCCGCGTTTTTTGCCGGATCCAACCGGTCGATCCAGCTCTTCCAGAAATGCGGCCGCGTCCGGAAAACCGGGCGAAGTACAGGCTTTTTCCGAAATCTTCAACAGACGCAATGCGGAAGGTTCGCGCAAGGTTTTCGGGACACTCGGGAAACGCTTCGGCGGTTCCCCCGTCAGCATGCAGTAGAGGACCAGCCCCAGCGCGTAACAATCGTCCGCAGCAGTCATCGTCCGGTGATTTTTCAGAAGTTCCGGCGGCAGATAATCGGGCGTTCCGATCAGACTTGCGGACGCGTCGGGCGTCACCAGACCGATGTCCGCCAGCACCGCCCGACCATGGATGAAGAGGATATTGGCCGGCTTGATGTCGCGGTGCAGCAGATGCGCCCGGTGAAGTTCGCTCAGCCCGGCGAGCAGTTCCCGGAGGATTTTTTCGGCCTCTTCCGGTGCAACCGAGTGCCGCGTCATCCGGGCAGAGAGGGTATCCGGAGAGTATTCAGGCGTGTCCTTCTGCGGATCGGCCAAGTCCATGGTGTAGCAAACCCGCCCGCCCGGGAGTTCACCCACATGCAGGATTGTCAGCAAGTTCGGATGACGGCAGGCGCGGAATCGGATCAACGCGTCGATTTCCCGCTCGGCGGCTTTTCCCGACGGCAGGAGTTTCAGCGCAAGCTCCGTGCCGAGAGAATCGGTGACGCGGTAGACCTCGCCGTAAGCGCCGCGTCCGCAAAGGCCGATGACCGTATATCCGGCGATGCTGTCGCCCGCATGAAATTCAGTCAAAATCCAGCTCCATTTCCGGATCGTCCCGCCGCATTTCCGCGACGATCTCTTTCAGGATGGCCAGCGTCCGGGATTTGTTTTTATCCAGCTGATTGCGGGAAATCCCGAATAGGCGCATCGTGTCGGGTGCGGAATGGTTTTTCAATACATAATACTCGAAGATCCGGTAGTTTTCCGGTTCGATCCGCACCTTCAGCCGCTGCAAGGCTTCCTGAAGATAGAACCTGCGGAGTTCCGCCTGACAGGCCAGATCGAACAGCCGGTCCGGTGCTTCGGCTTCAGCGGGAACGGATTCCAGCATTTCTTCGGGAAGCGCGGACTTCCGTTTCCGAAGAAGGTCAACAATTTTCCCGTGGATGATTTTGCTGAACCAAGTGCGGAAATGCGCTTTTTCCGGCTGAAAATGAAACTCGCGCGCTTTGTCGAAAAAGAGGATCATCACCTCCTGCACCAGATCGTCGCACTCCGCACTGTTCAAGCCCTTCAGCGTACCGAGCGAGACGATCATTTCCCGGTAGAGAGTGTAAAACTCGGACTGGGAAATCTCATCGCCGTCGCGCAGCTTTTCCAGCAGTGTTTTCGGTGTATCGGGGATCGGCACGCCCATGAAGTGTAAACTCCTTTTCGGATAAAATACTCCTATGCATAGGATATTGCAAGTGCGTTTCTCCCGCGAGATGGTGGAATATCTTTGATTTTTGTGGATTAGACGGGGCGTTTCCCAATCCCCGTCGTGGTACCGTCAAGCCCCGGGAAGCACGTGCGGGAAGTTAAGCCGTATGGAAGGTTGTCTTGAATTTTCTGCGCAAGGGAAGGGGTTTTCTTGAGTTCCGGCAGGAAGGGCCTGCCGGTTCTCGGGTCGAAATTCAGTTCTTTTTCGTAATCGTATTTTTCCGGACCCCACGCATCCCAATCCTGTTCTGATATGGAAAGATCAAGCTCGCCAAACAACTTTTCTTCCTGAAGGGAGTTTGATGAGTGATGGCGCGCACCTCCCGAAGCGGGTCGTTCAGAAAGTCAAGAAACTCCTGTAAACTCGCCTGATATTGGAGCTTTTCATGGATCGTGGCGGGAATGGCCCGTTCCGGATGCCGGGAATAATAATCCCAGATGTCGGAAACGCACAGATTGCGCTCTGCTTCCTTGAAGCCCTTGGCAAACTCCACATGTGCGGCGACAATTTCCGGTGTGGATGCCTTGACGACCGGAACCAATTCCCGGGCCTTTTTGAGCGCTTCGGCGCGATTGGCGGTTTGAAGGGAAACGGTTTTCCTCCGCCCCTCGATTTGATAACGGTAAAAATAGATCTTGCCGGGCCCTTTGGAAAAGATGGATCCGACTGCCAGACGAAGCGATTTTGAGTTTGCCATAGAAAAATCTCCTGCGAAAGTTCTATGGAATAAAATAAATCGCCGTCAACAGTCCGTCAGTTTCCGGTATCGCGGGGAGCCAAAAGAAGAGAAAGAGGGGGCGTGCGAAGATTTTCGAGTGGTACTTCGCGATACCTGACGCCCTTTCCGTACCGGCGTTTCAAAACACGCCGCCAAGTGTCACGTCCCCGTTTTTCCGCCCCGAAAAAAGATAAAAAAACAGCCAAGCGTTCAAGCTTGGCTGCGATTTCAAATGGTACACCCGCAGGGATTCGAACCCAGGACCCGATGATTAAGAGTCATCTGCTCTACCAACTGAGCTACGGGTGCACGTCAATATCTTTACAATACACCCGAACCGGAAAAATGCAAGCCCGTTTCCGAAGTTTTTTCGTCCGAAATCCGTTTTTGCCGGTCGGAAGCCCCGCCGCCGCGCTCGAATGGCCGCGTCTTTCACGTACAGAAAAAAACCGCTCCGGCCGGAGCGGCGCAATTCGAAAATGGTAGCGGGTCCAGGACTCGAACCAGGGACCTGCGGATTATGATTCCGACGCTCTAACCAACTGAGCTAACCCGCCACGCATCCATTACTATAACGCCGAAAGCCCGAAAATGCAAGCCGCCAAACGGAAAAAAACGGATTTTCGTGATTCCCCACGCCCGAAAAAGTTCAGTACGGGGCACTGGTCCGCCGGAAGCACATATCATTGAAGTCGTGAAGCATCGTGTTCCGGTCCGGCGTTTTCGGGTCGACGGCGTACAGCGCGCCCTTTTCCGCATAGACGATGCGCCGCCGGTACGCGTCGTGATCCGCCCATTCCCAGTCCGCACCGTCCCGCAGAAGCGAGCCCTCCTTGTCGAGCAGCCGGTGCGTCTCCCAGTAGACTTCGCGGTTTCCGTGCTCGGTCTGCGGGAAGCTCTTGCGCAGCACGGCCCCGTGCGGGAGCGGTTTTTCGAAGACCGCCCATTCGACCGCGTCGTCGCCGGGGACCTCGCGCCAGCCGTCCCGGATCAGCCGAGGGAAATACACCTGCGGACACTCTCCCTGACAGCACCCCCACCCCGCCTCGCGCACGAGCTCGTCGCCGGGCGGGAGTTCGCGGAACCGGCCCGACACCGTGCCGGGGAGCGTCGGCGCGATCCATTCCGGCGGCCGGTTCAGGCAGAAATCCCGGTCATTCAGAAACAGCCCGCCGCCGTTCCAGCCGGTCCCGTTCCACCACAGCGACAGCGCCTTCAGGTACGGCGCGCGGGAGATCGCCGTCCAGCTCCGGTCGCTGTAGTCCCGGTCGCGCGTCATTTGCCGGAACTCTTTGGCAAGGCGAGTCTGAAGCTCCTTACGGAAGCTCCGCCACTGATCGGTCGGGATGCGCCACCATTTCATGCCGAAGCGTTTCTCCATTTCCTCGGAGATGCGCTTGTCGACCGGGCTTCCGCGCCCGTATTTCGCCGCGAAGTAAATCAGAAATCTCCCGTCGGGCGAAAGGTCGCACCGCCGGGGGTAGATGTGCCCGCGGAACCATTGTCCGAGCGTGAATTCGTCCTTTTTCCGATCCCAGCCGAGGACGGCGACCTTGTCCGACGGCCCGCGCCGGAACACGACGGCGGAAGCGCCCCGCCGGGCGAGGATGACATGGAGCCGCGCGGGTGTGCTCATGGAAGACCTCCTTCGGTTGTCAAAAAGTGTCGTGTCCGCAAAAGTGTTCGTTCCGCTTTTTCCCACCTTTTTTGTTCGCTTTTTCTTTTCTGGGCGCAGCACAAAAAGAAAAAGCGTACGCAAAAAGGTTTGGGAAAAGATGAGGGTGTGCAGAGGGGGAAGGAAAGGACCTTTCCTCAAAAGGTCTTTCCTTCCCCCTTTGCAAAGAATCCGTCATTTTTTCAGCAAATGCCAAACCTTTTCGGCGAAGCACTACGGGAAGGGCTGGGCGACCATCCACATGAGCCGCCGGAACCAGTCCACCGCGTAGTTGCCGAAGAGGCCGAACCGGTCCTCCTCGCCGATCGGCACGCCCGCCATTTCGAGCAGCGTGGTCCCGGCGTCGCCCGTGGCGAGCGACCCGCCCAGGAGCACGATCGCCACGACGAGCACGTACTCCATGAGCATGGAGCCGCGCCCGTCGGAGAGAGATTCCCGCAGACCGGTCATTTGACCGCCTGATCGAACCCCGCCCGGAAATCCGGATGCTTCTTCAGTTCGGTTTCTTCAAGCTGGAATGCGAGCGTCTCGAACGACAGCGATTCGAGCTGCTTGATGCAGCCGGCCAGCGCCGCCCCGGACGGAGCGGCGAAATACTTGAGCATCGCCTGACGCGCCTGCGAGAGGCGGGACAGGAGACGGCGGCTCATCGGGATGGATTTGCACTTGACGTTCTTGCTCTCGAGGTAAATATCCAGATGCCGGGAATCCAGCGCGGCGGACTTTTCCGGGTCGATCGAGAGCAGGACGATCTCCGCCTGACCGAACTGGTTGGTGCGCACCTTCCACGACGTGTCGGAATCCGGCCTGACGATCAGGGTCTCGTTCCCGAGCGGCAGACGCTTGGTCTCCGTGTAGGAGTCCACCCGCGTCGGTTCGACTTTCACCGGGATCTCCTCGACGCGCTCCTCGGATTCGAAGTTCATGCACGGGTTCATGCCGTCGAACGAAAGCTTGGTCACCTCGGCGGACCAGGAGAAGGGGAACATGCCGAACGAAAACACGCTGACGACGTTGGAAACGACCGCCACCGGGAAAAGCCCGAGCCCGGCGAGGAATTCGTACGACTCCCGCCACCCTTCGTACGGCGTGTAGCGCGCGGAGATCTTGCGGACCTGATTGACTTCGACCTTGGTGTTCTCGACCTGTTCGAGCGTCACCTTGAACGACGCGCCGTCCGGGATCTCCTTGTCCATCGTAAGGACGTACTGCGTGCCGAGGACGGTACGGATGTTCTCCGGCGTTTCCTTGGTCACGTCTTCGAGGTGGTTGGCACAGCCCGCCAGCAGCAGAAGCGCGGCGGCGGACCCGGCGGAAAAGAGACTCTTTTTCATTTCATCCTCCTTATTGTGAAACGTTCGAGTTTTCGAGACAGCGGAATTCACCCGTGAACTTGCCGTTTTCGTCGGTGCCGGTCCGCACCCACGCCCACTCTTCGGCAAGCTGATATTCGCCGTGGTCGAGCGGCAGGACCCGGCTCAGCCCCAGCACTTTGCGGCTGCCGTCCTCGAGTCGGCCGGTGTGGACGACGTAATTCAGCGCCGCCACCACCTGATTGCGGATCGCCGCCAGCGGCAGGTCGAACCCGGCGTACATCACGCAGGTCTCCAGCCGGAGGAGACTGTCGTGGGCGTTGTTGGCGTGGATCGTGGACATCGAGCCGGAGTGGCCGGTGTTCATCGCCTGCAGGAGGTCCAGCGCCTCGCCGCCGCGGATCTCGCCGAGGATGATCCGGTCCGGGCGCAGACGCAGTGCCGAATGCAGGAGATCGCGGAACGTCACTTCGCCCTTGCCGTCCTTGTCCGGACGCCGGGTCTCGAACGGCACCAGATGCGGCTGGCGCAGCTGCAGTTCGGCGGCGTCCTCGATCGTCAGGATGCGGTCGGCGGGGTCGATGAACGAGCTCAGGACGTTCAGAATGGAGGTCTTGCCCGACGAGGTCGCGCCGCAGACGAGGATGTTTTTCCGCTTCCGCACCAGCGTCTTCAGGCGCTCGAGCATTTCCGGAGAGATGCTGCCCCATTTGACGAGGTTCTCCGGCGACAGCGAATCC
>JAFTDL010000131.1 GCA_017454215.1 Lentisphaeria bacterium | reverse complement strand
GAAGCTCCATCCGTCCCGCCCGGCGGACCAGCTTGAAGGTGACCGGTTTCATCGCGCCGAGGGATGCCGAGACCCGGGCCGGATCGAAGGAACGGTCCTCCGGCTCGCGCGGCGGACGTCCCTGCCGGACGATCTTCGTGCTTTTGATCTCCACGTCGTCGATGAGCCATTTCTGGGGATTGCCGTAGAATTCGATGTTGAGTGCGTAGACGCCTCCCTTGCGGGCCGGAACGGAAAAATCAAAACGGTCGGGCCGATCCGCCGGTTTCGTTTGGGTCCACGCGTCGTGAAAACGGTCGCCGGACATGGTCAGCACCGGGCGGTGCGGCGCGTCGTTGATGCGCATGCGGAACATGCTGCCGTACATGCTGTCGAGCACCTTGTACCGGCCGCTCACGCGCACGTGCTCCCCGTCCCGGGCGGGGGAGACCTTTTTCGTCGACCACAGGACCCCCCGCTGCCCCCGCCCCGCGAAGGTGACCAGATACCGTCCCTTTCCGGCGGGTCTCACGTCCAGACCGCTTCCGGTGATCCGCCACGGCATGCCGGAGGAAACGGCCGCGTCGGGAGGAGAATTTTGTTTTTCCGACGCCCCCTTGACGCTTTTTATCTCGGTCGTGACGGGAGGCCTGGAGGTGTTTTTCAGCTCGCCCGGCGCGAATTTGCCGCTGAACGGACGGCTTTTCATCAGCTTCCCGTCGAGAAAAAGCTCGGCCTTGCCGCCCGCATAGCGGACTTTGAGAACATAAGTCCGGTCCGGCTCGAAATCGTGGAAGAATTCGGTGACGAAAGGTTTTCCGTCCTCGAAAAAACGGGCCGTGTTGAAGAGCAGCGGGCGCTTGCCCGCGTACTTTCGCAGCACTGCGCCGAACACGGTTTTGCGGCGGGTCGCACTGAGCAGAGGATAGATTTTCGGTTCGAGTTTTTCTCCGACGCGGAGAGCAAATTCCACCTCGAGATCCTGTCCTTCAAGACTCCAGATCTTTTCCGCGCCGGGAACGCGCAGACACGCGGTCAGGCAAAGCGCCAAAAATATTCTTTTCATCATTATTGCCCCATGATCCCGTAAAAACACCGATGCCGATATCGCCCGCGGCATTCACTTTCGGCCGGAAGTCCTCCTGCGCTCCGCCGTTTGCAAAAGGCTGTCGCCGCGCTATATTATCGTTGAACGCAGAAAATATAGCACGCGGTGTGCCGTTTTGAAAGGGTCGAAATGTGACGAAATCGGGCGATATTGTGACAGGTGAGTCCAGCCGTGATACAGGATTCTTTTTCGGCGCCGGATCCCGTCTTTTTGTGAGAAGCTGCGGGGAGTTTCGCCTTGTTCCTCCCGACAGGGAGCGCATAAAAACACCCGGTTTTGCGGAGCTTTTCTGGCCGGTGAGCGGTCGGGGAGCATTCATTCTTGACGGTCGGCCGCACGATCTTCGGCCCGGAACGGTGTGGTATTATCCGCCCGGCACGACGCACGACTATTATCCTCTCTGCACCTTTCATTACTGCTGGCTGACCCTCTCCGGGCCCGGGTGCGGAGAGCTCTTCGCCATGCTGGGGATCGCTCCCGGTCTCAACCCGGCCGGTCTGTGTCCGCTGCATCTCTTCCGGAGCGTCCGCAGCGATTTGGAAGCCGAGTCCGTCGAAAAGCGTATGAAGGCGCTTGCCGATGCGTTCAAAATCCTCACCATGGTGGAGGCATCCCGCGCCGCAGAGCGGGTAAATCCCTCCCTTGCCGGAGCGGAGGAATACATCGACGGCAACTGCGGCAACGCCGCTTTGACCGTGTCGTCGCTGGCGGACCTGTACGGGATGGACCGCAGCAGCTTCAGCCGGGCTTTCAGGAGGCGGTGCGGATGCAGCGTGAAGCAGTACATCACGGACTGCCGGCTGAAAAAGGCCGCCGGACTGTTGACCGGAACGGATCTCTCCCTGGCCCGGATCTCCTCCGAGTGCGGCATGAGATCCGCGCATTATTTCTCGAAGGTCTTTTCTGCCCGGATGGGAATGTCCCCTGCCGTGTTCCGCCGCCGGAACCGAGCGTCTGCCGGGGCGGCGTGCGGCAAACTCGCCGCGGAGTCCCGATGAGGAACGCTCCGTTCCCGATAAAGGTCGGGAAGGACGGGCGGAGAAGAGCGATCCGCCGCGCGCGAACAGCGGGAGCGGCCCGTTACTCGTCTGCGCGGTACGGGCCGCTCCTTTCACCGACACGCGCGGAAAACAGAACTATGAGGAAAAAGACGACGAGACACGCCGGAACGACGAGGAGCGTTCCCGTGGTGCCGAAACTGTCGCCCGCCTTGCCCATGAGCCACGAAAAGAAACCGCATCCGGGAATGCCCGCGGCCGAAAAACAGATGTACAGCAGCGTCGGATCACAGTGTTTCAGCCGCTGCGCGCCGAGGACCTGCAGTGTGGGCCAGTAGGGAGCGATGCCGATGCCGCAGAGAAAGAGCAGAAAAAAGAGCAGGGAAAAGAGCGCCGCACCGGGCAGAACTCCCGGTTTGAGGCAGGCGAGGGTCAGCGTGAGCGGGATGGTCCCCGCCGAGGAAGCGAGGAGGATCTTCGTGAGATTTCCCGGTCTGGCCAGATAACCGAAGACGGTCCTGCCGCAGAACATGCCCGCGGCGATGGCTCCCGTGCCCAGTCCGGAAACGAAGGCTCCGGTCCCGAAGGTAAGCTCCATGAAGGCCGCCGACCAGAAGGTGAGGCCGAATTCCGCTCCCGCGCCGAAGAACATTCCCGCCGAGAACAGCCAGAACCGGGGCTCTTTCAGGATGTCCCGCGTCTGTTTCCGCCGGGTCGGGATATCGCCGTGCCGACGGGGTTCCCGGTGTCCCTTCCGCATGAAAAGTCCTCCGGCCGCGGCGGCGGCGAGACCCGAAACGGCGAGCACGTGACGCCATGAGAAGCCCAGTCCCGGCAGACCGCCCGCGCCCAGCACCGCGCAGAGAATGCCCACCGACCAGAAGGCGTGGCCGATATTGACGTAGCGTTCGGCGGCCTTGGGATGGAGGTCATGAATGAACGGTGTGAGGAGCCCCTCGCAGACGCCTTCGCCCAGCCCCGCGAGGATCAGTCCGGGAATGAGCATCGTGAACGAGTTCGAGAAGGTGCATCCCAGCATCCCCGCCCCGCAGAGAAACAGGCTGAAGCCGATGGAGAGCCGCTTGCCGATCCATGCCGCCGCAAGACCGCACGAAAGCAGCGTGACGACCATGAACGCACTGCGGACCGTCTGCAGGAATCCTCCCGCCGACATGCCTCCCGCGTCAAGAGGAAAATTCAGACACCTTCCCATATCAACGATCATCAGCGGAACGGCGAGAGAACACAGCGAGTACACCGTGAACGCCGCGAACGCCGCATAATCGAACCTGCCGAATTTCAACCCTTCCCGTTTCATGTCAGATCACCTCTCTCTGTTCCCCGAAAAGATCGGCGGTTCCGGGGGAAGGGAAACCTCTGTTCCCGTGAAAAGAGGTTTCCCTTCCCCCGGGCCCCCATCCTTTTCGAGAAAAG
>JAFTDL010000130.1 GCA_017454215.1 Lentisphaeria bacterium | reverse complement strand
CCGCCCATGTAGGCGAACTTGTCCATGTTGTCCGGGAAGATCGTGTTCCAGGTGTTCACGCCGCCCATGGAGAGGCCCGCCATCGCGGTGTTGTCGCGGTCGGTTTTCGTGCGGAACGTGGCGTCGACCCACGGTTTGAGCTCCTTCACGAAGATGTCGGTCACGCGGACGCCGCGCGGACGCACCGCGCCGTAGTTGCGGACGTTGCCGCTGTCCATGACGACGATCATCGGGACGGCCTTGCCGGAGGCGATCAGGTTGTCCATGATGTCCGCCATGCGGCCCTGTTCCTCCCAGCCGGACTCATCCTCGCCGCCGCCGTGGAGCAGGTACAGCACGGGGAACCGCTTTTCGGGGTTCGTCTCGTATTCGGCGGGTGTGTACACGCGGCAGTGGCGGTCCAGGCCGTTCATCTCGGACCAGTAGCGGCAATGGCGCACCTGGCCGTGCTTGATGTCCTTATTGAAGTGGTAGTAGGCGGCCTCGGCCTCATCCTCGGGGATCTCGATGCCCGCCATCTCGGTGCTGCAGCCGTAGAACGCCCCGCTGCCGAAATCGAACGCCTTGTTGCCGTCCACGGTGTAGCTGAAATAGTGGAAGCCCTCCACCAGCGGATCCGTCGTGACGGACCACCAGCCGCTCTGGTCCTTCTTCAGCTCGTAGGTCTTGCCTTCCTGCGAGATCGTGACCTTCTGCGCGCCCGGAGCCTGCATGCGGAAGAACGCCTGTTTGGTCTTCGGATTGACGGCCGGGAACTCGGAGTTGTAGATGTTGGTCTCGGCCGGGACGAAGCCCTCGGGGAGCGCGGAGCGGGCAGGGCCGCCGAAACCGCCGAAGCCGCCGCCGAATCCGCCGGGCATGCCGCCGCCGAACTGTGCGAATGCCGCGAGTGTCAGCAGGGAAGCGCCTGCCGCGATACAGACTTTCGATTTCATTTTCATAATGGGAAATCCTTGTTTTTGTTTGTTGTTGTCGGCTTGGAAGATAATTTACAGTAAATTACAGCGAAAACGCGTTTTTGTCAATCCCATGAACACGCTTTTTGCTGAAAAATGCGGAAAAACCGTGATGAAAAACGAAGCGGGTCAACGTATCGGGATAGAAAAAAACGACGCGGCGATGGCAAGTCCCAGAAAAAGGAGATTCGCCACTTTCAGAAGCGTGGCCCGTTCGAACAGTTGAATGACGATCAGCCCGGCGGTCATCAGATAAAGGACATCGAAAACACCGAGAGGAAGATGGTCCCAGAAGAGGATCCCGAGCATGATGAAGCAGGAGATCCACGCCGCGGTCCGGCTTTCCGAAAAAACCATCTCCGCCAGCAGATACAGGCAGAAAAATAGAAACCACTGGAGAGAATGGCTGGTGACAAAACAATCCGCCACCAGAGCGAGAAACAGAACGCCCCCGACCGCCTTCAGCCAGTGGTCTTTCGCCAGTTGAAGCCAGCGGGGGCCGGACGCGCGCAGTTCCTCGTCCCCGGAGCCGGATCCCGGGGATGGTTCCGCTTCATTGCGGGCGTAGTCAGCGGGATCGAACGGGGCCTCGTCGGCTCCGTCCCGCGGAGAATGCCCGTCCTCGTCCGTTCGCGCCGACATCGGAAGATCCGCCGGGGAAGAATGGGGTTATGTCACTGGAGGCCGGCGAGCCACTCGGCGACGGCTTCGGTGGAGCCGGAGTCGCCGGACTTGATCTCTTCCTCGTAGACCTCGCAGATCATGGCGGAGAGGTGCTCCATGTCGATCTTCTTGCCCGCGAGCTCGCTGACGGTCTTCAGGAGGTCGTGCTTGGTGAACGTGTAGTTGTTGGCGGCGACGAGGTCGGCGATCTCCTTGGCGGTGGATGCGCGGCCGACGGCATCGCGGAATTCGTCGTCGGACATGAGGCGGACACAGAAAGCTTTTGCAAGTTCAACGGACATGGTGAAATCCTTTCGGTTTGGATGATGAATGAATGTTCGTGTGAGATACAATAGCACGGAAATGCCTTTTTTTCAACCTGATCCGCGGAGAAAAACCGCGCCGGAATCCGTGAAAACGTGGATAAATATAGAAAACGACTTGAAAAATGCACAGGACAAACTATACTATAAACTTTGATAAAACGAATCCGGGCAATATTACGATCACGAAGAAATCCATTCAAGATGCTGATCCTGTTTCTCTGCAAAATGCTGTTCTTCCTGTTCGCGGCGATCCCCGTTTCGGTCGCGGTGCTGGCGGCGTGGAATGCCGCGCGGTCATCCGAGGGCGGAGCGGCGGAACGTTTCCTGCTTGCGGCGGCGTACGGCACGGCGGTCATGCTGGCGTCGGT
>JAFTDL010000129.1 GCA_017454215.1 Lentisphaeria bacterium | reverse complement strand
GTCCCCGGAGGGCAACGCGCTGTTATCTGGCAGCGGGTGCGCCCCGCCCCTCTCCCCGGACCCCACACCCGTTTCAGGAAAAACGGGGTGTTTTGAGGCGCGGCTGCGCAGTTCTGCATGTCCCCGTGTTTCCTCATGTCCGGCCTGTTTCTCCGCGGGCCGGTTTTCCCTTCTCCGTAATGATCCGTAATGATCCGTACCCATCCGTCCGGTTCCTCTGTCCGGACGGAGCGGACGAGTCCTTCCCCATTTCGCGCAGGCTTCGCGGCGGTTCCCCCGACCTGCCGCACCGCAGCGCCGGTGAGAGAGGAAAACGGGCGGGATCCGGCGTTCCGAACGTTGAAAAACAGACGGAGATGTGCTATAGTACGCCAATGTTTTTTTTCCAAAGCGGGGAGGACGGTATGTTCAAGCGTTTGTCTGTCTGTTGTCTGGTGCTGTTTGCGGGATGTTTTGCCGCGGCGGCGGATGAAATTTCCGCGCGGACGGCGTGGCTGAGGGAGTTCGGGGAGGCGAAGGATCCCCTTCCGGTGCTCCGGCGGGGACTGGATTCGCAGGATCCCGAGATACGCGCCAAGGCGGTGTACGAGTATTTTCTCCGCCGCGGCGACGCCGCCGTGCCGGAGTTGCGGAAACGCATCCGCACTTCCGGGCTGACCGAGGGCATGAACCTCGTCGTCTGCGCCGGAATGGTCAAAGACCCCGCCCTGCGGACGGCGTTTCTCGAAAAGATCGCTTCCGAAACGACGCATCCGGAGGTCGCCCGCGAGGCCAACCGGATCAATTTCCCGTTCAGGCGGCAGAACATCCGTCTCTGCGAACGCAAGGACTGGGATTTCGAGATCGTCAAAGTGAAGCGCATCCCGCTGGCCGACGCCGACTGGCGTTTTCTGCCCGATCACGGCAGCGTCGGGCATCTGCGGGGATTTTTCAAGCCGGATCATCCCGACGGAAAGTGGCAGAAGCGGGGCACGGGCTACTGGCAGGGCAGCCGCACGGCGTGGTACAGAGTGCGCTTCAAGGCGCCGCCCAAGCCGGACTGCAACGCGGCCGAACTCGATTTCACCGGCGTCGAGGAGGCGGCGTGGGTCTGGCTCAACGGCGTCTACATCGGCTGCCGCGACAAGGGACCCTCGGCGTGGAATCAGCCCTTTCAGCTGGATGTGACCGCCGAGATCAAATGGGACGCCGAAAACATCATGGCCGTCCGCGTCGTCAATACCGGCAACGAAGGCGGCATTTACAATCCCGTTTTTCTGGATATCCTCAAATAACTTCCAACGGCAGGAGAGAGTGTGATCATGTTCAACCGGAAAATTTTCGTTCTGTCCGTCTTTTCGCTTTTGTTCTGCGCCGCGGGCGCGGAGGAGTCCGCGCTGGTGTGGGATTTTTCACGGGAAAAACCCTGTTCGCGCTCCGATTTTCTTTTCCGGACCCGGAACAAGACCGTCGTGAAGGAGGGGGCGCTTTATTCGCCCGACGTGCTGCGCACCAATCCGGGCGGATACATCGCCGATAAGATCTATCCCGAACTCACGCCCCCGGGAGCTTTCCGTTTCACGGCGGAGTTTTCTCTCGACGAGCCCCGCTCCACGCAGAACTTCCTCATGCTGTGGGACAACAAATGCGACTTTTTCATCAAGAAGGGCGGCAAAGCCATCGACAATTCCGGATTCACCATCGGCCTGTCGCGCACGAAAGACGGTAAAAAGTTCGTCCCCCACGCGTGGCTCGGTTTCGGGAACGCCACTTCCCACGTCGGCGGCAACGCCGTGCCCTTCGAAAAGGGGGCAAGATATACCCTCGAATTCGACTACAACGGCAGCGGAGAAGCGAAGTTTTTCGTCAACGGCAGGCGCAACGCGGTCCGGGACGTGCTGCCCGGCGGGGCGCTGGCTCCCGCAAAATACCGCACCGTCATCGGCGACCGGGTGCTGGGACACTTCTTCCGTTTCGACGGACGCATTTACCGCATCTCCCTTCTCCCGCGCGCGGCGGAAAAGATCCTGATCGTCCCGCAGGGACGCCGGACGTTTCTGCGGAATGAGGAGGGGGCGAAGATGGAGATCCTGGTCCGCAACGTCTCCCGCGAGACCGTTTCCGGCCTGGAGCCGGGGCAGAGCAGAATACTGCACATATCCGTGCCGGTCTCCCTCTCGCCGGGAAATTATAAAGTCCCTGTCGAGTTCGGCGGCGTCCGCCGGGAGGTCGAGTACCGCGTCGGTCCCGTCGAGCATGACAGAATGACCGTCGTCATGTGGGGCTACGGCGACAGCTACCGTTATCTGCAGGAGTCCGGATTCACCCACGGACTCAACTCCATCGCCGCCAAGGTGCTGTTTTATCCCGACGACAAAAAGCGTCCCGCGGCGATCTTTCAGGAACTGGACGACATGCTGGCCTCGGGCTTCCGCCGAATGGATTACTTCAATATCTGCCACTTCCCCGCAGTGGTGAAGCGCTTTCCCCGGATCTCCCGCAAGGGCAAGCCCATCGTGACCAACAGAAAAATGAACATCGACGCCAACGATCCCGAGGCCATCCGCTTTCTCACGGAGATCGCCGAAAAGACCGCGAAGCGCTACGGCACGCATCCGGCGCTGACCATGCTGGACCTCAACTCCGAGATCCGCGACCGCACGGCGCCGTCGTTCTCGAAGCACGAGACCGGGGCCTTCCGGCGGTTTGCCGGTTACGATGTCCCCGACCGGGTCGAAAAGAAGACCATCCTCTACTCCACCATCGACGGATTCCCCGCCGGGCGGATCATCAAAGAGGACTACCCCTACTATGTGTACTACCGCTGGTTCTGGTCCGACGGCGACGGCTGGAACCCCATGCACACGCGGATCTCCGAAGCCTATCACCGGCACATCCGGCATCCGTTTTTCACCTATTTCGCTCCCGCCGCCCGGCAGCCCGCCATTCAGGCCGTGGGCGGCAAGGCCGATATGCTGGGCCAGTGGACCTATGTCAATCCCGATCCTCTGCGTCTGGCCGCGGCGGCCGACGAACTTCTGGCCGTGGCCAACGGGCGTCCGGTCCTGCAGGGAACGCAGCTGATCTGCTACCGCAGTCAGTGCGCTCCCAAGAACGTCAAGGTCGATCCCGTTCCCGAATGGGTCAGGAAGAATCCCGACGCCTCCTACATCACCACGCCTCCCGACGCGGTGGTCGAGGCGGTCTGGGCGTCGATCTCCCGGGGCGTGTCGGGACTGATCTTTCACGGCGACGGCTCCTTTTATCCCCCGCCGATCAAGGGGGCGTCGATCTACAAGTACACCAACCCCGAAACGGAACCGGCTTTCAGAAAGGTGATGCAGACGGTCGTTCATCCCCTCGGCCCCACCCTGAAACGCATTCCCGACGGCGAATGCAAGGTGGCGATCCTGCACAGTTTCACCTCGGCGGTGCTGGCCGAGCGCGGCTCCTACGGCTGGGGCGGCTGGCTCATGGATCTGCATCTGGCCCTGCAGTGGGGCGGACTGGATCCCCGGGTGATCTGCGAGGAGGATATCCTGCGCGGCAAACTTTCTCAGGTCAAAGTGCTGGTCCTCGCCCACTGCGACGTGCTCACCGAGAGGATCTTCCGCGAGATCGTCGCGTTCCAGCTCCGCGGGGGCATCGTCGTCGCGGACGGGACCACGCCCCCGGCCATACTGCCGCAGGTGCGCATCGCTCAGGTTTCCCGCGCCGGAAAGGATCCTCTCGCCGCCAAGGCGGCCCTCGTCGCGCTGGGACAGGAGCTGCACCGAAAACTGGCGCCGCACTTCGTGCCCGAGGTCTCCTCGTCAAGTCCCGACCTCGTCGCCAGGATGCGGGGGTCCTATCTCTTTGTCATCAACGACAGACGGACCTACGGCGATTATTTCGGACCGTGGAAGCGCATGGCCGAAAAGGCGCTTCCCGTCAAGGGTTCGGTGCGGGTCCGGCGGCAGGCCGGAGCCGTCTATGACGTGATCGCGGGCAAAAAGGTCCCCTTTGCCGTGAAGGAGCGGGAAACCGAGATCCCTGTGGACATCTCCGGCGCGGGCGGAAAACTCTTTCTGCTGCTGCCGAAAGACTTTTCCTCTCCGAAGGTGGAGATATCTCCCGACGGTCTCATCACCGCCGATGCGGGGTGCGATGAAACGGTCCCCGTGCGGCTGGAGGTCCGCGACGGCCGCAAGCGGCTCACCGACGACACCCATTACGCCGCCGCTCCGGCGGGAAAATTCCGGTACCGGCTGGACCTGCCCGCCAATGCCTTCCCCGGCAACTGGAAGATCACCTTCCGCGTCCTGCCTTCAGGAAAGGAAGTTTCCGTCATCTGGCCCGTACCCGACCGGGCGGCCTCCGGGCGTTGAGAAGGGCCTTCCGGGGGATCGAAGCGAAGCAGGAACCGGAGAGCGGGAGCCCTTCAGACCCGGCGGCAGCCTTCGGGAGCGCGGATCTTCAGCTCGCCCTTGCGCATTTCCGCTTCGATGGGGCCCTGCGGGGTCGGCTGGCGGAGTTTCCAGTCAAGCCCGGCCGGCGCGGGATCGCACACGAAGCGGGCGAATCCAGGCGCGACGGGACGCAGACCGCAGAGACAGCGGGGGATGATGCTCGCCGGAGCCGCGCCCCAGGGGTGGTTCCAATCCTGATTGGGCTTGAAGGAGTCGTCCCACGCCTCCATGGCCATGGTGGCGCCCTTTGCGAGCATGTTGTTCCACGACCGCAGTCCCGTGGACTTCAGCAGAGCCAGCGCATGATCGGTCATGCCGTTGGCGAAACACGCTTCGAGCAGAAAATGGGCCGCATAGACGCTGCACGCCATGCCCCGTGAGCGGATGAGTTTCTTCAGCTTCTCCGTCGCGGGAGCGACATCCGCCCACAGTGAAAAGACGGCGGTATGCAGGGCCGTGTGGGCGCTTTCGGGGTTGTCCACCGGCAGACCGCCGCGGAACATGGTCTTGCGCAGCCGGGCGCGCACGTTTTCGGCGCGGACGGTGTAAGAGGCGTCTCCCGTCAGGTCCGCCATGGTGTCGAGGGCTCTTGCCAGATAGGCGTTGGGGACGAAGTTGACCTTTCCCATCTCGTAGTGATCCTGTTCGTCGGGGGGCCAGTCGACGATGTCCCTGAGTTCCTCGATCCGGCCGTTCCCGCAGAGGAGCCCGTCGGAATGGGTGATCTCCGGCAGCAGACGGGAGGGCAGCCACGCAAGCCACCGGGGGAGGGGGGCCCTGTCCCCCGTGTACAGCAGATAGTCCCGGACCAGAAGGGGGGCCAGAAGCCGCCACTCGGTGGGCCACGTGGGTCTTTTTCCCAGCCAGTCAATGGTGTCCCGGGCGATGGCGCGGCGGGTCGAACTGCAGAACCAGCCCAGCTGGTTCCAGTAGGCGTCGCCCTCGTAGGGTTTCCGTTCCCGTTCGCCGTCAATGAAGATGCCCAGGGCGGAGGTGGCCTTCATGGTGTATTTGCCGAACTCCCACAGCCGGTTGATGTTGTCGTCGGAGCACTCGAAGGCGGATTCGTTGTCGTCGAAATCGTGGAAAAGCTCCCGGCGCGTCAGAGTCGCCCGGCCTTTGCCGCCGGAGAGTTCCACGGAGCGGACGGGACTGACTTCCGTCTCCGCCGCGGCGGGGAGGGGAACGGAGACCGTGAATTCGTAGGGGGACTTGTGGGGCGTGATGGGAAAGCGGAATTTCGTCCGTCCGGCGGGACACTTTTTCGTCATGCTGCGGAAGATGCGCCAGCCCCCCGGTCTCCGTTTCAAACTTTTCCCGTCGGCGCGGAGGACTTCGCCGATGGAAAACTCCATTTCGGCGGGGGCGGACAGTTCCAGTTCCACGTCCAGATTGGCGAAGGCGTCGAGTCCGAAATCCGCGAGGACCGGGCGGCCGTCGAGGACGATCTGTTTTTTCGTACAGTGGATCATGAGTGAAATTCCATTATGTCATGTTATTTGCGGGGATTTGAAGTCTTCAGCATATCCGGTGTTCCCAGAAAAAACACCCGGCTTTCGTGCAGATTGGCGTCGAAAGAAAATTCCGAGGCATTTTTCGCAACGATTTCTCCCGTGAAAAGATCCGTGACGGTCGATTTGTGGGGAAGCCGGATAGTTTTTCGGCCCGGAGCGGCGGTGTGAATCGAGACGAAATACCGGTTCGCGTACAGGGGATCGGCAGTGTCGCTGTAGACATGAATACCGCAGCGGCGGAAAAAACGGTTCCACATTTCGGCGGGAACGTGATTCCCGCCGAAAAACCAGCTTTCGCTCCGCCCCTCCCGGCGCACGGAAACGGCGTTTTCGCCCGTGTCGTGATAACATCCGTATGTCTGTGCGTCGGGGGATTCCACCGTGAAACGGGGGGAAGCTGTTTCGGGATAGCCGCACAGCAGATGACGTTCCCCGGGGAGCGAAAGCTCCACCTGAAGGGACCCCGGGCCGTCAAGTCTGCGGAATTTGAATCCTGTGAGTTTTTCCATATTCTCCGTGCCGCACGAACTGCCGCTGATCCAGCCGGGGGCATAGAACCACGCAAGAATCGCGGGGCCGGAACGCAGTTTTTTCACGGCCTCCAGAAATTTCCGGTCATACCGGAAAGTATCGAGAAACAGCCAGACTTTGTATTTGCCGATATTCTTTTCCACATCGCTTGACAGCAAACAGTCGAAGGGGACGCCGCTGCACAGCAGCCGTCCGAGTTGGGCGGTGATCAGTTCCCCGGTGAGCGGGACGGAGTAGGCTCTTGACGTCCAGACCGTGCCGTCTGCCCGGTACCCCTGCCGGGTGCCGCAGGCGACGACGTGTCGTAAAAAGGGCAGATGATTGTAGATGTCCTCATCGACAACAACGGCGACTTCGGCATTCAGGGCATCACCTTTCCGCATTTGAAATTCCGAGGCGCTCCTGAATTTTCTGAGATCCGAGATGATCTCGTCGGAGTCGAATTCCCGTCCGCCCACCAGCGGCAGGAACCAGGCGCCTTCCGCGCGGCACAGGTAGCCGCCCAGGTTGCGGCGGATGACTGCGCGGGTCTGTTCCGGCGTCACAGTCTGGTAGCATCCTGCCGCGGGAATCAGGTGGGTTCGGGTATCGTCGTCGATCATGGGCAGTACGCCTGCCTGGCGGATAGATGTATACGGCTTCATATCCGCGCCGGGAAGCCCCAGATTGCGAAGCGCGTAGCTCGGCGGCGACAGCATGAAGTCAACGACGCCGGAGTCCAGTATTTTGCGTACCGCGTTGTGCCCCGAGATCTGGGCGCGCCACGGAATTGTTGCGTATTCAAAGTGGTAACCGTAGTAAATGCCGACCAGTTTGGGAACGGTCATGGTTTTTTTCGCCGTTGCGGCGAGTTCGATGATCGTCCCCGCGACCGTTTCGGAATAAAAGCGGTTGGCGGCGATGAGTTTTTCATCTTTTTCCGGATCCAGAAGCATATTTTCTCCCGTCGCCAGGCGGGTCTTTGCATCGGGCAATTCGCAGCCGTGCTTTTCACGGAAGGCCTTTTGGAAAGCAGGTGAATAGTCCGGCAGCCGTTTGCCGGAAAATGCGCCCCTGCCTCCCCAGAACTGCCATTCGAGTGTCTCTCCGCCGCAGATGAGGTAGCCGCCGACTTTGGCCGCGTAAGGGGCTTTCTCGCAGTGGCGGATCAGGGCGGCAAGGGCTTTTTTGGCCGTGTCTCTGAATTTCGCGGAGGCCATGGAGGCGCAGAGCACCGAGTCATGGACAAGGACTCCGTCAGAGTAGGCAGTGATCTCGTTCCTGAACTTGTCCGCAAGGAACCGCGGCATGGACATGTCCACGTAGAAGATGAGTTTGACATCGGGGTCGATCACAAGTTTCGACTCGACGAAACGGTCGACGATCGCGAAATCGTAATCGCCGTTGACGCTCCTGATCCAGCTGTTGCGGTCGGAGTTTGGCCTGATGTAGCACGTGCGGAAGTTGACCGGGACCTCGTGGAGACGGCTGTTCTCCTGATGCTCGCTGATGTGCACGTTGCCGCAGAGCATGAAGACCGGTTTGCCGTCGATCGCAAGCTCCGGGCCCGCGGCGGTCTTCCTGACGGTGACGGGGGGATTTTTTTCCTTCACGAAACGCGCGTTGTAGAGAAATTCCCCGCCGATCTTCTTCTCGCCGGGGATCTCGATCTCCACGGCCATTTTCGTCGGGGCGTACCAGCTGGGCAGTTTCACGGGGAGCGTCAGCGTTTTGCCCGGCCCCGCCGCGGTCACAGTCTGCTCCGAGAGCATGATTTTATACGGGGTGGAGAGCAGTCTCACCCGCGCCCGGCGGGGCGGGACGGGACTGCCGGACCAGGTGAGTTTCACGTCGAGGGTCTTCCCCGCCTCACCCTCGGGAGGGATGTCCGATGAGAGCAGTTTCACGGGCAGGGGTTTTTCCAGCGGCAGGTAGGCGATGATCCGCGCCCAGGGCGGCCACGGCGGCGGAGGAAGGACTTTCGCGGGTTTCTGCCACGAGGCGTCGTCGAATTTTGCTTCCCGCCAGGCCGCAGTCTCGGGAACGGGGGCGCATTTTGCCCCGGCGTCGGAGCCGATGAAATGCTTTTTCCCGTCCTTCGTCAGCAGGCCCAGTTCGAAAAGGAGCCCGCCGGGGCCGGAGATGTTGCGGTAGACGACGGCGATCACATTGGTCCTGCCGGGAAGGAGATGCTCCGTGACGTCGTAGCAGATGGGCTCGCCCCAGAAGTGATTGCGCATGCGGTCGTCGATCTTTTTGCCGTTGATCCACAGGGTATACCGGTCGTCCGCCGTGATCTGCAATTGAGCGAAGGCCAAGTCTCCCGGCACGGAAAAGCACCGCCGGACGGCGAAACTTTTGGGTGTCCGGCCGTCATCTCCCGGCGCACAGACGAGTTTCGCCTGCCAGTAGGGATCGGGCAGCGCGACCTTCTTCTTCTCCGGCAGAACGGCTTTGACGGCCGGCCACGCTGCCTGATGAGGCAGGGCGCTCTCCGGCTCCCTGTACAGACGGAAAAATTCGATCTCCATGACGGCTCCCGCGGCCAGTCCCGGGTCGAAGCGGAGGGCCGTGATCCATTTGCCCGTCAGCCACGAGGGCGGCAGTTTGACCGTGTTGGTGTGCCACTTGCCGTCGGTTCTGAAGTTGTAGAGCGACACCCGCCGGGCCTCGGTGAAGTCCCTCTCCTCCGGACCGTGGAAGAAGAGACTGCCGCTGAGGGGTTTGGCCGCGCCGGTGATCCGGTAGCGGAAGGCGAACCTGTCGTAGTCCGCCGCGGCGATTTTGAACAGGGTGTTGACCAGCCGCGGAGCGTCGGACTCCGCCGTGATCCGCAGATATTTCCCGTCGAACTGGACCGAGCCGTTCCTGACGGCGTCCCAGCCGGTGAAACTGTTGGCGCCGTTCCAGCGGTCGGTCTTTCCCGTGGCCAGAAGGCGCGCTCCGTGGAGTTCGAAGACGCCCGAAGGAGCCTGATAGGGCAGATCCAGCCGGATCTCGCTGATCTCGCCGTTCTTTTTCCAGCTGTCGGGGAGGGGGATGAAGACGAGGTGCCGTTTCCCGTCCCCGATGAAACGGAAGTTGCGGATTCGGCGGGATTCGTCGAGTTTCTGCGATGCGGCGCGGAAGTAGATGTTCCCTTCGGCGTTCGCGGGCAGACCCCGGGCGGAACAGGCCAGTTCCAGCGTATCGGCGCAGGCGGCTGGGAGCGCTTCCCCCGTGTAATACAGCCGGGGCGTCTTGCCCGTGACCGTGAGACGCAGAACGCCGTTCTCCCGCGAGAGTTCGGCCCGGTCGGCCCGGCTCCACCCGTCCAGGGGCAGGACCGTATCGGCGGCGAGCAGGCCCGCTCCGCACAGCAGGGCGGTCAGAAGAGACCTTTTCATGGGGCGCACCTCGTGTTTCCTACGGCGTGATCATGCGGATGGCGCTCTCGATGACGGGCACGTCGCCCGCGTAGTAATTGAAAGTGGCTGCCTGTCCTTCGAACATCAGCTTGGCCGAGTTGCCGTACTCCTGAAAATTCCTCGCCGCGGCGTGGCCGTCGACGAAGGAGAAGTTGGCCCGGTTGGCGTGACGCATGTGCGGCGCCGTTTTGGTCGTCGAGAAGAGGTGCATCGTCCCGTGCTGGCCGGGGGTCCCGTAACTCGTC
>JAFTDL010000128.1 GCA_017454215.1 Lentisphaeria bacterium | reverse complement strand
GAAAGAGAATATCGTCGGCGTCCTTGTCGCGGCACACGGTCTGTTTGGAACTCAGAAGATCATCCAGACACAGATACTTGACGGGGACCCCTTTGTAGTCGCATGTGACGGCCCGTGCCTCGACGACCGAAAATTTCGGCAGGCCCGGCGGCGCGAGGTGAAACTGGATGATCCCCGCGCCGGTCTGAAAGGTCTGCACGAAACCCTCCCCGGTTCGGATGTCCAGCTTCTCCAGTTCCATGTCGAGTTCACCGGCGAGGGCCGCGTTGATCTTGTCGAAATTGTCCTGATCCAGCGGGGGAACGAAAATGTCCCAATCCAGCGTGAAGCGGGGCATCCCCTGCTGCATCATGGCCTGACCGCCGATCACGACGTAATGTACACCGGCATCGTTGAGTTTTTTCAGGAGTCTTTCCATCTGATCCCGCCGCGGGCGGCGATCTCCGCGAGATATTCGCGCTTCCAGGCATTCATTTCCTCGTAATTGCGGAAAGATTTTTTCGAGAATTTCGGCAGACCGACGGGGACCGGGAACTTCATTTCCGGGGGATTCTCCAGCCAGAGCCGTATTTTCCGTTCGCGAATATCCATGATGCCGCACTCCTTCGCAGGTAATATAGCACCCGAAGGCAAAAAAACAAGCGGCGGTTTCCGGGCTTTTTGCGCGAAATGTCGTTGGCAGTCATTGACAGACGGCACTGCCAAAACTCCCGACTCGTCTTTTCTCGCCTTGCAAAAGAGCGGATTTGCAATGCATCGCAAATCCTTTGTCGTTACTTTGGGCAGTGCCGTCCTTGACAACGGGACTGCGGGAGTGTATTGTAAATCCGGACCGAACAAAAACATACAGGATCTTATGCCCTATGAAAGAACTTAATTTCTGCGTCATCTGTGCACTGGCCGTCCTGATGTGCTTTCTCCTGGAGAAACTCAACCGCATCGAGAAGCTGCTGCGCGACGGTTCGGACAGCAGGGAGAAAAAGAAAACGCCCGCGGCGCCGCCCGTGAAAACCGTTCCGCCCGCACCGCTTCCGGAGAAAGCCGAAGCGCCCGTGTTTTCCCCCGCGCCGGAACCGAAGAATACCGCCGTTCCCGCGGAAAAGCTTCCGGTCGGGCCGTCGCGGTACGATGAAATGTGGAAGAAGTTCCGCTTCTGGTTCTGCTACGGGACTCAGCGGGAGGACGTTTCGAGGGAATACGCCGCCGCGACCACGTGGCTCATCCGGGCGGGGATCGCCGTTCTGCTCTGCGCCGTGGGATTCTTCCTCAAATACTCCATCGAAAACAATCTCGTGAGTCCCGCGGTCCGCATCACTCTCACCTTCGCTTCCGCCGCGGGCATGTTCGCCGCGGGGCTGGCGGGGCTGAACAAGCGCTTTCACATTCTCGCCGCGGGCATCCTGTCGGCGGGGATCGTGACCTTCTACATGGGGGCCTTCGCGGGTTTCAGGCTTTATCACCTTCTGCCCGTCGGGGCGGCGTTCGCGGTCATGGTGCTGACCACCTGCGTGTCGATGCTGACGGCGGTGAAGTTCGATCTGCTTCCCGTTGCGCTGATCGGCTGTGCCGGAGGATATCTTACGCCCGTCATGTTGTCGGATAAAAGCGGCGATCTGCGTTTTCTGCTGGCCTACACTGTTCTCATTTCGGCGGGGATCCTCATCAGTTCGCGGAGCCGGGTCTGGCGTGTGCTGGAGTGGACGGCGTTCTTCGCAAGTTTCATCCTCATCGGCGCGGGCTTTGCGCGTCTTGCAGGCAAGGCGGACTTTTTCTGCGTCGGCTGCGTCATGGCGAACTTTCTCGTCTTTTCGCTGATCGGCGTCATCCGGCCCAGAACGGCGGTTTACGGCGTGACGGAGCGGCTTCTGCCCGTTTTCTCATGCGGACTTGCCCTCCCCATCGGCGTCGCCATGATCCACCGTGCCGCGAAAGATCCGGACAAGGGCCTCGTTTCGGCGGGATTCGCGGTGGTGCTTGCCGCCGTGACCATGGGGGAGGGGCTTTATCTTGCCCGCAGACGGCCGGGCGGGGAGAAACTCCTGAGCGCGTTTCTGTCGAGCTCCATCGTCTCCCTTGCGGCGGCCCTGCCGCTTGCGCTGGAAAGCCGGGAGGCGATCTCCTGCGGGTGGTCGGTCCTTGCCGCCGTGCTGATCTTTGCCTACTGCCGCAGCAGGCTCCGGACTCTTCTCGTGCTGGGGGAACTTGCTTTCGCCGCCGCATTCTTCGTGATGGCCGCTTCCGCGGATCCAGACGACCTCTTCACGGGGAGCCCGGTCCAGCGGTTCTTCCTCGGCGGGGTCTTTTCATCGGCTCTGCTTTGCGCCGGAGCCATGCTCCGCAGGAGCCCGGTGGATGGCGTGGGAAAACAGGCGGAAAGACTCTTTTTCAGGATCGGCGGACTTTCTCTGCTCGTCTACACGTCGGTCGAGGTGTTCCGCGCGTTCGAACGGTCCGCGCTTCTGCGCGATTTCCGCCACGGAGGGCTCTCGGTCTGGTGGGCCGTTGTCGCGGTGGGTCTGCTGGTGTGGGGCATCCGCCGGGACCTGCGGGCGCTGCGGGTCTCGGGCATGCTGCTCTTCGCCGCCTGTCTGGGCAAAATATATCTGGTCGATATCTCCGGCCTGAACACCCTGCACAAAGTCGCCGCGTTTCTGCTCACGGGCATCCTCTTTCTCGGCGGCGCGACGGCGTATGTCGTTTACCGGAAACGTTTTTCGGAGGGACGGAAATGAACGGTCTTTTCTTTTTCGCTTCGGCTTCGTTCCCTGCCGGGACCGGTGACGGTTCCGGCGAAGATCGCGCAGACGGGCAGCCGGCCGCTCCCGCTTTTCGCGAACGGCGGTCTGTCCTTCACCGCCCGAAACACTCCGCTTTTTTTGAAAAGGATGGGGGGGCCCGGGGGGAAGGGAAAACTTTTTTTCACGCGAAAAAAAG